>NZ_LMCH01000008.1:0-194800 GCF_001623095.1 Pseudovibrio sp. Ad5 | reverse complement strand
CGCTTCTCATCGTCACTCCAGCGCCGTCCTTGGCTTTCTATCATCATCAAAGTCCATGCAGATAAAACTACACGTACGATAGAGCAGCAAAGCTAGAATCGTCAGGTCGGGTTCGCCGGACGCTTACATTATATTTGCTGATTGAGAAAATAAATCTACATACCCCTACCATCCGTTAGAGCAACGAACACCAGAAATGAAAACCTATCAATTTCGACGAACTCATATTTTAAAGAATCTGGTTCTTCGCGTTTTACAGGTTGCTACCACGCGTTTAATGCAGAGTGCGACATGGATGAAATCAGTTCCAGCTTATCCTGTTAAATCTTCCAAACAGGATCAGACAGCATAGCCAGCCTTGTCTTTTTCCATTTCGCTCAATATCCAGTCTCGGAACAGCTTTATTTTGGGGTTGTTTTTCTGCGTTTCACGGTAAACAAGCCAAACTGGATTTTCAGCCGTGCACTTTAATGGGAAGGGCTGGATAAGCAGGCCATCCCGCAACGCACTTGAATGAAACAACGGTGTCAGAATCGCAACACCATGCCCCGCAATCGCGATATTTCCATCAACAGTTTGCGTGCCCATTTGGGAAACGGGTTGATTTGAAAAATCGGGATCTTTCACGCCAGCTGCTTCAAACCAGTTTCTCCACCAAGGATCTCCTGTATCAATAATGGGAAGTTTCAGCAGGTCTTCAGGCTTGTTCACACCGCCAATGCTGTCAGCAAGTCTTGGACTTAACATGGGAGTATACGTAACTTCGGCTAGTTTGTGACAACATAACCCAGGCCACTTTTTAGGGCTGTTTCTGATCCCCATATCAATATCAGAGGATGCAAAATCAACAACACCGCCAGAGGCTTCCAATTGAACAGCAATTTTGGGGTTCGCCATCTGAAACTCTCCGATACGCAACGAGAGCCAGTTCATGGCAAAGGTGGGAACCACACTTAGTTTCAGTGTCCCATCCTGCGTTCCTTGCACCGCCGAAAAGCCAGCACGAATAGACTGAAAAGCCTCATTTGCAACTGCCGCAAGTTGCGCACCTGCCTCCGTTAAAACAACTTGTCTTCCTACCCGATTGAACAAGGGTTTCCCGGCACGATCTTCCAGCACTTTTATCTGATAACTCACCGCTGCTTGCGTCATTCCCAGCTCCTCCCCAGCACGGGTGAAGTTGGAATGTCTCGCTGCCGCTTCGAAGGCGCGAAGAGCGTTGAGTGGAGGCAGACTGTTCGGCATCTTTGATAAAATCTCCTTATGCTTTCTTCCCTATATTCGATTGGACTGTAAATGCAACCTCCGGCATTAATTCCCCAACAACAGCAGGAGAAAAAGCATGGCAGATTTCACCGTTGAAGCTCAGAAATTCAAAGTATTATCAAATATTTTCAATAGGTTAGCTAAAGGATTTAGAGATATTTTCTTTTCAATGAAAAGAGGGAGTGAGCGTTTAGATGCACGTGATCTGCCAGCACACTTACAAAAGGATATTGGGGTCAACTTAGAGTCAGAGCCATTTATCAGATGAAGCAACATAAGGTCATCATATGGTTCTTATCACCCTCTGTTATCTTCTAAATCATCCCAAACTAACAAATTCAAACTAAGAATGCAGATCCACCTCACCCGCCATAGTGTGCGCTGACGATGACGCGGACTTCTACCAGGGCGCCTTCACGGCGGAGGCCGGCGGCCTCAATGGCGGTCCAGGCTGGGTAGGGTTTGGAGAAGAACTCGAGGCGGATGGTGTCGAACAGCTCGAAGTGATCGCGCAGGCCGATGTGGTAGCTGGTCATCTCAACAACGGCATCCATATCGACGTTGGCTTCACGCAGGATGCATTCGATCTTTTTAAAGGTGTTGCGGAACTGGGCTTCGGGGTCTTCCGGCATCTGGCCGCTCATATCCGCGCCTGTCATGCCACTCAGGAAGATGTGGTTTCCCGAGAAGATGGCTGGTGACATGTTGAGCTGTTCTGAAACGGATTGAAACTCGTGTGGGAGCACTAAACGCTTGACCATGAAATACCTTTCTTGCATGTGCCTTCGGGAGCTTCGAACGAACCGAAGACATGCAAACTATAAAACCGCCCGCAGAACCTAGCAGAGGGCGGTGAAAATCCAAATGATGTTGTCGTGAGACTGGCTTGCTTCTTTTACTTGAAGGCGGAAGGAATAAACTCCACGGCCTTGCAAGGGATGTATTTACCGCGCCGGATCAGATTTCGGGAAGCTGATTTGTAGACGACATCCTTGAGCACCAGATAGGCTGGTAGTTTGGCGTTGGAGCCATAGACCTTCATAATCATATCTGCCCATTTTTTTGCCAGGTCGCTTGGTTTTTCGACGATAGGTACGCCGTTGTGCTTTTCGCCAGTGTATTTGAGGATCAGTTCTTTTTGAACAGCAGGCTTTGAGAGGGCGGCTAACGCACCTGTCAGTGAGGCTTCCTGATCTTTTGTTCTGCCGTCTGCTTCTGTACGGCCACCTTCCGGTGCTCCGTCGGTCTCTTCTACTTCCTCCTCTTTTTCTTTAACGACGACGTTGTAATGGTTCTTCTTGCCACTTTCGTCAGGCTTGAACTCGATCTCGAACATCATTACCCAAGGCTGTTTGCTGGCCCATTTCTTGATGTTCTTGAGACTGGTGCCCTTGCTCATTTTTGCGATCACCTGCTGGAGAATGTTTTCCTGCAGGGCGTTGAAGGCTTCATGGGCTTCGCCGAAGCTTTCCAGCATGCCCTCGCCTTTGGAGCTGAGGAATTTCTCCAGTTCCTCTTTATGTGCTTTCAGTTTTTCAGCTTTGCGGGCCTGATCTGCCTTCAGATCAGCAATGTTATCTGCGAGCTCTGCCAGATCCCCAGCCATGTTTTTGGGTGCTGCGCGAAGCTTTTGGGCCGCCTGAACAGACTCCGAGGTCTCCTTATACGTCACCACATGGACTTTCTTTTCAGGCTTGCCGCGTTTGAGTTTCCCTTTGAGGCCAGAGCGGTTTTCGCGGTACCAGACTTCCTTCACTTCCATATAGTCTGGCAGTTGATCCGATATGTCCTGTCCTTCTTTTTGAGCTGTCAGCAAAGTTTTGGCCCATGCCATGGAGGCCTCACTGGGAATGCCCACAAACGGTTTGCCGTCCGGTCCTGTTTCACCAGTCTCGCGGTGAGACATGGAGGCCATCATCTGGCCTGAGCGAAGGCCGTTGAAGACCAGTTCCGGCGTGGTTGCAAGCTCGGTTTTGGTTACAGCCTTGTGGGGCATGTCCACGTGGTTATCGACCATCGGGTCGCCGGTGCTTGCCGGTGTTTCCGGTGCTTTTCGTGTTTCTGATGTGATGGAAAAGTTGCGGCCTTCTTTTTTTATGTTGACCTTCACCATCTGGGCCCATGGCTGCGTTTCTGCCCAGGCCAGGCTCTTCTTCATGTTGTTGCTTTTGTCCAGATGAGCCAGCACCATTTCTTCTGCCGTGCGCTGTAAGCCAGAGGTGGCGAAAACAGCTTTGGGCCGCTCATCTGACAATTGCAGGACGGCTGCTTCGACTTCAGCTCCCCGATTGATTGCAGCTTCCACGCAGTTGGTGCAATTGAGCGCGAAGGCCATTTGCTTGGAGGTGGCGGTGCCATAGGCGATGGCTTCTTCTTCCAGCTCGGCCAGTCGTTTCTTTTCACGCTCTGACACCGCATTGGCTTTGGCTTCATGCAGGGTCTTCATCATGGTGTCGCCAAAGGCTTTTTCGTGCATCAGCTCTTTGGTTGAGGCCACTAGCTCATTGCCCAACACCTTCATATTCTGGCTGAAGAACATGATGGTTTCGCGCTGTGCTGTGTCCATTTGGTTGGAAGGGGTATCGCTGGCCTGACGGAGATAGGCTCTGAACTCGGGCGCGGTTGACTGATCCTGAAACACTTCGCGGGTCAATTGACGGGATTGTTTTTTCAGCTCGATTTCGTGCTGCATCAGCACCATTTGCCGGGCTTTATTATCACTCTCCCCCAGAGTGCCTTTGACCAGTCGATCCCATTTGACGGCCTCCGGGTCCGCATAGGCTGCACCCAACGGGTCTTCATCATAATGGGATTTTTGGGACTGGTAGGAGTTGAGGCGCTGGGTGAAGCCTTCGGTGGATTTGATGCCGGCGTCTTTCAAAGCTGCTGAGAGAGGTCGTTTCTTACGTTCCGCGGCCGGTGTGCCTTCAACGATGTAATCTGCGATATCAGGTTCTGTGGTCCACTCTGGTGTGTCTTCGTCCACTTGCGAGCCAATCGCCGCGCTTGCCTCAGAGGTTTTGCTGGTGACGCTTGCAGAGCGTTTCTTCCGGCCACCGCCAACGAGATCATGGAACTTCCAGTTCATCTCTGAATAGACTTTTTTCAGCCAATCATCGTACTTGGGGGCTGACTCTTGTCCTGGCATCGACACACCTCTCCTAACCTTGCGTCAGACAAGAGGTTTACCACGATCACATTGGCGTGATGATGTTGGTTTGAGGGCTTAGTTAGCGATTGGTGAGCTGCAAGGCCACAATGCAAAAGAAAAGCCCCGGCGGACCGGGGCTCTGATACTCATTTGTCTGGTTTTGCCGGGTTTACTTGAGGCGCTGCATCACAGACACATAGTTGGCAACGGCTGCGCCGCCCATGTTGAAGATGCCGCCGAGCTCTGCACCATCCACCTGAATGCCGCCAGCTTCGCCTACCAGCTGCATGGATGTGAGGACGTGCATGGACACGCCAGTCGCACCGATTGGGTGGCCTTTGGCTTTCAGACCGCCAGATGGGTTGACCGGCAATTTGCCGTCCTTCTGGGTCCAGCCTTCCAGAATGGCTTTCGCACCCTGACCTTCTGGCACCAGCCCCATGGCTTCATATTCGATCAGCTCAGCGATGGTGAAGCAGTCGTGGGTTTCAACAAAGGACAGGTCTTCAACGGTGATGTTGGCCATGGAGAGCGCACGCTTCCAAGCTTCCGTACAGCCTTCGAACTTGAGGATGTCGCGCTTGGACATTGGCAGGAAATCCTGCGCATGCCCCATGCCGCGGAAGGCAACAGCCTTTTTAGCGGAGAGCGCTGTGGTGGTGTCTGTGAGAACAATGGCTGCTGCGCCGTCAGACACAAGTGAGCAGTCGGTGCGCTTCAGCGGGCCAGCTACAAACGGGTTCTTCTCGCTCTCATTGAGGCAGAACTCTACGCCGAGATCCTTGCGCATCTGTGCGTATGGGTTCTCCACGCCGTTCTTGTGGTTCTTCGCAGCGATGTGGGCCAGCGCTTCGCTCTGGTCGCCATGCTTTTGGAAATACATGCCTGCGATTTTGCCGAAGACACCAGCGAAACCAGCCGGGGTATCGCCATCTTCTGGCAAGTAAGAGGCTTTGAGCAGGTTTGCTCCGATTTCACGGCCCGGCGTGGTGGTCATCTGCTCAACACCAACGACAAGCACGAACTTGGCGTCGCCTGCTTTGATGGATTTGACGCCCTGATGCACGGCAGCTGAGCCAGTCGCACATGCATTTTCAACGCGGGTGGTTGGCTTGAAGCGCAGCTTGTCATCTGCCTGAAGCACGAGGCTTGCTGTAAAATCCTGCTTGGAAAAACCTGCATTGAAGTGACCCAGAACGATCTCATCAATGTCTTCAGCGGCGAGACCGGCATCGGCAATCGCTTGCTTGGCAACCTTTGTGACCAGAGTCTCTACGGTTTCATCTGCCAGTTTGCCAAACGGTGTATGTGCCCAACCAATAATTGCGGCCATTTTCTTCTCCCAAAGAAATTAAAGTGGGTGCCGAAAGTCTCGCCTCAAACCCGGCTCTCAAATGCGCGCAAATCGTTTCACCCCTGCGCGCGAGATGCAATCATACGGAAGTTGTAGTGAACGGGGCTATCCGAGGGACTTTATGCTAGGTTTTGTCGATCTGACAGTCCTTTCCACCCAAGCCGAGTGATGGTTTCTGGTTTGCTCTCGCCGTATGAGCAGGGTTTGACTGGCGGTGCGCGACGACTTTCTCAGTCATCTCCCTTATTTGATATTGATGGGTTTCTATTGGGTGAAAACAGTCCTTCATATTAGACGAATTTCGGAATGTGTAGGGGGGAGTAAACTCTAGATTATTGCGGATAATCCAAGAGTTTGAGGCCCGATATCTCCACCCAGAGCAAAATCATCGACATTGCAGCAAAGCGGGCCCAGCAAGGAAAGCCAACCGCTGACGAGCGATCTGATGAGGCCCGCATTCCAATGTCTGTTTTCATCATCGCGAAGAATGAGGAAGACCGGATCGGGCAGACGATTGCCAGCTGCATTCACTGGGCTGATGAGGTCATTGTGATTGACAGCGGGTCGACGGACCAGACCGTCACCGTTGCCCAGCGCATGGGCGCCAGTGTGCTGTACAATGACTGGAACGGGTACGGCTTACAAAAGCGGTTTGGTGAGGACCAATGCCGGAATGACTGGATCCTGAACATTGATGCCGATGAGGTGGTCACACCTGCACTGCGTGATGAGATAGTGGGCTTGTTCCAGACCTCTGTTCTTGCGCAGAACGATTTTTGGGAGGTGGACATCTGCGATGTGTGGCCTCACGAAACGACCGCTGCAAAACACGCCTACTCTCATAAGCAAATCCGGCTTTACCGCAGGAGTGTAGGCCGTTTTTCTGCCAGCTCGGTGCATGACACGGTTCGTCCGCCCAGCGATGCCAAGATAGGCATGCTGAAGGGGCATATGGACCACCGCAGTATTCCCAGCGTCGCCTTCCACTTTGAGAAGATGAACCGCTATTCCACCATGCAAGTGCATGAGATGCGTGGACGGGGCCGCAGGATGCCGAAGTCACGGCTGCTCTATGAGTTTCCCGCAGCCTTTCTGAAGGGCTATCTGGTGCGCGGGTACTGCCGATATGGCTGGTGGGGTTTGATTGCCTCTACCAACTATGCAGTTGGGCGATATCTGCGGGTCGCGAAATCCATTGAAGCAGATCTTCTGGAACAGACTCATTCATCTCAGAGGGGGGCGACTGCTGCACGGCAGGATAAGACCTGACCCAGCCTTCCACCCGATGTTCCTGATTTTTCAAAGAAACGACGCAACACAACAAACGCTTAGCTTCCTTCGCAGCCTGAGCTGGAAGGCAAAAAGAGCTTAAGCAGATAGGTGGCTTATTCAATGGCTGAAAAGCAACAGCAGGATCCCGCCCCTCTTGTCAGCGTGTTAATCCCTGCACGCAATGCCGCAAACACGCTTGGAGAGACGCTGAGCAGCCTGTTGGCACAAAGCTTCACAGACTTTGCTGTTGTGTTGGTGGATGATGCCTCCACCGATGAAACCCGGGAAATTGCGGAGCATTTTGCAGGCCATTTTCCGAAGGGCCGGTTTCAGATTCTTGAAGGGCCAGGTCAGGGAATCTCGAATGCGCTTAATACCGGGCTTGCGGTGATTGAGAGCCCCTTGGTTGCCCGCCTTGATGCGGATGACCTGTCGGAGTCGCTTCGGCTGGAGCGGCAGGTTCGGATTATGAACCGGAACCCTGACTGGCAGTTGTGCGGGACAGAAGTTTCCGTGATTGATGAGGCCGGGCAGATCATAGACCAGATGGAGTGCCCGAAAAGCTCGGTTGAGATCCGCAAGCGCCTGTTTGAGAAGTGCTGTTTGTACCACCCGACCATTATGTTTCGCCGTGATGCTGTGTTGGCCCTTGGCGGTTATCGCCCCCATTTTGATGGCGCGGAGGATTACGACCTTTATCTGCGCCTGCTGGAATATGGGAAGATTGGTGCCCTCAACGAGCGGCTTGTCCGGTACCGGCTGCATCCCGGTCAGGTGACTGCACGCAACGGTCGCCCTTATCGGATGGTGGCTGATATGGCTTTGCTCTGTGCTGTTGCGCGGTTGTACGATGAAGAGGAGCCGTATTTCAGCAAGGACACGCTGGCGAATGATGTGGGCCAAGCCCTGCGTGATGAACTTCGGGAGCGCGGCTTCCTGCATATCTCGCCAAAGGTGGCACGGCATATGGCACAGCGTATCAAGAAGGCCAAGGCACGATTGGAGTACCTGAAAGGACTGTTGTTTGTTGAGAACGCGAAGGCACGGAATTACAAGGAAGCGGCCAAGGCGTTGTTGGTGTGAGGCTGCGCTCACGATATTTGGGCGAGTTGTGCTTATGTGAACTCTAGGCGGTTTAGTTTTTAATCACTGTGGGCATTAATCCAGTCACGAACCATGCGCTGTCCTTCAGTGATTTGTTCGGGGGTAAGATGCTTCACGATTTCAGTGCGATTTCTTATCGCTAATTTATTACCCTGCTTTGCAGCAAGACTATGCCACATATAAGCCATTACATAATCTCTTGGTATCCCATCACCTAATTGATACATGACACCTAAATTGCTCTGGGCTTCACTATCACCAAGTTCTGCGCCCTTGCGAAACCAACTAAACGCTTTTGCATAGTCTTTGTACACTCCGGCACCGTTTACATACATTAAGCCTAAGCTATTCTGCGCTTTCGGATGACCATTGGTGGCAGCTTTGCGATACCATTCACGGGCTTTGGCATAATCTTGCGGGACACCTTGGCCGTTAGAGTACATAAAACCTAAATAATTCTGTGCCCGACTTAGGCCATCAACTGAGGCTTTGCGATACCATTCAAAGGCTTTAGCGTAATCCTGAGGCATCCCTTGGCCATAGTAATGCATAAAACCTATATGATACTGCGCTTTCGAATGCCCCTGCGTAGCTGCTGCGCGAAACCACTCAAGCGCTTTTGCGTAGTCCTGCTGCACTCCTTGACCGTTGTGATACATGACACCTATATTGTATTGTGCACCAGAAGAGCCCTGTGCTGCAGGTTGGCGATACCATTCAAGTGCTTTAACATAATCCTGCTGCACCCCTTCACCATTGGCAAATATTACTCCAAGACAAAATTGAAGACGACCATCACCAGTTGCATTCGCCAGTTTGATGCAGGATGATAGATTTTCTCTATTCCCCCCCCACAGGATCACGTCGACATTCTTCAAGAGTTTGCGAACTTACTGCTGTTTTCCAGCCAATAAAAGCAAACAGAGAAAGCAAGAATAGTAATTTGTTGTGAAACATAACTTCCCTTACCACTGACTTTAACTACCAAAGATTGCACCTTACTAATCAAATCTCTTGTTCGGTTAAGACGTTGCTGGTGGGACGTTGCGCTCACGGTGCTTGCGCAGTTTAGTGCCTGCAGCATAGCCTGTTTGGAACCGAGGAGGCTCTTCTTCGGGGCTGCGCTTTAGGTGGGCTTGGTCCACTGCGCTAATTCTATCGTGATCTTTTCTGGCCCAAACAGGAACACCAGTTTTCTGTCGTTGAACTCCATGACTTCGGAACGGGCTTTGAACCCGGCGGCTTGAAGTTTTGACAGTCTGTCTTCCAGATCATCGACCGCGAAACACAAGTGATTGTAGCCTGTTCGGCAGAGGTCTTCAGGGTATGGCTCGGTGCGTGGCTCTGGATTGCGGTAGTGCAGCAGTTGGATTTCGAACCTGGGGCTATGGCCTTTCAGAACCAAAGTGACGTGCTCTGCTTCCAGGTCCGAAATGCCCATGTACTTTGAAAACACTGGACCGGAGATAACGAGGGATTTTGCTTCTTCAAAGTCAAGCAGGTTGAAGAAAGCACGCGCCTCCTCCAGATTGCGGACAGCCACTGTCACATGATCAGGGTGCATTTTGTTGATCTCCTGGGTTGCGGGCGATCTGATCTTCGCCCTGCTGTACCAGTCCCGGTCTTCATTCACCTCACTCTGACACGAGCATGTGGTCAATGAGGCCCTGTGTTTTATCGGAGCCGCTGACAAAGTCATCCCACAGGCTCATGAGCATGTCATCGTAGTTTTCTGCGATCTGATGGATGTTGAAGAGACGAAGCACTCTCTCCCGTCCTGCTTCTGCCATGTCTTCGCGCAGGGGCTGGTTATCAGCTAGATCGAGCAGTGCAGATGCAATCTCTTTGGGGGATCTTGGGTTGATCACCTTGCCAGTTTCTCCCACCGCCTCCCATAAGCCGCCAGAGTGCGTGGTGATCACCGCAGCGCCGCAGCTCATAGCTTCAATCGCAGTGCGGCCAAAACCTTCTGCCACGATGGAGGGGACCACTGCGATGGATGATCTTGCGAGGCGTTTTTGAACATCTGAGGCATTGAGGTTGGTCTCGATCGAGACACTGTCCGCGTGGCTTGAAAGCATCTGCCGGAGAGAGTTTGCCGTTGATTGCTCTCCCTCGTCGGTAACGGCCAGTACCAGGTTCAGCTTCCACCCCGTCCGATCCAAACGATCTGCACAGGCAAGCCAAGCCTGCGCCAGGTCGAACACGCCTTTGTCTTCCCTTGCCCGCCCCACATAGATCACAGAGTTTTCTTTGGGGGCTGGGGACCAGAGCTCGCAATCTATGCCGTTGGGCACCACCACACTGCGGGCTTTTACACCCGTGAAATTTTCGCAGAAGTTATTGCGGGCATCTTCGCCAACCCAGATGATGCCGGCAAGGCGGTTCATTTTGCGGGTGTACTTCCAGCGTTTGAACGCGCTGTTGCGCTCAAACCTGCCATGTCTGTGCAAGATTACAGGGGTGCCGGGAAAGTCGGTGATGATCTGAAACGCCGTTTCCAGATGCTGATGCACGACGATCAGTTGCGGTCCAAACTCTGACAGCGGATCATAAAACTTTGCCGGCGTTGGCTTTCTACCCGGTTCTGTCACTGCAAAAACATCAACATCTTCAAACAGATCCTCCTCGCCTCCTGCAAAAATACGCAGGTTGCCTTTGTTCTGGCTATGAAGCGCAAGATCATGAGCGCACAGATCTATTGATGTGGCTCGAGACTGGCAAAAATGCATGTTACGCGGCATTACGATTGCAGTTCTCAATGCGGCCCCCACTTTACTGTTTGCATTCAGCAAAGCTTGAAGTGCGGGGACTGTACATTCCTTAGAAGTCTTCCTTCTAATATCAGGGGTGCTTCTTTAAGGAGGTAAAAATCCCTGATGTGCCCTGCTCTCCATCTGTGGGATGTAGCGCTCTTCCGGCTTGTAATTGGCGGAAAACAAAGGCATTAGAGCTGTAAATGTCATTGGCTGGAGCCTCAATGACCATAAGCGGACTGGATGGATCTTTGACAAAGCATGTTGCAATCATCGGAGCAGGCCCTGCCGGGCTGTTTGCTGCTCAACATCTGGCAGAAGCCGGAGTGCGCGTGAGCCTCTTTGATCAACGCCCGTCCCCTGCCCGCAAGTTTTTGATGGCTGGGCTTGGTGGTCTCAATCTAACTCACAGTGAGGATCTGGAGGTTTTTCTGAGCCGCTACCGTCCTGCACATGCGCAACTGTTGCAGTCAGTGCGGGATTTTCCTCCTTCTGCTTTGCGGGAATGGAGCGCAGAGTTGGGGCAGCCGACGTTTGAAGGTTCCAGCGGCAAGGTGTTTCCTAAAAGCTTCAAAGCCTCTCCGCTGTTGCGTAACTGGTTGAAATTGCTTGATCAGCAAGGCGTAACATTGCATGCGAACACCCGATGGCACGGATTTGATGAAGCCGGAAGTTTACTGCTTCAAAAAGGCAATGAACCCATTGAAGCGCAGGCATTTGACGCGGTCTTGCTGGCGCTTGGTGGTGGTTCCTGGGCGAAGCTTGGCTCTGATGGAGCGTGGGTTTCGACTTTGCGTGACAAGCAGATTGATGTGAACGCGCTGCTCCCTGCCAATTGCGGGTTTGAGATTGCGTTCTCGGATCACTTCAAGGACCGCCACAAAGGTACTCCTCTGAAGAAGATAGCTATCTCCCACGGAGATCGCCGTGTTGTTGGTGATGCCATGCTGGATGCCTGTGGGATTGAAGGCGGCGTGATCTATGCGCTCTCAGCTGATCTGCGGGATACAATCCTTACAACAGGGACGGCACAGATTGAGATTGATCTGAAGCCGGATGTCTCTGCTGACAAGCTCACGGCCAAGCTGGCGCGGCCACGTGTTAAGCAATCCATGAGCAACTTCCTGCGCAAAGCAACCGGTTTGCCTGCTGCCGCCATCGCTTTGATGCGGGAAGCAGGACCGCTGCCGGTTGAGGCTGATGAGCTAGCAGCGCGTATCAAAGCTCTGCCGTTGCAGTTGACTGCTCCGCGCCCCATTGACCGTGCGATCTCCAGCGCGGGCGGGATTTCGTTTGACGAAATCGACGAGCACTACATGCTCACCAAACTGCCGGGTGTGTTTGTGGCGGGCGAGATGCTGGACTGGGAAGCGCCAACGGGTGGCTATCTGCTGCAGGCGGTGTTTGCGACAGGTCGCTCTGCTGCGCATGGCATGAATGCGTACCTTCAGGCGTGACGGGTTTGAAACTGGCGCCTGTAAGCTGTTGGCGTGGTGCCATATTTGCTTCTGAAGTGATGACGCAAGGTTGCTGCTGAGCCAAACCCGCAAAGGTGGGAAAGGTTCTCCATGTCCATCATCTCTTCCGCTTCCAATAGGTGCTTGGCTGTTTCCAATTGTTTGGTGCGCCGCCACTCTGCGGGTGCAAGTCCGGTTACCTTTGAGAATTTGCGGATGAAGGTGCGCTGGCTCATGCCCATCAGATCCGCCATTTCTGGCACGGACATGGTGTAGGCACGTTTTTTCTCCAGTTCCTCAAATAGCGCTGCGAAGCGTTTGCTTTCCCGTTCCTCGGGTACAGGCTGTTCTGCAAACTGAGTTTGCGTTCCTTCCCTGAACGGAGGTGCAACCAGTCGTTTGGCAACGCTGTTGGCGATCTGAGAGCCATAATCCTGCCGGATGATGTGGAGCGCAAGGTCAATGCCTGCTGCGCTGCCTGCGGAGGTGAATACCCTGTCGGTCTCTGAATAGAGCCGGTCTTCTTCTACATTGATGGATGGGAATCCGGTTTGCAGCGCTTCGGCATAGCGCCAGTGCGTCGTGGCTGTGCGGCCATTGAGCAGGCCAGAGCGCGCCAGTACAAAAGCACCAGAGCAGATGGAGGCAACACGGGCTCCGCGATTGTAGGCCTTACACAGTGCCTCAATCAGGTCCTCCGGCACCGGGGTATCAATGCCACGCCAGCCGGGGATGAGGATGATGTCGGCGTGATTCAGCGCATCCAGCTGTTTTTCGGCTTTGATCTCCAGACCACCCGCAGCACGGATAGGGCCGTCCTCGATGGCGACCGTCTCATACCTGTACCAGTTCGCGCCGAGCTCTGGTCTTGGCAGGCCGAACAACTCGTAGGCCTGACCGAACTCGAAGGTACACAAACCGTCATAGATGAGCGTTGCGACAAGTGGGCCTTCTGGGCTGCAGGGTGTGGGTTGGACCATCGGAAAAATCAACTCGAAAGAGATTGGCGTATTTTTTACGAATATAGTCATTTGAGCCAGTTTTTCGCAACTGGGAAATTCTTCAGATTATGGGAGCAGGCGAAATTCCTGTCATCACCCAAGGCTGTTTGCGGAGGCACCACTCCTGCAAGCTGCTTTAAAATAAGTGTTTTTGATGCTCCTCGCCCTAATCAGGAGCATCCTCGCAGATTTGGAGAAATACATGTCCTCACGCGCGCTCGAATATTCGCCAGCTGACCCAAAGCTGGCACTCTCGCATTTCCGTTCAATCCTGCAGTTCGAAACAGACTGTTCTGATGTACAGGCAGACCTGGCCGATGGTACTGCAGAATTCGTTTTGATTGACGTTCGCGGTGCTGTCCGCTTTGCGAAAGGACACGTGGATGGTGCGATCTATCTTCACCACCGGGATCTGACGGAAGAGAACCTTGCCAAGTGGCCGATGGACACCGTTTTTGTGGTCTATTGCGCTGGGCCGCATTGCAACGGTGCAGACAAGGCGGCTTATAACCTCTCCCGGCTGGGACGTCCCGTGAAGATTATGCTGGGCGGTATAACCGGCTGGATCGACGAAGGCTTTGAGTTGGTTTCCTCGAAAGCTTTACAGCCCGCTTAAATAACAAGCACCGAGGCTTAGCCTCGGTGCCACCACTAGTTTGCTACGCCAAGCCTAGCTTTTCTTCTTAGCTTTCTTCTTGCGGGCTTTTTGAAACATGGTCTTCATTTCAGCATCATCACGCGCCATTTTGCAGAGCTGAGCTGACGTCTTTCCCTTGTACGTTTTGGTGTAGTGCTCATACCGCTTCGCATAGATCGTAATGTACTCTTTAACAGCACATTTCCTATTTGCCCTTTTGCTGGTCAGGCACACAAGCAGTGCGGATTGAGCTAGCAAGTCCTGGTTCTTCATCTCCATGGAAGGACAATGTTTGTCGATGTAATTTGCTCGCGCAACATCATCCGCCTGCTCAACGAATAAATCCGGCAAGGAAGATCGTGTGGTTACACACCCACTCAACAGAACTGCAGCACCTAGCAATACAAATAATTTTAGATAATTTTTCAAAATATTAGCTCCTATCGTAAGTTAGAGCTAATTAGATGCATTAGGAACATTTTGCAATTTTAAGATGAATAGGATACTTCCATTTAATTCAAAGGTTGCATCTGCTCATAAAAAAGGCACCGAGGTGGGAGGATACCTCGGTGCCAAACAAAGCAGGCATAAAAAGGCCGATTGGGAGGGGGAGGTACGGCCTTTAAAATCGTCGGGGCAAGACAACCTGCCTTGAAACAAGGAGGACCCACCAAGCAATGGAAACGGGTCACCCTTCAGTTGTCCGCATAGTGATATGCAGATAATCCCTTTTCAGGACTTATTGTTATTTTGGTAATACTGACTGCTACGCACTCAGTACTTAATGACGCCCTGTTAAACCAGTGTTCTTATTGCTATTGAAGGTATCAGGATCTTGTTATCATCAGGTTTTCAGAGATGGTGAACAAACACTTATCTGACACACCTGCAGAGAGACGCGGCCTAACGGTTAATTGAGGTGTAAACAGGGCGAAATACGGCTTTTCCATGGCGTATGACCGTCAGCTTGTCGCAGTGAAAGCAGGAGTAGTCACAACAACTTACAGTAAGTCGCAAGAAGCATTTTTTGAACTGAAACTGCAAAGAGTAATTGCAAATATTGGACTGATGCCCTGATCACGAAAAACGATTTTTTGATATAAAATTCTGGACAGCTGAAATTTATTTTCCGGATAAGCAAATACAAGTGATCCGTTCAAATCTTAACAATTTGGCTCAATCTGTAATCATTGACTCCTTCCTGAATACATGCGTCAACTATATTTACGTTGTTTGAGGGCAGGCTTGCGAAGTCTTTTGAGACGGTGTTTGCGTTTAAGGAGGCCCCTGGGCAACGTGGGAGGGGTTTCATTATGCATAAATTACTTAGGGCCGCGGCGGTTAGCCTAGCGGCCAGCGCGTTTGCGCTTTCTGTTTCATCAAATATTTCCTCTGCGGCAGAGCCGATCAAGATTGCCCACGTCTATGGTAAAACCGGTCCTTTTGAGGCCTATGCCAAGCAATCTCATGTGGGCTTGATGATGGGGCTGGAATATGCCACCGGCGGGACCATGGAGATTGATGGCCGCAAAATTGAGGTCATTGAAAAAGACAGCCAGCTCAAGCCGGATATTGGACGTGCCATGCTGGCCGAGGCTTATGGCGATGATGAGGTTGATCTCGCAATTGGACCGGTCTCCTCTGGTGTTGCGCTGGCGATGCTCTCGATAGCCGAGGAATACGAGAAGCTGCTGATCGTGGAGCCTGCAGTTGCTGACAGCATCACAGGCGCCAACTTCAACCGCTACATCTTCCGCACGTCCCGGAATTCCTCTCAGGATGCGATTGCGAATGCTGTTGCCCTTGGGCAGGACGGGGCGTCTATTGCCACACTGGCGCAGGATTATGCGTTTGGGCGTGATGGCGTGGCTGCTTTCCGCAATGCAATTGAAAAGACCAACGCCAAGCTGGTGTTTGAGGAGTACGCACCGACGGACACCAAGGATTTCACTGCGAGTGCCCAGCGCATCTTTGAGGCTCTGAAGGGTCAGGAAGGACGCAAGTTCTTGTTTGTGATCTGGGCTGGTGGCGGAAACCCGCTGGCGAAGATCAACGCGATGAACCCTGAACGCCACGGGATTGAGATCGCAACGGGTGGCAACATTTTGGCGGCCCTGAAAGCCTATAAGGCCATGCCGGGTATGGAAGGCGCCACCTACTATTACTACGAGATCCCTCAGAACCCAGTGAATGACTGGCTGGTGAAGGAACATGAGGCTCGTTACAGCTCGCCGCCAGATTTCTTTACGGCGGGTGGTATGGCGGCAGGTATTGCTGCTGTCGAGGCGATCCGTAAAGCTGGCTCCACGGATACGGAAGAGCTGATCACCGCGATGGAAGGCATGGAGTTTGAAGGTCCGAAGGGGCTGATGAAATTCCGCGCTGAGGATCATCAGGCATTGCAGTCCATGTATCACTTCAAGATCCGTGTGGATCCAGAGGTTGAATGGGGCATTCCTGAGCTGGTGCGCGAACTCAAGATTGAGGACATGGATATCCCAGTTCAGAACCAGTAGGTCCCCGTTTTCATAGCTCAGAGAGGGAGCGGGCTACTCGCTCGCTCTCCTAAATCGCAAAAGATAACGCTTTGGAGCCGTGAGGGGGTTTTGCAGGATTACTGACCTCATCCTCAGTTGCAGATTGTCCCGCTTACGGAATATCAGGGCCTCAAAGAGCGAAGTACAAGACCATGGACATTCTCTTAAAGCTGTTTTTGCCGCTTTCGCTGGCGTTCATCATGTTTTCTCTCGGCATCTCCCTCACACTGCAGGACTTTAAACGCGTGGTGCAGATGCCGCGTGCGTTCAGCATTGGCATGCTGGGGCAGTTGCTTTTGTTGCCCGTTGTTGCCTTTCTCATTTTACAGGTGGTGGAGTTGGAGCCGGCCATGGCGTTTGGCGTGATGCTGCTTGCCTTCGCCCCGGGTGGTGTCACCTCCAACATGCTGACACGGTTCAGCGGCGGCTCTGTCGCGCTGGCGGTGTCGCTCACAGCCGTGACCAGTGTGCTGTGTGTGTTGACGGTGCCGGTTTTTGCAGCGGCATCCGCAAACTACTTTCTTGGTGCGGCCATGCCCAAGATTGATGTGACGTCTATTGGCATTTCCATGGCACTGATTATGGCTGTTCCCGTTGCGATTGGGGTTCTCGTCAATCATATGGCGCCATCGTTCACCGCCGCAATTTCCAAAGTAGTGTCGCTGTTGGCTTCCGTACTGTTTGTAGTGATCGTGCTTGGAGCCATTGCCACCAATTGGTCTGTGCTGACGGCCAACATTCTGGAACTGGGGCCAGTCCTTATTTTGCTGAATGTTGTGATGCTGCTGGTTGGGTATGGCGGCGCCAAGCTTATGAAGCTCTCGCATCCTGACAGTGTTGCGATTGCTATGGAGGTGGGCATCCAAAATGCCACGCTTGGGATCACCGTTGGGGCTTTGATCGCAATGAACGGCGAAGCATTGCCGCCATACAGTCTGGCCTCCGGTATTTACGGCATCACCATGTATGGCTGTGCCTTCCTCTTCATCCTCTGGGCACGGCGGAAAGCGCGGGCAAACCCGAGCCTTCGCGCCCAAAATGAACTCTCATAAAGGGCAGGTCTTTGGAATTACAGAAAGACGAAAAGCCGGTTCTGAGTACGCATGGTCTGACCATTCGTTTTGGTGGGCATGTGGCTGTAGATACTGTGTCCTGTGATTTTCATCGCGGAACGCTGACTGCCATTGTGGGGCCGAATGGTGCTGGCAAGACCACTTACTTCAACCTGATTTCCGGCCAATTAGCCGCCAGTGCTGGTCATGTCTGGTTTAATGGCGAAGACATCACGCGCCTTTCAGTTGCCGACAGGACCCTGCGGGGCATCGGGCGGGCGTTTCAGATGACCAATCTGTTTCCCGGCCTGAGCGTTCGGGAGAATGCTCGGCTGGCGGTGCAGGCTCATCAGCGGATGGGTATGGATTTGTTTTCCATGGCGGACAGCCATGTGGAGCTGATCCAACGAGCAGAGCACATTCTGGCAGAGGTGCATTTGCTGGATAAGGCCGAGCAGATCACATCCGAGCTGTCACATGGAGACCAGCGCAAGCTGGAGGTGGCGCTGATGATTGCCATTGGTCCGCAGGTGCTGATGTTTGATGAGCCGACAGCAGGCATGAGCGTTGATGAAGTGCCGGTTGTGCTGGACCTGATCCGTGAGTTGAAGCAGGACAAGGACCGCACGATTTTGCTGGTTGAACACAAGATGGATGTGATCCGCTCATTGGCTGACCGGATAATTGTGCTGCACAACGGAGAGCTGGTGGCAGATGGGGATCCTACTGAAGTGATCGCCTCTCCGGTGGTTCAGCAGGCTTATCTAGGTGTTGCACCTGAAGAGAAAACAGAGGGTGCGCATGTCTGATGCTCTTCTCAGTCTAAACAGCGTTCACACGCATATTGGCCCCTACCACATTTTGCAGGGCGTTGATCTGGAAGTTCCACGCGGTGGTGTCACGGTTCTGCTGGGGCGGAATGGCGCTGGCAAGACCACAACGCTGCGGACCATCATGGGGCTGTGGCAGGCCTCAAAAGGGACGATCCAGTTTGATGGAGCGGAGATCCAGAAAGAGACGACACCTGCCATTGCCCAGCGTGAGATTGCTTTTGTGCCGGAGGATATGGGCATCTTCACCGATTTGACCGTGCATGAAAACATGCTTCTGGCTGCACGGAACAGTGCGATTGATGAGGAACGGCTGGGATGGATCTTTGGCCTGTTCCCTCCCCTCAAAACATTCTGGCAGAGTGCTGCGGGTAATCTTTCCGGCGGGCAAAAGCAGATGCTGGCGGTGGCTCGCGCAATCATTGAGCCGAGGAAGTTGATCCTGATTGATGAGCCAACCAAGGGGCTGGCTCCTGCAATCATCAACGCCATGATTGCAGCCCTGAAAGAACTGAAAGAGATGCAGACCACGATTTTGCTGGTGGAGCAGAACTTTTCCATGGCGCGCGCAGTGGGAGACACCGTTGCCGTGATGGATGACGGGCGGATTGTTTATTCCGGTGACATGGCAGAGCTGGCAGCTGATGCCGGATTGCAGGAGAGGCTGATGGGACTTTCACTGGAGGCACACCAGTGAGCGACAGCCTGATTAAACCGCGCATCGAGCGCCCTTCTCTCTCTCAGACTATCGAAGCCAAGGCACCGCTGCTGCTTGTGCCTGTGCTGATGTTGATCGGCTTGCTCGCCATTGGTTCCGGCTCCACCTGGTTGACGCTGACGGCGGCGGGGCTGGCGATGGGGATGATGATTTTCATCATGGCATCTGGCCTTACTGTGATCTTCGGCCTGATGGACGTGATCAACTTCGGGCATGGGGCGTTTATTTCGCTTGGAGCCTTTGCAGGGTTTACCATTTTGGGCCTGCTGGGTGGGTGGATTGAGAGCCCCAGCATTGCGCTTAATCTGGGCGCTGTTCTGCTTGCTGTGGCGTTTGCCATGCTGGTGACGGGCCTTGCGGGCTATGGCTTTGAGCGGCTGATTGTGAAGCCGGTGTACGGACAGCATCTGAAGCAGATCCTCGTGACCATGGGCGGGCTCGTTGTGACGCAGCAGCTGATCTATGTGATCTGGGGCCCGGATGAGATCGTGCTGGCGCGGCCTGCTGCGTTTCAGGGTTCTTTTGTGGTGCTGGGCGCTGCCATTGAGAAATACCGTGTGTTGGCCATTGTAATCGGGCTGGCATTGTTTGTTGCCATGCGGCTGGTTTTAAACCGGACACGCATTGGGCTGCTGGTGCGGGCTGGGGTTCAAAATGGCGAAATGGTGGAAGCTCTGGGGTATCCGATAGAGAAGCTGTTTCTGGCGGTGTTCATGGTGGGCTGTGCTTTAGCGGGGCTCGGCGGTGTGATGTGGGGCATGTATCAGGAAACCATTACGGCCCACATGGGGGCTGAGGTGATGATCTCCGTGTTTATCGTGGTGATTATCGGCGGGCTTGGCTCCATTGAGGGCTGTTTCATCGGCGCTATGCTGGTGGGTTTGCTGACCAACTACACCGGCTTCCTGATCCCCAAACTGGCGTTGGTCTCGACCATTTTGCTGATGGGGGCTGTGCTGATGTGGCGACCTCAGGGGCTTTACCCTGTTGTCAAAGCGCATTGAGGAGTTTGTAAGATGATTGTGAAACTCCTTTCTGGTGACCGTCCACGCAGCAAAATGCTCAGTGCTGTCCTGCTGCTCATTCTGGTTGGGTTGCTGTTTACGCCCTTTCTGTTTCCCGGTACGCGTTCGTTAGATACGGCTGCTCGCATCTGCATCTTCATTGTGCTGGTGGCCAGTTATGATTTACTGCTGGGGTACACGGGTGTGGTGTCGTTCGCGCACACCATGTTCTTTGGTATCGGGGCTTATGGGACGGCCATTGCACTGGTGAACATGGGCGCCTCTTACAGTGCGATTGCACTTGGCACTGTGTGCGGTGCGCTGGTTGCCGGGGCCTTTGCGTTTGTGATTGCGCTGTTCTCACTACGGGTCAAAGCAATCTTCTTTGCCATGATGACTTTGGCCGTAGCGAGTGCGTTTCTGGTGCTGGTCTCGCAACTTTCCGGCTTCACTGGTGGCGAGGACGGGCTGAGCTATCGTATCCCGCGGGAGATGACGCCTGCGTTCAAGGTGGTGAAGGAGAAGGTGCTCGGGGTTCGTCTCAATGGCAAGCTGATCACGTACTATGTGGTCTTCTTCAGCAGCCTGTGTCTGTTCCTTGTTTTGCTACGCATGGTGAACTCTCCGTTTGGCCGTGTTCTGCAAGCTATCCGAGAGAATGCATTCCGTGCGGAAGCGATTGGCTACAAGGTGGTGCGATATCGCAGTGTGGCGACAATTCTGTCTGCGGTGATGGCAGCACTTGCAGGTTCGCTGATGGCCCTCTGGCTGCGCTACACTGGACCAGCGACAACGCTCTCCATGGATATAATGGTGGACATTCTGTTGATGGTTGTGATTGGCGGAATGGGGAGCATGTACGGCGCCGTTATCGGGGCTGTCCTGTTCCTTCTCACCCAGTCTTATTTGCAGAACCTCTTGGGCCTCCTTCAGGAATCGCTGGGTAGTCTGCCTATAGTGTCAGAGGTGGTTTCACCGGAACGCTGGCTGCTTTGGTTGGGAATGTTATTTATCTGCAGTATTTACTGGTTCCCTAAGGGCATCGTGGGCCGTTTAAGAGGAACATAATGCCTCAATTGGGCTCTTTTTTTAAATTGCACCTTGTGGATTTCTTAAGGAGCAACTACATCGGTAGGGACGAGCAAGCTAAGAGATTTGCTTATCCCGTAGTATTAGAGGGGCGACATATGACCCGCCTCCCTATATGAACCATTAGGACTGATTTCTTTTAGAAAGAATGAGAGCTCAGACCTTATGACTGCGGGCTGTTATTAGAGACACGGCTGGCAATGTTGCGGTGCATGTATCGGAACAATGTCCTTTTCTGCCTTTGATTACATTGCTCGTCACGACTGACCCGCCTTAACCAGGCGAGTTGACTTTTTTGGCTTAAAGGACGTTTCCATGCGACAAGACGGTACCCTCAAATTCTTCAACCACGACAAAGGCTACGGCTTCGTTACTCCAGCTGACGGTTCCAAAGACATCTTTGTTCATATCACAGCTTTCGAACGCTCTGGCATCGCAGTTCCTGCTGAAGGTGCAGCGATCACTTTTGTTGCTGAAGAAGATCGTCGTGGCCGCGGTTTGCAGGCTTCCCAGATTGAGCTTGCTTAATCTGTACGATTTGCGAGGCTCCAGAGTTTGTTTCAGCGCAAGCTGAATGAACTTTGTGACCGCCACATAATTGGCCTGATGCGCGCCGGCAATTGCCAGGCGCCGTCAGGCCTTTTATTTTTTACATCAGACCAGCCGTCTCCTTGTTCTGATCAGAGCTTGCCTAATGCTCTCTCTCCCCCATCTTTCAGCTGAGAACTTCTTAAAAGAGCCGCAATCACGGCTATTTTATCTGGCTCAACGAACATCGTTGTTTTCACTTCATAAATTTCGTGGTTCACATGACGACTTGGCCTCGCAAAGTTGCCACTGATGGCCTATACTGACAAAAGTCGCAGATCTGCGCTTATAAGAACAACTTTTTTCTCTGCGACCTCTCGCAGAATTGGGCAAGGGACTCATTGTGAAGGGCACGACCAAAGCCAGCAGAACGCAGCATCGCATTCTTGAAGCGGCCATCGACTATGTGCAAGCACAAGGCGGTGGGCAGTTTTCGTTGGATGCAATCGCCAAGCATGCAGGTGTTTCCAAAGGTGGGCTGCTCTATAACTTCCCAAGCAAACAAGCTCTTATCCGCTCCATGGTTCAATACCATGTAGATGGCACGCGCGATAACATTGCCACAGAAGAGCAGAAGCTTGCTGATGATCCTTATCGTCATAAACTTATGCGGGCATTCCTGAAGGGGCTTTGCAGCAAGTTCAAAGAAGACAACAAGGCAGCCTCCGGTATGCTGGCCGCCATTGCAGACGACCCGAGCCTGCTTGACCCCGTCCGCGTCTTCCACAAAGACATGTACGCGCGCATTCAGGACGAGTCTGAAGACCCAGAGCTGGCAACCCTTGTCTATCTGGCTGTTGAAGGCATTCACAGCAACGGGATGTTTCAGGTACTTGATGAGGACCAGCTGAATGTGGAAGAGCAACTCGAGCGCATGTTCGAGATACTCAAGTAAAGCTCTCTCTGACTTGATTTCTTCTCAGCCCTGACTGCTGAAATATATCGCCAGACCCACCTGCCCTCTGCTAGCATTAATACCTACGTATTTTATGAATTAGCGGAGACGGGCAGATGAAACGCCGTGACTTTCTGAAAACAGCAATGGCAACTGGTGCTGCAGGCGGCGCTTCTGTCCTTGCTGCGCCAGCACTTGCAAACGCCACATTGAACCTGAAACTCGTCGGCTCTTTCCCAAAGGGCTTCCCGGGCGTGGGCACCTCAGCTGAGCAACTGGGCAAACGCATTGAGGCGCTTTCTGACGGCAAGATTTCCATCAAGTACTTTGGTGGCGGCGAACTGGTTCCTCCGTTCGAAACATTCTCTGCCGTTTCCTCTGGCACTGCTGATATCGGTCACAACGCGCCTTATTATCAGGTGGGCAAGATCCGCTCGACCATGTACTTCACCACCCTCCCGTTTGGCCTGGATGCGACCGAACTTTCCGGCTGGTTGCGTCATGGCGGCGGACAGGCGCTTTGGGACGAAGCGTATGCACCGCATGGTGTGAAACCATTTTATGCGGGCAGCTCAGGCGCTCAGGCAGGTGGCTGGTTCAAGAAGCCAATCAAGTCTCTGGATGATCTTGTCGGGCTGAAGATGCGTATTGCCGGCCTTGGCGGCGACATTCTGCGCAAAGTGGGTGCGACCACTGTTGTCACACCTCCACCAGAAATCTACCCTGCCCTGCAGTCTGGTGTGGTTGATGCGGCTGAGTTTGTTGGCCCGTGGAACGATCTTGCTCTCGGCCTTTACAAGATTGCGCCGTACTACCATTTGCCAGCGTTCCATGAGCCGGGTCCGGGTCTGGAAATGATCGTAAACCAGAACACCTATGAGAACCTGAGCCCTTGGCTGAAGGAAGTTCTGGCGCAAGCGGCGACAGCACAGGCTGAAGAGAGCACGGCGGAATTCCGCTATAACAACACCATCGCTCTTTCCACACTGGTGGAGCGCGGTGCCATTCTCTCCTCCTTCCCACCGGATGTGATTGAAGCGATTGGCGCGGCTGCGCGTGAAGTGATTGCGGCGTATCCTGCCGGGGACGCGATGAGCGAGAAAATCCACGGTTCCTACATGGACTACGTGAAAGCTTGTTCTCTGTACGGTGCGCGCATGGAGGGACAGCTTTATCAGGACCGTGCGCAGGTGTGGTCTACGTAAGCATCACTTGACCGAGATTTTGGAATGGGGAGTTTTGCTTCCCTTTCCATAGACTGCTTAAACGAATCATCAAAAGCTCACTAATTATCGTCGATGCTCTTGTACTCGCTGAAAACTCAAGTATATTTCCGAAATAGTAATCAATTGCAATCTACACATATACTTAGGAACTAAGTATTTCACCTACTTATATTACTTAGGTGAGAATAAGTAGGTAGTTAGTACAAATCCAAGCTATAGAATAAACGCTCTATAAAGAATTACTGACTCAATTTGTGCGTGTAATAACGAAACAGTGTAACGGGCAGCAGTGCCCCGCTCAAATTTGGAACTCGAGTTCCCCTTTCAGGTGCTCTCATGCGTCGTATTCTTTTAAAGTATCGTATCATCGCGATATTCATGCTTGCGTTTGTGCCCATGCTCTATTTTGCTGGCTCACAAACCACCACCGCCTATAACAAAAAGGTGGAAGCATCCTCTATTGGTCAGGTTGCAGAGTTTGTTCCTGTATTGAGTGCTGTTGTTCACGAACTGCAAAAAGAACGTGGCCGCTCCGCCGGATATCTTGGCGCAAAGGGCAAAGCCTTTGCTGAGGGCCTTGCTGACCAGCACAAGCTGACCGACAGCAAAATCCGTATCTACAAGACTGCGCTGGACAACATCCACCTTGCTTCCATTGACAAGGGCCTTGCGGCTCAGGTGGACATGGTGAACAGCCGTCTGGCAAACATTGCCCGGATCCGCAATAACGTCAAAAGCCTGAACACAACCGTTGGCGAAACTGTTGCTTACTACAGTGGCACCATCAACGAGGCCTTCAAGTTTTTGCCAAGCACAATTGCTGTGAGCCGCGATGCAAGCCTTGTTCGCAAGCTGAGCATGTATGAAGAAGTGCTGCTTGGAAAAGAGAACGCAGGCATTGAGCGCGCAATTGGCGCAAACGGCTTTAGTGCTCAGGAATTTAACCCGACTATCTACCATCGCTTCGTTCGTCTTGGCGCCAGTCAGGATACGCACTTCAAAACTGCGCAATCATTGATGACCGGGCCTCAGGTGAAGTTTCTGGAGAAGATCTTCAACCGGCCTATCATGAGCCAGGTTGATGCTGCCCGTAAGCTGGGGTATGCCGCTGCGTTTGGTGGCGATATCTCCTCCATCTCCGGTACTGAGTGGTTTGACCTGGCGACCGAACGTATCGACTCGCTGAAGGATTTTGAAGACTACCTTGCGGACGAACTGGTGATGCATGCGCAAAAACTGACTGCGAATGCACAGTGGGAGTTTATGCTGGCCCTCATCATCTCCGGCATTGTGACGGTGCTGGGTATTGGCGCGGCTTACACGATCATTCGCAGTGTATCTATTCCGGTAACAGCCCTACTTAGCGATGCTCGCAAACTGGCTGAAGGCGACACCACTGTGACGTTCGCTGGTGCGACTGGCGTTGATGAAGTTGGCCAGGTGGCGAACGCTGTTATGTCTTTCCGCGATACGGTTGCTGAGCAAAAGCGACTGCAGAGCCTTTCTGAGAAAGAGCATGAACAGGAGCGTGACCGCCAGATGCACGTGGATCAGCTGATCAGTGTGTTTAATGACCAGGTTTCCAGCGTTCTTGACCGGGTTGATGACAACACCGGTAAGATGCAGCAAACCGCTGACTCTCTGACGCACATAGCGACAACCACATCTGACCGTGCCAACAGCGCTGCTGGTTCCTCTGAGCAGGCTTCGCAAAACGTGCAGACCGTGGCTTCTGCTGCTGAAGAGCTCTCTGCATCCATCGAAGAGATCGGGCGCCAGATCTCCCAGACCAAGCAGACTGTTGATGATGCAACCAGTGTTGCAACTGCCACCAACGATCATGTGGCGGATCTGGATGTTGCGGCTCAGAAGATTGGCGAAGTGGTCAATCTCATTCGTGACATCGCCGAGCAGACCAACCTGCTGGCTCTGAACGCAACCATTGAAGCAGCGCGTGCTGGCGAAATGGGTAAGGGCTTTGCGGTTGTTGCATCCGAGGTGAAGGAGCTGGCAACCCAGACCTCCAAGGCGACAGAAGAGATTTCCTCTCAGATCTCCGGTATTCAGGGTTCTACGAAGGAAGCTGTGACCGCTATTGAGCAGATTGCTGGTACAATGCATCAGGTGAATGAGTACACCAGCTCCATTGCCACTGCGATTGCTCAGCAGAATGCAGCGACATCATCCATCAGCCAGAACATTCAGCAGGCTGCACAGGGCACTCAGGATGTGGCGGACAGCATGAGCGTTGTCACGAGCTCGGTTCAGGAAACCAACCACTCTGCCAATGACGTGCTTGAGGCTTCTTCTTCTGTTTCCAAACAGGCAACGGAGCTGCGCCAGACCATTTCCAACTTCCTGAGAGATGTTGTTGCGGCTTAAGCGTTAAACATTGCTGAAATGCATGGGGAGGGCTCCGGCCCTCCTCTTTTATTTGATCCCGAGTTGACCTTGGCTGGAAAGCCCATATAAGAGCGCCATGCAAAACATTGACGTTCTTATAATAGGTGCAGGTGCCGCCGGCCTGATGTGTGCCATTGAGGCTGGAAAGCGCGGACGCTCTGTGCTGGTGATTGACCATGCCAAGCGCCCAGCGGACAAAATCCGGATCTCCGGTGGCGGGCGGTGCAACTTCACAAACCTGCACGCCTCTCCCGCGAACTATCTTTCTGAGAACCCACGTTTTGCTGTTTCTGCTTTGAAGCGTTTCACCCAGCATGATTTTATCGCGCTGGTGGACAAGCACCGCATCAGTTGGCACGAAAAAACACTGGGCCAACTGTTTTGCGATGACAGTGCTCAGCAGATCATCGACATGCTGCTCCAGCTCTGCCAGCAATCTGGCGTTCGCATTCAGCTGGGCACCAGTGTCACCTCTCTCACCAAGCCTGATGATCGCTTTACCGTTGGTACCTCCAGAGACACCGTGCGAGCGCAGTCTGTAGTTGTGGCATGCGGAGGTCCATCCATTCCCAAGATGGGTGCCACCGGCTTTGGCTACGAGATTGCCAAGCAGTTTGATCTACCGCTCGTCACCCCTCGTGCTGCTCTCGTGCCATTCGTTTTTGATGATGCGATGCGGGAGCGGACCAAACATCTGGCAGGCGTTTCAGTGGATGCTGTTGTGTCTTTTAAGAAGACCAGTTTTCGCGAAGGATTGCTCTTCACCCATCGTGGCCTTTCCGGGCCATCCATTCTGCAGATCTCCTCTTACTGGGAAGAAGGCAAAGACATTCGCGTCAACTTGCTTCCAGACACAGATGTTTTTGAGGCCCTTAAGTCCGCTAAGCAAAGCCAGCCGAAGCAGGACATTAAGACTGCGGTGGCAAGTTTGCTGCCTAAAAAGCTGGCCACGCATATTGCTGAGGAGCATAAGCTGAGCGGACGGTTGGCCGACACCTCCGACAAGATGCTGCGCAAAGCCGCTCTGGCAATCAACGAGTGGACCCTCAAGCCCGTCGGCACCGAAGGCTACCGCACTGCTGAGGTCACCTTAGGCGGCGTAAGCACTAAGGCCCTCTCCTCCAAAACAATGGAAACCAGCTCCGTCCCCGGCCTCTTCCTCATCGGCGAAGTCGTCGACATCACCGGCCACCTCGGCGGCTTCAACTTCCAATGGGCCTGGTCTTCCGGCCATGCGGCGGGGCAGTTTGTTTAGATATGAGGGTAAAATAAAGTCTGTAATGTCGCATATCATGCACTTTACTACATGTGCGAAAAGCTCTCTAGAAAATCAAGCTTTATTGGTCACAAGAGGCCACAAAGCGGTTATTCGGGCACTTCTAACTGAGGTTGAGTAAAACTTATGTAAAGTGTTACGCAATCTATGAAACGAGACTTCTTCAAGATCCAGTCCTCGATACGGCGCAATACTATCTCTACTTTTAAACTTAATCACTTATCGTGAGGATTATCCTCGCACTTCCCCAATTGCACTCTGTAATATTTTTTCAAATGTTTCTGCCACCTGACCTGCTCCACCCTTGACTATCGGGGTGCCTGTAGTCTCCATATTCCAGGCCATCACCTTGCCCATCAGAGATCCCAAAGTTACTTCTGGGGTCGAACCTGAACGCAATAGCGCAGCTTTAGAAACTCCTTCCACCAACTGTAGTTGAGCCCTTGAGAGAGACATTCCTGTCAGCATAACTCAGAAACACTAACTTATTTTTGCTCGTCGGCAGAACCCTTCAGGGGAAGTCGGCCTATCAGTTCCATTGGCATTGGAAAGACAATCGTATTACTTCTATCGCTCGCGATTGTCTGCAGGGTTGTCAGATAACGCAGCTGCATAGCTTGATCGTTCTGAGAGAGAATTCCGGCGGCTTCTAGAAACTTTTCCGCCGCTTGCTGTTCGCCCTGCGCGTCGATGACCTTGGCGCGGCGTAGCCGCTCTGCTTCCGCCTGCTTTGCGATCGCCCGGATCATGCGGTCATCAAGGTCAATGTGCTTCAACTCCACATTTGATACCTTAATACCCCAGGTTTCCGTCTGTTCATCCAGAATACGCTGAATATCAGCGTTTAATCGATCTCTCGATGCAAGCATTTCGTCAAGCTCATGCTGACCTGCAACCGAGCGCAGTGTTGTCTGAGCCAGTTGGGTGGTCGCCTGAAGGAAATCCTCAACCTGTATAATCGCCCGTTCAGCGTCCACGGCGCGAAAATACACGACAGCATTGACTTTGACGGAGACATTGTCGCGCGAAATTACGTCCTGCTCAGGCACGTCTAAGACGCGTGTGCGCAGATCCACCCGAACCATCTGCATGATACCCGGAAGAACGATGATCAAACCTGGACCCTTTACTTTCCAGAAACGCCCTAGCAGGAAGATCACACCTCGCTCATACTCCCGCAAAATCTTCAATGACGAGAAAACAATCAAGAGCGGAATCAGTACAGTCAAAGTCCAGGAATAGTTAAGCAGTTCGTTCATGATTGGTCCTCATTTTTAAGGGGAGAGACGGTGAGGGTTAATCCCTCAATGGCCGATACTTCGACAGTGTGGCCCGGCTTTAAAAACGTTGTACTTGTTGCCTGCCATACTTCACCATGAACCCTGACGTGTCCCTCTCTTCCATTCCAGTCCAAAACCACGGCTTTACTGCTGAGCATTTCTTCCCGCCCTGTTACGACGGCACGGCCCTTGGAGCGCATAAGAAGATAAAGAATGATGAGAAAAACGCCGGCACTAACAGCTGCGATCGACCCAATCAGCATAGGAGATACCTCCAGTTCTGGAGTGTCACTGTCGATCAGCATGATTGAACCCAGCACAAAGGCGACGGCACCACCCAGTCCGAGCACGCCAAAGCCGGGCGCAAATACTTCAGCGATCATAAGGCCAAGCCCGACAAGAATTAAAGCCAGTCCGGCATAGTTGACTGGCAGTAGCTGAAAGGCGTAGAGCGCCAAAAGCAGGCAGATCACACCGGTAATCCCTGCGATGAAAATACCTGGGCTGTAAAATTCCAGAACGATGCCATAGATGCCGATAAGAAACAGGATATAGGCAACACTCGGATTGGTGATGACAGAAAGAAACTCGGTCCGCCAATCTGGTTCCACTGGAATAATCGTCAGATCATCAGTTTTGAGCGTAATCTGCCCCTCTGGCAACTCTACGGACCGCCCATTTAGTTTCTGAAGAAGATCGGTTTGACTATCTGCAATAAAGTCGATGACTCCTTCCTCGAGAGCATCGACCGCCGTTAGGCTGGCAGCTTCGCTGACCGCCTTTTCCGCCCACTCTGAGTTTCGGCTCCTCAACTGGGCAAGGCTCTTGATATAAGCCTTCGCATCGCTGATAGCTTTGTCGGAGGAGGACGGGGCCGCACTTGTCCCTTCGTCCTCGTCGTTGTCAGAGCCTTCTGATCCGGGAAAACCACCACCTACCTGAACTGGTGTTGCAGCGCCAAGATTGGTTCCCGGTGCCATGGCAGCAATATGGCATGCGTACAGAATATAGGTTCCGGCACTGGCCGCACGGGCACCGCTCGGTGCAACATACCCAACAACTGGAACCGGCGATGCCAAAATGGCATGGACGATGGTGCGCATTGCAGTGTCTAGACCACCAGGGGTGTTCAAAGTGAGAATGACAAGCGTGGCTCCATCTTCCTGGGCGGATTGGAGGCCACGTGTCACATAGTCAGCAGTGGCCGGCCCTATAGCGCCTTCAATACGGATAAGTGGGGCGGTCCGATCCGTTTGGGCGTTACAGTAGCTCGTAGAAAAAAGCGCAAAAATGAAGAAACTACCGATTAGAATTGCCAGAAATACGACACATTGAATACAGGCAAATCCTAGACCTTTAAGATTTGCAATCTGCCATTCCGTTCCTGTTGCCGCCAATCGCATTTTAAGGTGCGTTCTGTTTTTAGTTGGTTACAGATGGATCACTTCACTAACTACATAAGGGAATGTGATGACTAACGTAATCAAGTAAGAATTGCTGTTATAAGGCACAGCCAATTATCGGTATCTATACTGACACATGACGCATGTAATGGGGGTTTTGGTGAATAAGACAGTTTCTAAGAGCTTAAGGCACCTCCAAACTGCTTGCATTTAAACAGAAAATTACTTGTTCGCGAGTCTGCTTGTTTGAGAGCGTTCGATGAAGGCGACCAAAATCTTGCATGAATAGTGGGTGGACTGTCAAAAATTGCATGCGACATTTCAATCATGGCTACAAATGAGTTCGGTGAAGTCTCAGAGCCTTATGGTCATCATAGAGGGGCATCCAGCACCATGCCTCAAAACACAATCCTATATCTTGTGAGCTAATTTTGACTGCAGCAAAGATGCTACGATCCCGCGCAAGTTTAATGACTGACGCAATGCAGCAGGACTTTGAACTGTGCTCCAAGAGAATTGTAAGAAGAACAAGCGCTTGGAGCACACTTTATTTACACGAACATAAAGTCATCAGCACTGATTAGATCAGCACCGATATCGGACAACACGATGGAACCACCTTGGTAGGAAATGAGCGCCCCATCCTCTGAAGCCAAAATAGTGAGTTCTTCAAGACTGGTGACGCTATTCTTAATAAACTTGATGACATCTAGCCCACTCGAAAAGTCGGTAATCCTGTCATCTCCAGAGTTAGCCGCAAAGATGAAAGTGTCTTTGCCTTTGCCACCGGAAAGTATGTCATCACCGACGCCTCCTGTTAGGAGGTCACTCCCCTTTCCACCATCAAGCTCGTCATTGCCTATGCCGCCATCTAAACGATCGTTTCCATTGCCTCCAAGCAGGTTATCATCGCCTTTCCCACCGTAGAGCCTATCGTTGCCCACTCCTCCATCCAGAGTATCGCGACCATCTTCGCCGTAAAGCCTGTCCTTGCCTCTGCCACCTTTGAGCTGATCTATCTCGCTGCCGCCATAAAGCCAGTCATTGCCACGCCCGCCACCCAGCAAATCGTGACCTTCATTTGCAAAAAGCTTGTTGTGAGCGTCGTTGCCAATCAGTTCGTCATCCCCAGAACCGGTATATGCATTTTCAATCACGGTTCCACGCATAATGGCAAGATTGCCCTTCAAGCCCTGAACATCTGAATAGGTTTCCTCGACGAGAGAAATCCGCTGATCACTAATCACAGAGCTGAAGTTGATGCTATCGTTGCCACCATCATCCAGAATGGTGAAGGTCATAGGAACCATGCCAGCGATATCATCGTAATATCCTCCAGCATTGGAGTTTTCGCCGTAGATGGTGTCGTCAGTACGCAAGTTACCTGCCGTTCCATAAAGATCTTGCATAGCAAGAATATCGGCGATCATAGGCGTGACCACATACGCATAACTGGCATCGATGTTCGTGTTTCCCTGCTGACTAAAATATGACATGACTGTCGCTTGCCAGGAATCATTGGAATAATGATTGTCTACGCCGAATGTAGCATCTCCGTTATAATGGCCGGCATGCCCCAGCCCCAGCGCATGTCCGATTTCGTGAATATATGTCTGATAGGAGTACGAGTTTAAGTTCGCTCCATATCGATCAACCCAGTCCGCGCTAACATTGACGAATGATCGCTCAATTTCACCATAAAAGGTGTTGGAGCTTGCATAAGCTCCGCCATAATTGTCGTCGAAGTTTATCTTTGCATAGGTATCTGTAAATTCGAAATTGATGCCAGTCATCATTGACCATGCGTCAAGAGCGTTCTTTGCCAGGTATTGGCCGGTATCTGTCAAACCCGAAATATTGACTGAGATCGCCTCTCCAGGTTCCACATCAAATGCCCGGCGATATCCCCAATATGCATCAGTCAACTGATGTGCAATCTGGTCATTTGAAAAAGCGTCTGGATCTACCGGCACTTCAGTAGAGCCAGCTTCCTCGGTTATACTAAGCTGATAGTCTCCAAAAGAATTTCCCTCTGTACCAATGGTAGCCAAAACATAATAGGTGCCGCGTTCCTCAGGTGTGAAAGTGACTTCGGATTTACTACCATTCCCATTTTCAGTATCCGACGCGACGGGCCTGGAGTTGGGATCGAACAGGACCAAACTTGTGTCCGATGGCCCATTGGATCCCTCACTGTCCATGGAGATCGTGTACTCAACCCCCGCCTCAAGGACAATCGCAACAAAATCTGAATCTCCGCCTCTTTTCAAAGACCCATAGAAAGTATCCTTCGGGGTAAGAGTGTACGGAGTATCAAAGTGGGCAGGAGCATCTCCCTTTTCCACTAATATAGATTTATTGGAGTTATATCTGGTAGGCATGCGAATCTTTTCCGATAATTTAAATTATCGAATTACGATATACACTATTCACATACTATCAATATTCATATGTACATCTTTCACAAATGCTTCATTTTTACTTATACTATAATTTTACTAATTTAGTGCAGAAATCTCGGCGGATATTGCTAGATTATAACAAAATTAACATCTACATCTACTTACTGCAGAGATTGCGGATCATTTGCAGGCTTCTGATAAAGATGCTCTCCATCTAGCCGTTGAAGCATCACTTATCTGCATAAGCTTTGTTCTGATACTTGTGTCTTTCGCTTCTGGATTGGGCTCAGAAATCTTGTCTTCATCGGTATAGGTGCCAGTTACACTGCTGTATCGCGACGAAATAGCGAGCCTTACTATGCGATCAGCTCCTACTTCCGGTGGAGAGGCAAAAATGCGCATGATGAGCCGAAAAATACCTGGAATGCCTTTTAGATCCCGCAGCAAATTGGAACGAATGAAGCCGGGATTAAGCGCGTTTACAGTGACTCCTGAGCTTTCTAATTGCTCAGCCAGCTCAACTGTAAACGCATTGAGCGCGAGCTTTGCCTGAGCATAGGGTTTTAGCGCATCAAAGCCGTGTTTGGTTTGGAGATCTTCAAAATTAATATGGCCTAGTGCTTCCGTTTCGGAGGAAACATTCACAATTCTTGACGGCGCAGAGGTTTTGAGACGCTCTAGCAAAAGGTTCGTAAGCAAAAAGGGGCCAATATAATTAATCGCCCACATCTTCTCCAACCCATCTGCTGTGATGGTGCGTTTTGGGACTTGAGCACCTGCGCAATTGACTAGGACGTCTATGCGCTTGTGAGTGGCAATGATACGTTCAGCACAACAGCGAATGCTCTCCATTGATGCCAGATCACAGGATAGAAACTGCGCCCCCCCCCATCAATGGCATTTAGCTCGCGTGCAACTGCCATCCCTTTTTCTTCGTTGCGACCTAAGATAATCAGGTTTGCCCCGAGCTTATGCAGTGTACTAACAGCGGCTCGCCTCATACCATCAGTTCCACCCGTAAACACAATTATCTTACCTGATATGTGCTTATCTTCTTCAGGGATTGCATAGACGGGATTTGGTTTCCTTCGTTGTGGTGTGAAAGTGTTGAGCACCATACTCGCTTGCTTGATAATTGAAGCATTTTTAGAACTCATGGCCACTCCCATTCGGAAACATATAATTCCGGAATTGTTAATTACCGAATAAGCGATATAGAAGTTTGACATGGAAATCAACCTTTGCAGTAATTAGGAAGTCTTCATGAATAAGAGATCAGGCCAGCGAGCTGAGCTTACCCGCGGTCGTAAGCGGGATCGTAACAGGACCGACGCTATTCTTGCTGCAACGGCTGAGTTAATTATCGAACATGGGTTCGATAAACTTCGAGTTCAGGATGTTGCAGAAAAAGCCGGAAGTGGGCTCGGTACGATATACCGAAGGTGGGAAACAAAAGAAGCCTTAGTAACTGACGCTATTCGCGCTTTTCCTGACCCTCCACTTCCCTCCAGTGATGACGCCGCAGCAGATTTGGCATCTGTTATTCGGGAGAAAACTGAGTTTTATGCTTCAAAACCAGATTTACTTCCCGGAGTCATCTCAGCATTGAGGGAAGATAAGGGTATTGCTGACGCTATTCGTGATCGATATGACGATAAACCACTTCGCCAGCTTTTTGCCAGGCTATTGGGTTCTGATCATCCTCAATTGGATCTACTAGCAGAGCTCGTACCAGCAATACTTCTCAACCGAACTGTTTTCCATAACCGTCCAGTTCAATCGGACAACTTTGCCGATGAGATCCTGGCACTTGTCAAAGCTTTATCGAGTGTTCGAGTTGAGAGCCCCTGATGTTATGAGTGAACGCATGCGAGGTTATAAGGGCACCTTAGTTACCGGCAGTGAGAGGCTGAGCGAGTGTTCCATGTGAGTGACTTCTGCCTTGCGAGGCATATTGATCTGATTTGAGCAATAATCATATGCGGTCATCTGTCCGGCGTGTTTAGACGGCAAACATGACTGTTGGTCTTGATGGTTACCGCTTGCCAAGTCGCAAACCGGTAAACGAACGACGACGTATCCCAGACATTCCATAGATGTCTGGGTTAATCTTTGCGGTTGGCCGTGCGACAAAGCCCTAACCGCATAAGTTGATGAGCCAAGCAAGCTCTTCGTGCGCACTTGGCTTTTCAGCTTACACTTGTTTAAATTATCGCCAATTTAGAAAGCTAACTCATATTGTAGTTTGATAAGAAGGTCGTTGTGGATGCAGACGCAAAGGATCTGAATATGACGGTACTGCTCATGCAGCATCTCGCGCTGCCGATCCCACCTGATGGCGTTGAAGATGCTAGGCGGTTTTATGGCACCTTACTAGGGTTTAAAGAAATAGAACGCCCTCAAGAAGCGAGTAGCCATGCCGGATGTTGGTTCTCATCAGGTTCTGTCAATTTGCATTTGCTCGGCAGTGAACCATTTGCGCCAGTAACAGTTGGCCACCCAGGACTTGTTGTCGATGATCTGGCAGCTTTGGCGAAGAACCTACGGGCAGCGTCTGTCACGGTAACGGATGACACCATCCTCTTCGGCCACTACCGCAAGAAGGTCCATGACCCATTTGGAAACATGATCGAACTGCTGGAGCCTGTTGATGGCGGCCATAGTTTGTAAGTTCCAAACCCAACAAAGACGCTTAACCTGGCGCAGGCTCTGAAGCTTCACAACGTTAAGCGGACGCCGTGTAGGTGGATTTTGTCAGCTTCGTTGCGGTAAAGTGAGGCCTGGAGAACGCTTAAATGTGTAAGCCGTTAGATGGCGCTTGCCGATTGCAGAAGCCTACCCTCTAGATTGATGCCAAGCACTCCCACCTTCTTGCTTTTAGCTGCTTCGGGTAGTTCATCACTATGCTTTATCTTGACGCTTTTCCTCGTCTCAAAGACTATTGTTTCTCACGCTGTATCATTGGCTAAGCGGTTTGGGCCTATCATCCGTTCGCCATAAGCCTGCGTAATGTTGAAGATCTTTTAGCAGCGCAGGGAATAGTGCTTAGCTATGAGACTATTTGGAACTGAGTACACAAGTTTGGGCACGTCTTTGCCGGAAAAATCCAGAAGGACCGAGCAGCCAATGTTAGTTGCACCTTGATGAAGGTGTCATCAAGGTCAACGGCGTTACCTATTGGCTGTGGCGGGCTGTAGACGGGAATGGCGATACTCTTGATATCCTTTCGCAAGCGTGTAGTGACAAAAAGTTAGCCAAACCCTTCTTTTATAAGTTTTCAGGCGTTGGAGCATGCCGCACGTTCTGATGAAGGACAAGCTTGGCTCCTACGGGGCAGCCAGACAAGAGATCGCACTAGGTCTTGAGCAACCGGGCGCACAATGGCTTGAACAACCGTGCAGAGGCTTCGTATCATCGTACGCGACAACGGGAAAAGATCATGGGCCACTTTAAGCCTACGCAGCAAGAACAGAGATTTCTATTCGCGCACATCAGGTTGCAGCTATTTTCCGACCGAAACGCCACCGCCTTTCAGCCAACTCGTACCGCCATGCACGCGCTGATGCATTCAGTTTATGGAACGATTACATAGCAGAATTACGCCCACAAACAGAGCCGCGGGAGGCCTCCTCATAACCAAGCTAAATAGGCGATGGTCTCAATTTCATTGCATTTTATGAAGCCTTAGGAGTTTGTCCCAGTTACATCACCACCAGCAAAACAGTGCTGCCTGAGGTGGACGAGGCTGCTGAGATCTTTTTGATCCTCAACACCGATAACAGGGCTATCTTGCTCAGAGTGGCAAAAGGCTTTGCACAAAACTAAACTAAGTCCAACTGTTCCCCGCCGAAGCCATATGAACAGATGGGTGAGTTTGAGTAGGAGAGTGTTTTGACCCATGTTCACTAGATTAGGAGTGAACAATGGAGCAAAATACAAGAACCCCAGCGCTGCAGCTGAGAAGGCGGTCAAAGACATTCGCCGTAAAACCCGCAAGCGCTATTCCACCGAAAACAAGATCCGTATTGTGCTCGCAGGATTGCGCGGTGATGACAGTATTGCTGAGTTATGCCGATAGGAAGGCATCTCATAGGGACTGTATTACAGCTGGTCGAAAGAGTTTCTGGAAGCTGGCAAGAAGCGGCTTGCTGTTGATACTGTCCGTCAGGCGAACACTGGTGAAGTAAAGCAGTTGCGTAATGAGGCACGCGCCTCAAAGAAGAGGTTGCCGAGCAGGCTCTGGAACTGCACCTTATTAAAAAAAACATGCTCGAGGATGGGGGAGACGACGAATGAGGTATCCCACCCAAGAGAAGCTAGAGATTATCCGGCTGGTTGAAGGATCTCATCAACCAATCAAGCGCACGCTGGCGCTTCTGGGTATCCCGCGTTCGACCTTCTATACTTGATATGATCGCTACCTGGAAGGCGGCGTTGAAGCGCTGGAGGAGCGGGTATCAAAGCCATCCAAAGTATGGAACCGTATTCCCGATGAGAGCAAAAATTGGCGCTAGACGAGCCGGATCTGTCACCGCACGAGCTTGCAGTTCGTTTTACAGATACGAAAGACAATTTTATTTCAGAAGCTTCCGTTTACCAACTGCTGAAGGCGCAGGACCTGATCACCTCCCCAGCCTTATGTGGTCATCAAGGCCGCCGATGAGTTCAAGGACAAGACTACAGCACCGAACCAGCAGTGGCAAACCGATTTCACCTACTTCAAGATTATCGGCTGGGGTTGGTTTTACCTTTCAACCGTTCTTGACGATTACTCCCGCTACATCATCTCCTGGAAGCTATGCACCACAATGAAGTCCGAGGATGTCACCGACACCCTTCAGCTCGCACTCGATGCTTCAGGTTGCGAGCAGCCAAAGGTCATGCATCGTCCACGACTGCTTTCTGACAATGGCAGCTCTAACGTCTCGTCGGATCTGGCCGATTGGCTGGAAAGGAAGAGTATGAAGCATGTGTGGGGAGCGCCGTATCATCCACCAACCCAAGGTAAGATTGAACGTTGGCACCAGACCATGAAGAACCGCATTTTGCTAGAAAACTACCCATGTCAGAGGACTTGGAAGCGCAAATCAGGAACTTTGTCGAACACTAAAATCACCATAGCTACCACGAGAGCCTTGGCAATGTGACACCGGCCGATACTTACCTAGGGAGAGATAAGCAGATCCTACAAAATTGGCAGATGATTAAACGCAAAACTCAGCAAATCGCCGCTTACGCTACCACGCTCAAGCCGCATAACATTAACACGCAAAAGGGCCAGACACTCCATTACTCGAAAGCCAATTTTGTCCAACTATCTTTGACGACGGACACTCCGTCATCATTACAAACTATTTTATACCGCCACACTTAGATTGATCTCCAAGCATGAGATCCTGACAAAGCAACTATTCAGATAGCCTTGCCTTCATCCGGACTTTTAGTGCTGGTTTGCGTCTTGCGACAATTGCGCGCGTTTCGCTGGTTAGGTTTAATAACTCAAATATATCAAAATCTTAGGGATAGTATAATTGGGTGTTTGTGTTCTGCTTGGTGGATTGAAAATCTGTTGTGAGGCGGTACACTTTTGGGGCTAATTCAAGAAACAATAGTAAAGCCAACAAATGGCCCTCATTCTTCATCTGCTGCAGCAAATGTGTGTGTATTTGGTGATCGTTTATATGGTCAGCAAAACGCCGCTGTTTAAGATCTTTACGGAAGACGCCCCTCGCCTACCGCACAAGGTACTTATTTATCTGGTGTTCTCTGGCTTTTGCGTGATTGCCACAACATTCGGTGAACAGGTTGATGGGGCCATTGCTAACACCCGCGCTATGGGCGCGGTCCTGGGTGGTCTTTTGGGTGGTCCAGTTACGGGGTTTCTGATTGGGTTGACGGGCGGTTTGCACCGCTACGGCTTTGGTGGGTTTACTGATCTGGCTTGTGCGATCTCGACCACCTCAGAAGGCCTGTTGGCCGGGATGACTGCATTCTATTTGCGCACGCATAACAAACGCGCACTGCTGTTTCGCCCGATGTTTGTGTTTGGCCTCACCTTTGTAGCGGAAGTGGTGCAGATGCTCATCATCCTGATTGTAGCCCGGCCATTTGATCAGGCTCTTGCGCTTGTCCAGCAAATTGCGCCCCCGATGTTGTTCGTCAACTCACTGGGAGCAGCTTTCTTTATGAGCATTGTCCGTGATCAGAAGACGATGTTTGACAAACTATCATCAGCCTTCTCCAGTCAGGCACTAAAGATTGCAGAACGATGTGTCGGCGTCCTTGCTAAGGGGCTAAATGAAGTTTCTGGAGGCAAGGTTGCCCAGATTGTTAAAGACGAAACGAATGTAGGGGCCGTCGCGATTACGGACCGTACCAAGCTGCTTGCCTTTATTGGTATTGGTTCGGATCACCACAAACCGGGGACAGAGATTTCCTCTCAACTGACTATTGATGCTATCGAACAAAACAAGGTTATGTATGCAGACGGTGTTGAAGAGCCATATGGCTGTTCGCTGTCATCCTCCTGCAAGTTGGGTTCATGCCTTGTTATTCCGCTTCATAGCGACTCCCAAGTGATCGGCACAATCAAACTCTACGAGCAGAAGAACAAGCTGTTTTTGAATATCAACCGAACACTGGGCGAAGGCATTGCGAAGCTTCTCTCCAATCAGATCCTTTATGGAGAACTGGAAGAGAAACAGAGCCTTTTGACACGGGCTGAGTTGAAACTGCTGCAAGCGCAAGTGAACCCGCACTTTCTGTTCAACACGCTCAATACGATTGCCATTATTACAAAACGCGACGCGGAGAAGGCTCGGGAACTATTGCTGCAGCTCTCCAAATTTTTACGCATTAACCTGAAGCGCACCTCTGGCCTCGTCACTCTTGGTGAAGAACTTGACCATGTGGATGCCTATCTGGCGATTGAGAAAGCTCGTTTCCCGGACAAACTGGCTGTTGAGCTCGATGTTCCCACTGAACTGCTATCCCTGAAAATTCCAGCATTTACGTTGCAGCCACTCATTGAAAACGCCATCAAGCATGGCATTTCGCAGAGCATAGACGGTGGATGCGTTAGAATCCGTGGGCTCATGAGCAATGAGTATGTGGAACTTCAAGTGGAAGACGATGCCGGGCTTTATGTGCCACCACAGAACCGCGAAGGACTTGGAGTTTCACTGGTCGACAAACGCTTGAAGAAACAGTGGGGTGAGGAGTTTGGCCTGCACATTGAATGGGAAGAGGACGCTTTTACCCGGGTTTCAATCCTACTCCCTGCTCCTATGTTGGAGGCAGCCCAATGATTAGTTGTCTGATTGTTGATGATGAACCTTATGCTCGTGAGGAGTTGAAGGATTTGCTCACTGGAGCAGATGGTATCGAAGTACTTGGCGAGTGCAGTAATGCGATTGATGCCCTTGGGTTTATAAATAAGCACAAGCCTCAACTGGTGTTTCTGGACATTCAGATGCCGCGCATCTCTGGCATGGAAATGATTGGCATGCTGGACCCGGAAACTATGCCGCGCATTGTGTTTTCGACCGCTTATGACGAGTATGCCATTAAAGCCTTCGAGCATCATGCTTTTGATTATCTGCTCAAACCAATTGAAGAGGACCGGCTTGCCAAGACACTTGGCCGGGTCCGGTCTGATCTGCGTCCGCAATTGATGGAAGAAATTACGCCTCAAGAGCTTCAGCACCTCCCCTGCTATCTTGGAAACAAGCTGAAGGTCGTTCCAGTGGCAACCGTTGAATATGTGTTTAGCGACTTGTCTGGAATCCATGTGGCGACTGCAGAGTCTTATGTGCACACACACCTTACCCTTAAAGTGCTGGAACAAAGAACCGCATTGGCCCGCTGTCACCGCCAGTACCTTGTCTCACCAGATGCGATTTCGGAGATTGTGTTGCAGGAAACGGGAGCGGAAGTGGTGACGCACAGCGGAACCAAGATCCCAGTTTCACGTCGATATCTAAAAAGCCTGAAGCAGCATTTTGGATATTCATGAGTGCGTATATACACTTAGCCGTTGGATCGCTTCAAATTTACGTGAAACTGTCGCGTCTCAATTAACCGCTTATTTGTTTTAATTGCCGCTCACCCCGCCTCAACTGCCGCTTAGCTGAAACCTCAGCAACTTGCCCTTGAAACCAGTTTAATCGCTCCCAGAGATTTGTGGAGGAAGAAAGATGTCCTGGTTTCTCTTGAGTATTGGCCTGCTGTTCGGCGGCTATTTTATCTATGGCATGTTTGTCGAGAAGGTTTTCGGGATTAAGCCCGCACGCCAGACACCTGCCCACGCACATACTGACGGTGTCGATTATGTGCCGATGTCCACCAAAAAAGTCTATCTGGTTCAATTGTTGAACATTGCAGGCGTTGGACCAATCTTTGGCCCGATCCTTGGCGCCCTGTATGGTCCGGCAGCAATGCTCTGGATCGTTTTTGGCTGCATCTTTGCAGGTGCAGTGCATGATTATTTCTCCGGCATGCTGTCCGTTCGCAACAAAGGGCAATCCGTCCCGAACCTTGCTGGCAAGTACCTCGGCAGCGGCGCAAAGCACTTCATGAACATCTTTGCAATTGTATTGCTTCTGCTGGTGGGCGTGGTGTTTGTGTCTGCTCCAGCAAGCCTGCTCGGCCGCCTGACCGGTGTTGATGTTACAATCTTCCTGGTTTGCATCTTCGCATACTACCTGATCGCAACCATCGTTCCTGTCGACAAGATCATCGGACGCTTCTACCCGTTCTTCGGGGCTCTGCTGGTGTTTATGTCTGTGGGTTTGACCGTCGCTTTGCTGCTGTCCAGCGAACATTCCATGTTGCCGGGCGTTGAAGCTGGTGACTTCTTCCAGAACCTGAACCCGAATGACATGCCACTTTGGCCTGCTCTATTCATCACTATCGCTTGTGGTGCGATCTCCGGCTTCCATGCCACTCAGTCTCCACTGATGGCGCGCTGCATGGAGAATGAACAAAATGGTCGCTTCGTCTTTTATGGTGCGATGATTGGTGAAGGCGTGATCGCGATTATCTGGTGTGCGATTGCTCTGTCCTTCTTCGGCGGCGTTGAAGGCCTTTCTGAAGGCATGGGCGGCAATCCTGCGAACCTTGTTTACGAAGCATCCAACGGTCTTCTGGGCACGTTTGGTGGCTTCCTCGCAGTACTCGGTGTTATCGTCCTGCCGATCACCTCTGGTGACACCGCTTTCCGTTCAGCACGTCTGATCCTGGCTGAGTTCTTCAACATGCCACAGAACCAGATGCCAAAGCGTTTGTTGCTGGCAATCCCACTGTTCGTTGGCGGTGCACTCCTGACTCAGGTGGATTTCGGAGTGATCTGGCGTTACTTCGGCGTTGCCAATCAAGCAACTGCCGCACTGATGTTGTGGACTGCTGCTGCCTATCTGCTGCGCCATAACAAGCTGCATTGGATCTGCACCATTCCGGCAACCTTCATGACTACCGTTGTTGTGACCTTCCTGCTGAACTCCACCAAACTTGGATTCGGCCTGCCAATGACAGTCTCCACCATCGGCGGCATCCTCGCAGCCCTGCTGATTGCCTCAGCAGTCTGGATGAAGGTGAAAGGGAAAGTCGTTGACCACGAAGACGTACTCGAACCCGGCGAGTAACCCTCACTCTACTCGCTAAAGCAAAAACAGCGCAGGACCTCTAGTCCCTGCGCTGTTTTTTGTATTTATCAGATGGACCTGCAAGCAAGGCAGAGCCCTGCCTAACATTTGCATAACTTAAAACGTCTTGGTGTACTGCAAGAAGACACGGCGGCCTTCGGCTAGGACGTTGCGGTTGCGGCCGGAGCTTGCTGTTACATTGGTCTGCTTGGTATCAAACACATTTTCTACACCAAACTTCACAGTCCCAAAATCTGCAGCGTATTTGGCGCCTGCATTGACAGTGAATGTCTGCTTCAGCTTTAGATCTTCTGACTGCGGGTTCCCGTCATCAACATCTCGCCCCGAGCCGTAGATTGCTTCGCCATGAAGGCTCAAGCCATTCTCAAAGCGGTAGTCTGTATAAAGGGTCGCCTGGAATGGGGAACCAATGCGATTATTCGGCAACGCGTCGTCAAGGTCGCCATCCTCATCATAATCATAAACACCTTCTTTGTAGGCAAGGACAGTACCAAGATCCCAATATGCATTTACAGCGGCTTTGACATTGAGTTCAGCTCCCCAAATACGTTCTTTTCTCTGCCTGAGAGCGCTTGCAGATGGGTTGAATGTGAGACCTTTATCCGTTGTTGAGAGATAAACAGAAGCAGCAAGGGAATATTTGCCATCATTGAAGCGCGTACCCACTTCATAGTTGTTGACGATGGCTGCCTCTGGCTTCAAATCAGAAAAGTCGAATTCTGTACGACCCGGGTTTGTGTTGTCCAGAGACCGACGAGTGAAACCTCCGACATCAGGTACAGAGAACCCTTGAGAGAAACCTGCAAACAAATCCAGATCATCATTAAGATGCATCACACCACCGAGATTAAAGACCGTAGCATCATAAACTGCATCCCCACCTTTGACACTTGCTTCTGCAACAGGGATATGCCGACCTTGATAGTAATAAGTGCCAACAGGCCGTGTATAATCACCTACGCTCAAATCATAGCGTTGATAACGAAGGCCACCGCGCAGTTCGAACATCTCCCCGAGAGGGACTTTAAGCTGTCCAAAGACTGCAAAGGAGTTTTGCTCCATTGGTCCAATGATATCACGGCCATCAGGTAGCTTCTGGGTTACATCTTCGTAGGTAAAATCGCCCCCGTAGCTGAACTCCAACCCTTCGTAAAAGTTACTGAGATCGCGATCAAATGTTGTGCGAACTCCAACCTGCTTCATGAATACTGAGTTTTGAGAACGGTCCGGATCTGGAGAATAAGTGAACGGATTAGCGTCACTTAATGGAACCAAAGCCGAACGTCTTTCAGTATCGTTGAAAAAAAGTTCTACATTGGCATCACCGAAAAGCCCCAGATCGTAGACATTTAATGTCGCGGTCAGGTTCTTGGCGTCTTCCATCGGGCTCAGCCCTTTATAGGGATCGCTGGTGTTTTGAGAAACCGGGTCCGATGTGAAATCAGAGTAGAACTCGATATCTTGCTCCATTTTGAGCAGATTGGCGTAAATCGAGACATCAAATCGCTCCGCTTCAAAACCAACACGACCAGAGATATTGTATTGCTCGATACCAGAGCCACCACCCTGCCCAGTTGCCGGATCTTCTGGCACGCGCGTGCCGTTTCCGGCAAACAAATCACCCGTGTTTTTGAACTGGCCATTCAGTTGAATGCTCTTGCCATCTTTCCGGTATCCAGCCTCAGCACTCGTGAGCACATGCGCACTATCCTTAATATTGCGCTCACTAGCAGAGATGGTCGTGGAGAAAGACCCACTGAAGCCCTCTTTATCGGCACTCTTAGTAATGACATTGATGATACCGCCTGTACCGCCGTCACCATAAACAGCACTTGCACCGTTAATAATTTCAATGCGTTCAATACTATCTGCATCAATGAGGCTTAGAACGCGATTCACTTTACGCAGCGAAGATGTGCGCGGGCTGCCATTTACCAGTACTTGCAACGAGCGCCCGCGGAAAGTTTCCCCTAATCCGCTCAGTGTATCATTGCTGAGGTTCAAACCCGGAATGTAACGCCCCAACGCAGTCGTAATATCGCCATTGGCAGCGACGGCTTGCTGTAGTTCCTCACCAGAGATCACCTGCACCGTGCCTGGGATGGAAGAGATGGATTCCTCGGTACGGCTGGCAGTTACGACGACGGTTAGGTCGGTGTCGTCTTCGATGGCATCCTGTGCGGTTGCGATGGATGTTGTTTGAAACATTGCGAAAGGCGCGACAGTGCACAGTAGCACTCGCGCGAAGGAACCTTTGTTCCCCATAGCGACGCGTTTCATATTGCCCCCTAAGTTTTTATCAGTGATGTTGTTGAAAGATCTGCATCTTCGGCAGTTTGTTGCCCCTTGCCGATGGATGCTTTTTTGAAGAAGTGCATGCTCGCCAAAATACCTGCGACTGAGCAGACAGTTGCGAGCGAGAAGAGGATGCCGTAGCCGGAATGCTGCGCGATAAAGCCAGCAGCTACGCTACCCAGCATGTAGACGAATAGATTTGCGCAGCTGAGAATAGTGAAGTCGGTACCAGCTTGCTTGAGCGAACTGACGCGCATGAATGCGCTGTAAAGACCGACAATTTCCATGTAGCGGATGAAGGTGTTGGCGGCAGAAAGGCCAACGAGCACTGCAACTCCGCGATAGTCCAGCAACGCTACAGATGCGTAGCCGAGGAAACACAAAGTCCTCAAAGTACCAATAAGCCAGAGGAACTGCATCAGGCCAGCTCGTTTGATCAGCACCACAGCAATCGCTGAACCGCCCAAGCCAACGCAAGCGGCTGCGCCTCCGCTAACCAATCCGATCTGAGAAAGAGAAAAGCCGAAGTCCACCAGAAACGCTTGCTCAACGCCTTTGACGAGCCCCTCAGGCAGGCGGAACAACAGTGCAAAAAACAACAGCATCAACGTGTTGTTGCGCTTTACAAATCCAATGATCGATGGCCGTGGCTTGCTTTCTCCATCGACACCTTTGTCTTTCCGTGGGTTTTCTCTGAAGAAGAGCAGTGGCAGCAAAGTGAGAAATGACAGACCAGCAGCTGTTTTAAGAGCAAAGCTCCACCCCCACAGATCATGCAGAAACAGGGACAGAGAACCACCGATCAACACACCCGCGGCAACACTGCCTCCCTGGACTGCATTGCCAAGAGGCTGGTCTTTCGGGGCGAGGTGTTCAACGGCAAAGCCATCTGTCGCAATGTCCTGTGTAGAGGAGGACAGCGCCAGAACCATCAGTAATGGAAACAGGATGTGCAGTTGCTCGGCGACATTGAGTGTTGAAAGATAAGTAATGATGCCCACGGAGATAAGCTGCATCGGGATGATCCAGCTTCGACGTCTTCCAAAGGCAGCGAAGGAATAACGGTCAACAATTGGCGCCCAGAGGAATTTGATAACCCAGGGCAGCATCAAAAGTGCCATAGAGCCAATGCTGACAAGACTGATGCCTTGTGCGCGGAAGATCGCCGGCATGGCTGCAGCGACAAGATAAACCGGAATAGCCTGAGCTACATAAAGCCCCGCCAGCACGACAATGACTGAACGGGCTGTACGATCACCTTGCTCGTTTTGTGAAGTTGCGCGCGCCTGCCCTGCAATATGGGCACTGCTGTCGTTAGCCATTTTCTACCTAGCACTCAACGGCCTGGCTCGAACGAGTCGTTCTGGCTAACCAACTAATGATTTTTAACTAGAGAATTACACTCATATTTTCAATCACTACTTGCAAGTTATTCGCAATTAGATCTTACGGAGAAATTACAATAATTTCTGCTTTAGCTAAGTTTTCAAGCCAGCGGCAACACGCTTCTAACCAGTTTGCTGAGAGGAGCTTGTGTATTTATGAGTTTAAACCTCAACTTCATCCCAACGCCCCAAGAACAGACTATGAGCAGTGCACCGAAAACCCGCAGTCTCGATCACCTTCTCAAAGGCGAAAGAGCCATTGTGCGAGAAATCGAGAGCGAGGAAACATCTGATGGACGCGCTCTGGTCGTTCGCCTGAACGCGCTGGGGATCAACATTGGAAAGGAAGTCAGCGTTATACGGCTGGCTTGGTTGGGTGGCCCCATGTTGCTTCGTGTCAATCAGGTAACACAGGTTGCGATCCGACGTTCTGAAGCACGTTGCGTTGTTGTGGAGGAGATCAAAGGCGATGAACCCTCGGCCTGAGGCAGGTGCCCAGAGTACCCCACGTATTGCACTTATCGGTCAGCCAAACACTGGCAAATCCATGCTGTTTAATCGCATCACCAATGCCCGTGCCTCCGTTGGCAACTGGCCGGGGATCACCGTTAATGTGATGCGTGCGCGCGTGCCTTTAGCGGGGCGAAACGTGGAATATGTTGACCTGCCGGGTATTTATAATCTGGAGGGCGGATCTGAAGACGAAGCCGTCGTGAACCGGTTTTTGACAAAATTTCCGATTGATCTGGTTATCATCGTTATCAATGCAGCGCAGATTGAACGACAGATCCTGATGCCTTTGCAGGTGAAGGCGCTGGGACTGCCTGCTGTTGTCATGCTCAACATGTGTGATGAAGCTCATAAGCTCGGCATCACGTTTGATCTTGAGCAGTTGCAGAATTCTCTCAAGATGCCGGTGGCTTTGATTAGCGCCAAATACGGCACTGGCTTTGACGATGCCATGAAACAAGTCTCAGACAGTTTAAGCTCTGACTTTGCCAGCAAGCCAGTTCTGGCGGACTATGACTCGCTGTTCAAAACACTGATGACTGAGGAAACGCTCGATGATGCTTTGAAAGGTTGCGTGACTCTTCCCAAAATCTGGCCGAAAACACTGACGGAAAAGCTGGATCAGCTGTTTTTGCATCCGCTGCTGGGCCTGCCCATGTTCTTTCTCAGCATGCTGGTTATCTTCTCCGTGATCTGGGAGATTGGCCTTCCCTCTCAGGATCTTGTGAGCCGAGGTGCTGACTGGGTACAAACGATACTGCTGGAGCCGGGTTTGGCCTGGGCGCCTGTCTGGCTCAATAGCTTCTTGATCAATGGCATATGGCTTGGTCTGTCGACGGTCGCATCATTTGTGCCGCTTCTTGTGCTCTTTTTCTTTTGCATGGCCGCTGTTGAAGATAGCGGGTATCTGGCGCGTGCTGCCTTTTTGATGGATGCTCTGATGCGCCGCGTTGGGCTGGATGGCCGCGCTTTTGCGATGCAAATGATGGGGTTCGGTTGCAATGTACCCGCATTAATGGGCACGCGGGTCATGCGTACCCGCTCCTTGCGCCTGCTGGCTATGCTGGTTATTCCATTTTCACTCTGCTCTGCGCGCCTTGCTGTGTTCGTTTTTATTATCAGTGCCACCTTTCCCAGTTCCAAAGGTGCACTAGTGTTATTTTCCTTTTACGTGATCAGCTTCCTCGCCGCATTTTCAACGGCCGCCATCTTTAGCTTTTCCAAGCAGTTCAAGAGCCAGGAACCCTTCTTGTTGGAGATACCCCCCTATCGGATTCCGACAGTCAAACAAGTTTTACTCAGAGGTTGGGGTGAGGTGCGTGAGTTCATCAGAAGAGCTTCACGGTTTATTATCATCGGCTGCATTCTGGTTTGGTTGTTGACGAACCTGCCAGTTGGCGCAGAAGGATTGAATACCTATGGCGGCCAACTGGGCGTTTTGCTTCAGCCGATCATGGAGCCAATCGGCATCAATCCGTATCTTACTCTGGCACTGATCTTCGGTTTCATCGCCAAAGAGATCGTCATCGGATCTTTGTCTACAATCTACGCACTATCTGCCAGTGGTGTTTCTCAAGCCATTTCGGTGAGTGTCACACCGCTGGAAGCCTATAGTTTCTGCTTGTTCTGCCTGCTTTACACGCCTTGTCTAACAACCATTGCGACGGTGCATTCAGAAGGAAAGTCATGGCAGTTCACCAGTTTCTCGCTGATCTTGTCTCTAAGCTATGCCTGGCTGGTGTCATTCCTGTTTTACCAAGGCGCAAAGCTCTTTGGGTTTTAGGAGAGCTTATTCCTCCTCCCAAAACCCCGCGATGTAGCAATTATCGGCTTTGAAACCAACTTCATTACGGAAATACTTGCGCGCTTTCTTGGCAGTTTTCTTTTCCGCAGCAAACCAGAAGAATGCCTCCTGAACCTCAGGAATTTCCACTCGTTTTGCAGCATCAAATAATCCGTCATGACCATGAGCATCCCGATAAATCCATTCAAGGCTCATTGTCTCAGATAACGGGATTGGTGCTTCCATACCTTTTTTTGAAACACTGATGATCACCGCACCTTTCGTACCTGCAGGAGAACTTTCGAGAATGCGTGAGATGGCTGGAATGGCTGTTTCATCTCCAGCCAGCAACAGATACTTGGCCTCCGGAATCCACCCGCCACCAGGGCCAAGCAGACCAACCTTGTCCCCTTCGTTAACGCGAGCTGCCCACTCCGCTGTCGGCCCGCCTTCATGCAGGAAAACATCAAAGTCGATAGTCTGTGCTGACTTATCGAACTGGCGAACAGTGTAGACAGGGCGCATCAATTCATAATCACCCTCAGGCCAGACCGTGCGGCCTTTGTCATCCCAATAGGGCCATCTGGCTTCAAAACCCAGATTTTTCGAGAACAACAGACGGAAGTGCAACCCACCTTCAAAGAAGCGCTCAATTCCCTTCGCTGCAACGGTTACCCGTATGAAATTGGAGCTGAAAGCCGCTGTTCTGACAACCTGAACTTCGAGAAAGTTGGGCGGGTGAACGCCTGCTGTAAAATCCCCGCTCCAGACCATCTGAGGTGGAATGTTTATGTCAATGTGGCCAATAAGATGCTCGACACTCTCTTTGACCAGATGCAGTGCCTCTTGAGATGGTGCTGAAATCACCAGCTTCGCCTCTGTATCTGCCTTCAGAAACTCAACCATTCCGACAGGAGAATTCACGCAGTAATGGGAACTGGTAATTTCTTCCAGCGTCAGATTATGGAGCTTTGCTTCGGCAGCAAAAAGCTCAATGGCTTTGGCAAACTCGATACCGGGAAGGAGGCTTTCGATCCTATGAAGTTCTGTTGCAGTGGTTGTCATCAAAGTGCTCGTCTTGTTTTATCGAAATATTGTTGGCATCAAGCTGGAACAACCAGCGGGGTTCCCTTCACCGGATCGGGCATCACGTAGCATTCCAGACCGAAGGTTGATTTCATGATGTCTTGTGTGATGACCTCGGCTGCATTGCCCTGCGCTTCAATCTGCCCACCCTTCATCACGATGAGATGGTGGGCATAGCGCGCTGCGAGGTTGATATCGTGCAACACAGCAACGATTGTCATCTGCTGTTCTCCATTGCATCGCTTCAACAGCTCAAGCAGTTCAATCTGGTGGGCGAGATCAAGAAAGGTTGTTGGTTCATCCAGCAACAGCAGATCGGTCTCCTGTGCCAGAGCCATCGCAATCCACACACGTTGACGCTGCCCACCTGACAACGAGCTGAAAGGCTTGTCTCGCAGCTCAGTCACTTTTGTCATATCCATCGCATTTTGAATGGCCACTTCGTCCTGCCGGGACCATTGGCGCCAAACAGACTGGTGAGGCGTGCGGCCTCGGCTTACCAGATCACCGACGGTGATACCTTCAGGCGCGACAGGCATCTGGGGCAATATGCCAAGACGCTTGGCAACCTCGCGGGTGGGCTGCTTATGGATGGATTTGCCATCCAGCAATACAGTGCCAGCACTCGGCCTTTCCAGCCGGGCTAATGATCGTAGAAGCGTTGATTTTCCGCAGGCATTGGGGCCGATTACGACAGAGATCTGCCCCTTTGGAATAGTCAGGTTAAAGTCTTTCAGGACACTATGAGATCCAAACGAAAGCCCAAGACCCCTGGCCTCTAACGGTGTGTGTTCTTTAGGATCAAGCATTAGATGAGGTTCCGTTTCGCCTGCCGGGCAAGCAACCAAATGAGATAGGGAGCACCGATCAGAGCTGTAAAAACACCGGTTGGCATTTGGAAGGCTGCAACCAATGTGCGTGCTGCGGTGTCAGATAACAAAGTGACGAGAATGCCAATCCCAGCAGCAAGGATGAGCGCTGATGATGGAGTCCGGGAAAGCTGACGTGCTATGGGGCCGGAGACGAACGCCACAAAGGGAATTGGGCCAGCAACCGCGACAGCTGTCGCGGTCATGACCACAGCAACAGCAACCATGAGCAGTCGAAGGCCATTCACTTTAAGACCAAGCCCGGTTGCCAGATCCTCATCAAAGGCGAGCCTGTCCAAAAAGTACTGCAACACAATACCCAGTGAGCCCAAAGCCACAAATGCAACAGCAACAGGAGCAATATCTTCGCGCTGCACTTGCCCAAGGCTGCCAACAAGCCACTTGGCCATGTCAGATGCGCGCTGAATATCAAGCTGCGACATGAGGAAGTCAGCGCATGCCAGCAAGGTGAACCCAATACCAATGCCAACCATGATCAACCGGAACAGATCCAAGCCGCGGTGCCAGGACAGTGCAACAACAAGAAGCGCCGTCAGCACACCACCAGCCACAGCACCCCAGAACACGTAGGCGGCCGATCCAAACAGGAAGATCGTCAGTAATGCGCCAAACGCAGCACCTGCATTGAACCCGAGCACATCTGGTGATGCCAACGGGTTGCGCATAAGTGCCTGAAAGATTGCACCGGACATGCCCATAAGACCGCCCACAAACACCCCAACGAGAATACGCGGCATCCGCACATCCAGCAGGATGAGCTGGTCTACACCGCCCTCCCCGCTGAAAAACAGCGGAAGGATGCGGCTTGCCGCGATGGGATAGGCTCCAAGCCAAAGCGCAGCAATCACCGAAATAAGGCTGAGTGTTAGCAAGACTATACCAACCACAGCGCTGCGCTTGCGCATGAGCAATGCACCACCGGGTAGCGGAATGACGAGATGATGACTGAGCAATTTCATGGAGACATCATCCTTGTTTTTCTGATGAGGTAGATGAAGAACGGGCCACCGACCAAGGCCACTGTGACCCCAATTTGCAACTCGCGGCCTTCGAGCACTATTCGGCCAAGGATATCTCCCGAAAGCACAAATAGCGCGCCCAGCAGAGCTGAGAACAGCAGCAACCAAGCGCTGTCCGCTCCACTAAAACGTCGTGCAACATGCGGCACAATAAGCCCTACAAACGCGACTGGCCCAGCCAATGCGACGGACCCGCCCGAAAGGCAGACCACGGCAAACAAACTCAGTCCTTTGACGAGGCCCATTTTGGTGCCAAGGGACTTCGCTAAATCCTCACCAAGCGATAAAGCGTTGAGCCAACGCCCAAGAATAAGACAGGCCAGAAAACCAACTGCAAAGAACGGCCAGAGTTGGAGTAGGATTTCCGGCTTCACACCTTGCAGTGACCCAACGACCCAGAAGCGATAGGTCTCCAGCGTTTGCTGGCTGACCAGCAATACACCGCGCACCAATGCCAAAAGGAACGAGCTGACAGCAGCTCCAGCCAAAGCCATACGCAAAGGGCTGGCACCGCCCTGCCCCAGATTGGCAAGCCCGTACACCGCAATGCTCACCACAAATGCACCAGCCATTGCAGGCCAGATGAACATTCCGGCAGCTGAAATGCCAAGTCCCCAAATGGAAAGCACAACGGCCATGGAGGCACCGGCATTCACACCGAACAGTCCCGGATCAGCCAGCGGGTTGCGGGTTACGGTCTGCATGATGGCACCAGCCATTGCCAGAGATGCACCAATCAACAGCGCACCGATGAGCCGCGGCACACGCATTTCCAAAATCACAATATGATCCGGATTATTCAGATCAGTTGCCAGCAAAGCATCACTGATTGCCGAGAGTGGAACTGCCCGCACACCTGCACCAAGCGACACCACAGACAAAGCAATCAAAATGGCTACAAACGCAAGTGACCAGCCACCACGAGACTGACCGGAGTTAGCAAGACTATCACCAGTCCCAACTCGTTGAGCGGATTCAGCAAACATCACTGCCCCTCCATTTGCTGTGCACGGGTGATGCCTGCTTCAACCGAAGTTGCAACAGGTGTTGCCGGGTTGCCATCAATCGCCGCTGCGATCAGTGGTTCCAGCTGATCTAAAGCAAAGCTCAGACTGAGCGGTGAGGAATGTGAGAGGGCAGCAGCGATCATAGGCGTCGCCACCACCTCACGGCCTTCATTGTAGACGCGCATTGTTGGTCGGAGCCGCAAAGCGTTGATTTGGGAGGCACCTGAGCCAAAGTCGAGCCAGATCAGCACATCCGTATCAATCGGATCCAAATCCTCTGGCGAGACACGAACATAAAAAAGATCACTGCGAACAAGCGCTTCTACTTTTTCGGAGGCAACAAACCCAAGATCCCTCAGGAAACGGCCTCGCAGGTCTGAGGAGGGATAGGCCCCGATATCTCCCGGCCACACAACCACAGCAGACTTGCCGAGCCAAGCCGGATTGCGTTTCTTAATGGCCGCAAAGCGCGCTTCCAGATCCAGCACCACCTGCTCACCTTTTTCAGGTTGTCCAACAGCTTTCGCGATCGTGCGCGTCATCTGCTGCCACGGCGTACCGTAATCCCCGAAGTGCTCTTCAGGCACGAGAACCGGCGCAATCTGCGAAAGTATCTTGTACTGAGAACGGGTCATTCCAGACCACAAACCCAGGATCAGATCAGGTTTCAGAGCAGCGATCTGCTCCACATTAATCTCACCCCACATGACTGTCGGCTTGGCATCCCCCAGAGCAGGTTGCGCCCAAGGCCAGACACCACTCGAGTAGCTACCATACCAACGCCGAAGCGCTACCGGCCTCACTCCCAACGCCAGAAGGAAGTCATGCCCAATGAAGCTGACAGAAACGATCCGCTTAGGCTCTGCAGTGACCGTCGTTGTCCCGTACTGATGTTCAAACACTGCTGGAAATTCAGCTGCTGTCGTCTGCTGAAGGCACAGCAAAGGCACGGCAAGACACAGCACAGTGTAGTACAACAGCAGCTTCATTTTTTTGATGCCTGCGTGGATGGTTTGCATGTCACTCTCACAAAACCAGCCACGGACTGAAAAGCCCGTGGCATCACCGTATTTACTGATTGAGAAGCTCTAGAAAGTACTCATCAACTGCAACCGCAGCTCACGTCCCTTGCCATATGTGCAATTGTGGGAGTCCACATCTATACCTGCAGGCAACGGGAAACTGGAAAGTACAGCCTTACCGCAGTGGCTAATGTAAGATTTGTCCGCCAGGTTTTTGCCTGTCAAAGATACTTTGAAATTCTTGTATTGATAATTTACGGACGCATCAAACAAGCTCACAGGATCCAACTCAATCGAATTTCTTACATCACCGTAACGCTCACCTAAGTAGCGCATTCCTGCTGCAATACTGAGACCATCAAGCCTACTGCTTTCATTGAAATCATACTTCAACCAAAATGAACCGGAGTGCTCAGGAATACGTTCAAGCTGATTTCCAACCAAATTTGACTTATCAGATTTGGTAATCTCAGAATTCAAGTAGGAGTAACTCGCCAAAGCGGAGAAGCCATCGAACAGTTCAACAGACGCTTCTGCTTCCAATCCCTTGACCACAACTTCGCCCACTTGAGTATTACCAAGCAAGTATTCTGGATCTGCGATCACAGCATTGTCTTTTGTAATTTGGAATGCAGCTAATGTGAACAAGCCATTGAAATCGCTTGGCGAGTATTTCAAACCTACTTCAACTTGCCTCGCTGTTTCAGGCTCAAACACCGTCTTGGTTACGTTATCAACCCCAGACGGCGGCGCATCAAACGACGTTCCGTAGCTTGCATAAGGAGTGAGGCCAAAATCACTCACGTATGATAGACCAACACGCCCAGTAAATGCTCTGTCATAAGTCTTTTCATGAGTTCGAACAGCCCCAGGCTGAGCTTGAAGGCTCTGGGTGTCCATTTCGAGCCAGTCATGACGCAAGTTCACATCGAGCCGGAAGTTATCATAGATTTTTGAGTTGGCGGCAGCGTAGAGGCCTGTTTGTGTAACCGACTGGTTCTGGTATCCGGTGTAATGACCAACAAGATAGGCGCTTGAAGGAGGTAAAAGGCTAGGCAAAAGATTTGTCTTCTTGCCAGTAAAGAGATTTTTCTCGCCTGTGTACCCGCTTCCTAAATCCGCATCAGAATTGCCCTTGTGAAAATCAAGACCAAAGAGGAATTGAGTGTCCACCGCGCCAAAGTTGGCATCATAGAGAACCGATGTATCGACGGAACCCTGCCAACCTTCTTCTTCCACCTCATTAGCAATTAACACAACGGTGTCTACGCCCGGCGTACCATCAAGATTCAAAGCCCCACCATTATAGGCTCCGTCATAACTGATCTTGTTGTAGGCCAAACGTGCTTTTTGAAGAACCTTCAAATTATCAGCAAAAGCATGCTCGAACTCATAACCAACATAATGCTGGTCACGGTTCAGCCCCTTGCGATCCGGATCACCGGCAAATGTGTCGTAGTCGAAACTACCCTGACTATTTGAGAGCAGAGTTCCATGTTGCGGTAGTATCTGCCAGCTCTCACCCTGAAAATCTTTCTGGTATTGAGCAAGCAATGTAAGCTTGGTTTGATCGCCAAGCTTCGCAGTTATAGATGGAGCAAAATAGAACCGGTCATCATTCACATGATCTACTTGAGTATCTGACAAACGGCCAACTCCAACCAACCGATAGCTGATTGGAGAACCTTCTGAGAGGGAACCTGTTACGTCTGCAGCAAGTTGTTTACGGTTATTGTTTCCATAGGTTGCTTGCAAAATCGCAGAAAAATCTTCTTGCGGGCGCTTGGTGACAGTGTTGACCAGGCCGCCTGGCTGGTTCGCACCAAACAAATCGGAGGACGGGCCACGCAACACTTCAACGCGCTCGACACCAAACGGCTCAATGTTCCAGCCACCCCAGGCAAAAATTCGCAACGGCAACCCATCGCGGTAATTAAGCCCACCAACAGCGCTTTCAAAACCACGAATTGCATAGTTATCGTAACGAAGATCAAATCCGTAGATCGCAGGCACAACACCAGCGCTGTAGGAAATCGCATCTACAATAGATTCGGCGCCCTGATCTTCCATCTGCTGAGAGGAAACCACCGAAACAGAACGTGGTGTTTCCTCGATCGGCAAACCAATACGGCCAGCACTCGCTGTCTCAGTTGGGACATAACCTAGGGTCGGCGCCAACGCGTCTTCGGCAACGGAAGAGCCGTATACAACAACTTCATCCAGATCTTGATTGGGAGGACCCGCCTCTTGCGCATTCACGATTCCAGCAAACAGCAGCAAGCTAATAGAGGGGCCAGACAGAAGCGCAGACTTGTAGTGGATGCCCATGTTTTAAACACCTATTCCACTGATAATCGCTCCAAAGGTGTCTGGCTTCTGGCTTGACGTTTAATTTGGTTGGAGCTCAATCATTTGATTTTTCAATACTTTTAGAATTAACAGCAACTTCCGATCTAATGACCAAAAAGTTGAGCAATCACTCGATTTTGACTCCAATAAATAATATGACTTTATAAGTCAAGTTATTCAGTGAGTATATCTGCTAATTTGTTTCTTAAGGGCTTGCCACCGGAAATCTTGTTGTGCAGAACACGGGAAAGCGAGCTTTACAAAGGACAGCCAGCCCATGCCATCCATGAACGCGCAATCACTCGCTTTGCGAAAGAAAGCCAAACAACAACGCTCACGAGAAAAAATCGAACTTATCCTGCAGACAACACTGGATATGCTGAGCGAAGGTCAGGTTGATAAGATCAACACCAATGAGATTGCCCGCCGTGCTGGCGTCAGTGTAGGGTCGCTCTACAACTTCTTTCCCAACAAGCAATCCATTCTTTATGAGCTGTTTCGCCGTTGGCTGGAAAACGCTTTGACCGGACTGGATGACCTGGATGCACGCTATGATGGCAGTGAGCCAATCCGGGACTATATCGATGATATGTTCGAGCAAATGGCAATCAATGCACAAGCAAACACTGCAGGCCATTGGCAGCTTCGCCGCTCCATGAATTCCTCCAAAGAACTGTCAGAGCTAGAAGAAGCGCACATGGACCAAATTCTGGCACGCTTCATCCGTATCCAGGAAAAGTTTGGCCGCCAACTCCCAAACAACCCGCACCGCCTCGCCTATCTCCAAAACCTCATCAGCGTCTCCTGCCTCAACATCGTCGCCCTCACAGCAGACGAACAAGAACGCAAAACCGTCATGCACTGGTGCAAAAACCTGCTCTATCTGGTGTTTGATGTTGAGAGGTTGGAGGAGTAGAGCCCGTCATCCCAGTAAGGTTCATCGCCACCGATTTCTGATGAGATGAAGTCGATGAAGCTGCGGGTTTTAGTGGGGAGGTATTGGCGGGCGGGGTAGACGGCGTACATGTTTTGGGTTGGTAGGATGTATTCCGGCAAGACTTGGCGTAATTCTCCTGATCTCAGATAATCACCTGCTGCAAAGGTGGTCAGTCGACCGATTCCGCAACCGCCTAAAACAGCAACTGTGAGGGCGTCGCCATTGTTAACCTGGAAATTTCCAGAGGCTTCGATTTTGATGGGCCCGTCTGCACCCTCTAATGTCCATTCTTGCTGGTCACTAAAGTATGCGTAATGCAGGCAGTTATGGTGATGCAAATCTTCCGGGTTTTCTGGCATTCCAAACTCATCCAGATACCCCGGAGAGGCTGCCAGCACGTTGCGGCAAGGTGCTATTTTTCGAGCGATCAAGGACGAGTCCTGAAGGCGCCCTCCTCTGATTGCCAGATCAAATCCGCCATCAACTAAATCAACCAAGCGATCTTCCATGATCATATCAATGCTGATTTCTGGATTATTCTTGAGGAACTTAGAGATCAGAGGAGCTATGTGAAGTCGGCCAAATGTCATGGGAACGTTTATCTTTAGTCGCCCCTTTGGTTTGCCCTGTAGCTGTGCGACAGCGCTTTCTGCTTCTTGCGCTGCAGTCAAAGCGTCTACGGCACGAGTGTAATAAAGTTCTCCTGCTTCCGTAAGGCTGATGTTGCGAGTAGTGCGGTGGAGAAGGCGAGCTCCAAGATGCTCCTCCAGCAAGGATATACGCTTGCTGATAGCTGACTTAGAGACACCGAGTTGCCGAGCAGCAGCGGCAAATCCCTTTTGCTCAACCACCGTTACGAAAACGGGTAGTGCACCTATATGTTCCATTTGCCTATCTTTGTTGTTCTCTTTTACTCACCAATAAGTTTCCATATTAGATGATTATCATAAAATCGGAAACCAATTAAGTTCTCTTCAGAAGAAGAGGACAGTCCGATGGCTATGATGCTGATCAATGGGCAACTGCATGAAAAACCCAAAAGTAGTGACGGAACCTATCGCCCTATCAGCAGCGATATTCGTAACTGGATAGAACCGAATGTGGCTGCTGAGTTTCCTGCGGAAGAAGATCGCTACCATCTTTATACATCACATGCGTGTCCGTGGTGCCATCGTGTGATGGTGATGCGATCATTAATGGGGTTGCAGGGGATCATTTCTGTCAGCGAGATGCATCCGGTCATGGGGGATAAGGGATGGCAGATTGACCAAACCTTGTTTGATGATGCAGCAGGTGTTCCAAGAGACGCATTTATTTTTGAAGTCTATTTACGCACCTTTCCCCAGTACACCGGCGCGCTTACGGTCCCTCTCCTGGTCGACAAGAAGACAAACAAGATCATCAGCAATAATTCAGCGGACATCATGCGGATGCTGAACACATCTTTTGCTGATCTGGCCTCCTCAAGCACCAATTATTATCCGGCAGCACTGCGGAGTGAGATTGATGAACGTGCTGACTTCATTCAGGAAAACGTGAGCTCTGGAGTCTATCGCGCTGGCTTTGCTACTTCTCAAAGTGCCTATGACGCTGCAGTCTCTAAACTCTTTGAAGCTCTTGACCTTTTGGAGGTTCAGCTAAGTGTTCGGCGTTATCTGACAGGTGCTCAAATCACCGAAGTTGACTGGAAGTTTTTTGCTAGTCTCATTCGGTTTGATGCTGTTTACGTGACACATTTTAAAACCGATCTGCGACGCATTACAGATTATCCTAATCTCAGCTCTTATCTCCGTGAGCTCTACCAGCATCCTGGCATCGCAGAAACAGTGAATTTCCAACGTATGCGGGAGCATTATTTCCGCAGCCACCGTCATCTCAATCCCATAGGGATCGTTTCAATTGGCCCGCAGCCGGACCTTCTGAAACCGCACGGTCATGACCAAACCGGTGTCTTCCAGAAAGGAGTTGCCTAATGGATCGTCAAGCAACTTATACGGAAACTGGAAAGCACAATAATCCAACAGGTTACATCATCCTGATCGGGGCAATTGTTGGCGTTAATTACGCACTTGCCAAGCTTGTGACAAAAGCTGGGGTCACAGCACTGAGCGCAACATTTGCGCAGTTACTATTGGCGGGTTTGTTCCTCTACCTCTTGCTTCATCTGAAGCATGAGAGCTTCTCGCTGAAACGCCGTCATATCAAGTATTACATCATCAATGGCTTCCTTGGGATCACAGTGCCTTCGCTGGTTGCATACCTAGTCCTGCAGCATATTCCAGCCTGGCTTTTGACTGTTCTTGTAACTCTATCGCCTTTGATTACGGCGGTGCTCTCATCAATCGTCGACGGAAAGCTGATTGCAACACAGCGGCTTGTCGGGATTTTGGTTGGGCTTGCCGGGATTAGTTTTGTGACACTCAGTAGTGCTCAAGTCAGTCAGTTTGATCCTATCTGGATTTTGATTGGGACAGGCATGCCTATGTCGCTGGCAATTGCAAACATCTACCGCAACAAAGCCTATCCCAAAGACGCCTCCTCAGTTGGGACTGCAACCGGGACCATGTTCTCTCAAGTGCTGTTGCTGCTGCCTTTGCTTCTTCTTGGCGATAGTCTGCCAGCGCTTGTCGAGCCAATCCAGGACATCTGGTGGATCATCCTTGGCATCGGATTTCTTAGTGCAGCGAGCTATGCTCTCACGTTCTTTATTCAAGACAGAACGGACAGTGTTGGCTTCAGCCAAGTCGGATATTTTGCCACAGTTTCAGGTATTTTGGTTGCTGCACTGGTGTTTTCAGAACCCATCAGCATGGCCATCTTCGCTGCTATTGCCGTTCTGTTCTTTGGGCTAGCACTGACAAACGGACACATTCAACTCACGAAACTTCGAGCTCCCTGAATACTGTCCTTTCAGATGCAGCAACCACTCTCCCAACCTAAAAGAACGATAGGAAAGAAAATGACATCCCTCACTAAGACACACGTAGATGCACGCGACTTTGCCAATAAGCTTTATCAAGCCGTCGACTCTTTGAGCGCTGAGGCTGTCGGATCTTTTCTGGCACAAGACGTACGGTTCCAACTTGGGAATTTTGATGAGATTTCAGGTTACCAGCAGGTTGTCGATGCAAATACAGCCTTTTTCCAATCCATCGCAGCTATGTCACACACACTCAAAGACGCCTGGAGTATTGGTGATACAGTCATTTGCACAGGCGCGGTGCATTATACGCGTCATGACAAAAGCACACTCCAGATCCCTTTCTCAGCTGTTTTGAAGCTCAATGACACTCTGATTTATGACTATCAGGTCTATGTCGACGTTTCTCCACTTTAGGGGAAATAGCTGATCCCTTCCTGGGTAGAACAGGGAGACTCATTTGGTGGCACGGCGTGAAGCTTTTGGTTTTGCGCCGTGTTTTTTTTGTAAAAAAGCCCGTATTTCTGCTGGATTTTACTTAGTTCTTCCTAGCTGAGAACATTCATCAGCCCCCAGCACCCGAAATTTTTCAAAGCCAAGTCGCTGAATTTTAATAATTAATTCCCCCACTACCTCGATTGTCAGACAATATTGATTTTTCTCAAGACTTGATGTGTATTTTATGCAATAGTCGATTGTAGGACAATCGACGGAGTACACTATGATCAAGGCACTTCGCCTTAATGCTGCAGACAATGTTGCAACCCTGCTGGAAAATGCCAGCAAGGGCGAGACAGTTCTGGTGATCTCCGAACAGAACGAAAGCTTGGGAGAGCTGGAGCTTCTGCAAGCTATTCCCTTCGGCAACAAAGTCGCACTGCGCCCCATGAAACCAGAGGACCAGCTGATTAAAGGCGGCGTCGCAGTCGGCAAAGCAATCAAACCTGTTCCTCAGGGCCAGCTTGCTCACGTTCAAAACATTCGAAGCTTAAATCTGGATATTCCAGAGGTGATGATCAACGAAATCATCACCCAAATGGAAATTGAGGTGGACTGATGCAGACGTTCAGAGGCTATCAGCGAGCAGATGGATCTGTCGGCATCCGCAATCTCATCATGGTTATCGCTGCCGATGAGTGCGCAGAAGGCATCGCACGTGCGATCTCTGAGAAGACGCCCGGTACTGTTGTCGTCACCAATTACAATACCTGCATGTATGGTGGCAACGAAGAGATGATTGGCACCATGATCAACGCAGCGACTAACCCGAACATCGCCGGGGCGCTGGTGATCAATATGGGTTGTGGCAGCATTACGCCTGACCTTGTGGCTGGGCCAATCCGTGCAACCGGGCGTCCTGTAGAGACCCTCACCTGCATTAAAGAAAGCGGAACAGTTTCGACCATTCGCGAAGGGTTGAAGCGTATTGCCAAGATCGTTGAGCATGCCGATGCAACACCGATGGTTGATGCTCCAATCAGCAAGCTACTGGTGGGTATCAAATGTGGTGGCTCAGACACCAGCTCTGGCATTGCTTCTAACCCAAGTGTTGGTCTTGCCGCGGATAAGCTGATTGATATGGGAGCCTCTGTTGTAGCCGGTGAGCTTCTGGAATTGCTTGGCTGTGAGCATATTCTCAAAGAACGAGCTATCACCTCAAAAGTCTCTGAGAAGATCGGCCAGCTGATCAGTGATGAAGAAAAGCGTTGGCACGTTGAGGGCACTCAGGTTGAAACCATGAGTGTTGGTAACAGCATTGGCGGCCTGACAACCATCGAAGAAAAGTCACTCGGCGCTCTTGCAAAAACAGGCTCCAGGCCAATTCAGGATATCTTGCGCATCAATGCGACTAAGTTGGAAAAGCCAGAGGCTCCAGGCATGTACTTGTCTGAAACGACAATGCTTTGTGGTGGCTCAGCGATGCATTTTGCAGCACTCGGCTGTCAGGTGATCCTTTGGACCACTGGTGGGGCTGGTTTCAATAATCCGATTGTTCCAGTCATCCGCGTCAGTGGCAACAGTCAGCTGATCAATGAAGACATCGACATTGATGCAACCGGCATCATGCGCGGTGAAGACAGCCTTGAGAATGTCTCCGAACAAATCCTGAAAACACTCGAAGGCGTGATCAATGGCGAGAAAACCGCCATCGAAGACTTTGGCTACGCTTACTGCTCACTCATTCAGAAAGATCAGCGCGTCGAGCGTTTGCTTTCCATCCCCGCAGAATAATTAAAACAACGCGCAGGCCTTCATTGAGGACCTGCGCATCAGGGAGAATAAAATGAAGATCACTGATGTTGAGGTCATCCATCTTCGTGTCCCGCTGCTCGCACAAAATTGCGAGTGGGGCGAAGATGCACTGATCGTACGCATCCACACCGACACTGGTCTGGTGGGGCTTGGGGAGTCAGACAGCTCGCCAACCGTGATTGCAGCACTCATTGAAGCACCGCAGTCCAACTTGTATTGCACGGGTCTGAAGTCCCTGCTGATCGGCGAAAATCCACTTGAGATCAGCCGTTTATGGAACAAGATGTATTGGTCCAGCAACTATGTTGGTCGTCGCGGTGCTGGCATTCATGCCATGAGCGCTATCGATATTGCACTGTGGGACATCTCCGCCAAGCACTATGGTGTGCCACTGCATATTCTGCTGGGAGCGAAGTATCGTGATCGGATTCCGGCTTACGGCACTTTCATCCCGGCAGATAACCCAGAAGACAACCGCAAGATCGCACAGGATCTGGTCGCAAAGGGCTTCACCAGCCTGAAATTTGGCGGCGGCATTCTGGGTGATGATCCAGACACTGATTATGAGATTGTACGCGTTGTGCGTGAAGCAATCGGTCCAGATATACAGTTGCAGATCGATCTTGCCACCAAATGGCGCACTGCCTCTCATGCTTTGCATATGTGTAAGCGTCTGGAACCTTTCAATCTGCACTGGATTGAAGAGCCCGTCATGGCTGACGATGAACGTGGCTATGTGAAACTTGGAGCTCAGGCATCTCAAAAAATTGCTGGCGGTGAAGCGCTCACCACATGCCGTGAGTTCCACGACATGCTGGAGCGTTGTGAGCCAGACATCATTCAACCAGACATTACACGTTGTGGTGGCATCACCGAGATGCGCAAGATTTATGACATGGCGCAGATGCGCGGTGTCCAACTCATTCCTCATGGGTTCAGCACAGACATTCTGCTTGCTGCATCTGTGCATTTCCTTGCCTCCTGCGAGCAAGGAAACCTGATGGAATACTCCCAGAGCAATAGTCCGCTTGTTGCGGGTAACGGGCTGGCTAAAGAGCCAGTGGTCTTCGCTGAGGGGCAGCTTGTTGTTCCTGATCGCCCAGGCCTTGGGATCGAGCTGAACGAAGACCTAATCAAAAAATATCAAGTGAATGCACAACCTGCTTACGCTTGAAGATGGAGGAATAACAAATGTCTAACACTGGGAAAAGATTAGACACCTTACTGCTTTCAATAAGTCTGGGGTTTGTCATCGCCATTGTTGCTGGCCTGACAATCTTCCCTGAAAAGGGCAACGAGATAGCCAACTACCTGTTCGGTACATTCAATGCGATCTTCGGCACGCCTGTGCTGCTGCTTGTGTTTGGATCAGTTATCTTTCTGGCTGCGCTTGGTATAAGCAAATACGGCAATATCCGTCTGGGTGAAGGCAGCCCTGAGTACAGCACATTCGCATGGGTTTCCATGATGATCTGTGCAGGTCTGGGTTCTGCAACAGTATACTGGGCCTTTACTGAGTGGGCATATTACTTCAACGCCCCTCCTCTAGGAGTTCAGACTGGTACGACTGCGGCTTACGAGCTGGGCACTGCTTACAACCTGTTCCACTGGGGCTTCAGCGCCTGGGCAGCTTACTGCATTGTCTCTCTGCCAGTTGCTTACCACTTCCACGTTCGCAAGAACCCTGGTCTCAGCCTCTCAGCTGTGTGTACTGCTATCCGCGGTGACAAGCCGATAACTCCGCTTTGGCGCTTGATCAGCCGTGTGATTGACGTGATCTTCATCTTCACCATCTTCGGTGCACTTTCCATCACACTTGGTGTGTCTGTGCCGATGGTTTCTGAGATCCTGTCTTCTCTGATCGGTATTGAACCAACCTTCAATGTGAATCTGGTACTGATACTGATTATCTCCGCATTCTTCTCTCTGAGTTCATATGTGGGCATTCAGAAGGGTATGGCGCGTATCAGCTCAATGAACACATATCTGGCAATCGGCTTCTGTATTGCTGTGTTCCTGGTTGGCCCAACAATGTTCATTGCGAAGTCTACGGTGAATGGTCTTGGCATCATGATCCAGGATTTCATCCGCATGAGCCTTTACACTGATCCGGTTGACAATGGCGGCTTCCCAGAAGGTTGGACAATCTTTTACTGGCTCTACTGGATCACCTACACTCCGTTCGTATCCATCTTCGTGACCAAAATCTCCAAGGGTCGTAGTATCCGCGGCGTCATCACGAACATGCTGCTGAGCGGTAGTGCTGGTTGCTTCTTCTTCTTCGGTATCCTTGGTGGTCTGTCTCAGTCAGCAAACGTAACCGGTCTTGTTGATGTTGCTGGTCTTGTAGCTTCCGGCGAAGGAAATCAGGCGATTGTTCAGGTCATGAACACCCTGCCACTCAGCGCGATCTTCATCGTTCTGTTTGCGCTGGTCTCCGTTCTCTTCCTGGCAACCACTCTGGACTCTGCAGCCTTCACCATGGCAGCGGCTTCTACAAAGGGTCTGAAAGAGAACGAAGAGCCATCTCCAATGCTGCGCCTGTTCTGGTGTGTGATGCTGGCTGCAGTTCCACTTGCGATGATGTTCATTGACGCCCCACTGAACACCATCAAAACATGTGCCATCGTAACCTCTATCCCACTGATGTTTATCATCAGCTATATGGTTTACGGATTCATCAAGTGGATGCGTGAGGACTTCGCTTTAACAAGTGGCGAAGATATTCTCCGGCAGTCCCGCGAAGCAGCTGGTGCTGTTCCTGCGGAATAAGCTTCCTCCTCAGGCAAAGCAAAAGGGCGACCTCCGGGCCGCCCTTTTTTATGACTATCTCAAATCTTCAAGCACTATCAGTCGTCGGTCGCCAGCTTAACATGTTCATGTTTCAGCTTATGGCCCATTTCAGTGAAGGTACTGATGTTCTCAATAGCGAGCTTGCGGGCCTTTTCCGCCTCGCCAGAGCAAATGGCTTCCACTAAACCGACATGGGTGTTCGCACTGTCTTCAATATCAAAGTCAAAGTGCGTGATACGAATATAGATTGAAAGCTGATTGATCACGCTCTTGTACATGTGCGCCAAGCGTGCACTCTCACTCAGTTCAATGATCAGCTTGTGAAGCTCAAAGTCATAGAACGTAACTTCTGTAAGTGAGACGCCGTCTTGCTGGCAGATCTCCTTGAAGACCTCCAGCTCTTTACGCAGCCGAACAGCCTTTTCCGGCGTGATCGTTTCAGCTGCCATTTGAGCAGCCTGACTCTCCAGCGCGACACGAAGGTGATAGATTTCCCAGATATCGTGGTCCGTCAGTGTCGTCACGCTCCACCCTGCATAAGGCTTTTGCGAGACAAGTCCTTCGCTCGAGAGTGTGTTCAACGCCATGCGCACGGTTGTGCGTGAAAGCTCCAGACCTTTTGCAAGCGTACTTTCCGTCAGCTTGTCGCCTGAGACATAATGACCCGCCAAAATCTGCTGCCTCAGAAAGTCTGCGGCTTGCTCCTCAAGGCTTTGTTTTGAAATCTTCATTGGAACTCAATTGCGTCCGTCGTGTTCACTCTCATATTTGAGCTGTATCACCATTAGCTTGCTGAATAAATGACGAGTTTCTCACGCCAGATATTTGCTCTGTGATTATTGTAGGATCAGCTGGATTTAGATATATTTTGCACGTGCACTGGCAAAAGAACGGTCTCGGGTTTGTTTCCAGCACCGACAAAGTTTTTAATGACTCTAAACTGGGAATGGTTTATTGTTGAGTTAGAGATGCATATTTTTATTGACGACAGACACCGGAAGACGCATAGCTAATATTATGAGACTCACTCAACAAACCAACTATGCTGTACGTGCCCTGATGTATTGTGCGGCAAATCCTGGCAAGCCAAGCAAAGTTGCTGAGATCGCGGCTTCGTTTTCCATGTCGGAAACTCACCTTTTCAAGATCATGAAGGTGCTCGTTGACGCTGATCTGATGAAAACCATCCGAGGGCGTAACGGTGGTATCGTATTGCCACGTCCAGCTGAGCAAATCAGTGTAGGACAGGTGGTACGTGCAACTGAAGAGTCATTCCTTCTTGCTGAGTGCTTTGACAGTGGCCGTCAGGACTGCCCGCTCGTCAACCACTGCGGCTTCAATTCTGTTCTGCATGAAGCGCTGGAAGCATTCCTCGGTGTGCTCGACAAGTGCACGATTGCGGATCTTGCTGACAACCGCGCGAGCATTCGCCACCTGTTGCAGATTGAAGACCCACTTCTGCCAAAGAATATGGCTGCTGCTGAGTAAGCGCACCAAGAGCGACGAGATGATCAGGCAGCGAATATTCGCTGCCTTTTTTTGTTATCGTACTTTGAAGACTATCGGCGCTGTTCTACTGACCGTATTATTCCTCATCGAGGATGGAAATGCAGGCAATGGCGCAGCGGCCTTTAGGGCTTTCAACGCGGCCTGATCAAACCGCTTATTCCCACTCGACCGGGATAGCCTAATTCCCGTTACAGCCCCATCTCTGTGCACGACAAAACTCACACGGACGATGCCTGACTTCTTCCGATTCTTCTCACGTCTCGGGTATCGTCTATCTGCCGCACGCTGGATCTTCTTTTGCACCTTGCCCCAGTAATTGCTCGTTGCAGCATTGCCTGCACTGTCGCCGGAGCCAGCGATGTTGTTGCCATTCTTTGAGGTGTTGGAGCCTTTACGGGCGACCTTGGAGCCACGAGCAGAATTAACATCCGAGTTACCCGCTTTCTTGGCAGGTTCTTTCTTGGCTTTTGGTGGAGCCTTCTTGGCAGTTTTCTGCGGCAGCTTGGGACGTGGCGGCGCTGCTCGCGGGACGGGAACCGTTACTGCGGCAACTTCAGTTTCAACAGGCTTTGCCTCAAGCTCTTTCTTTTCGTCAACGGGTTCAGCTGTCTTCTTTTCTACCGGCTTCGACTCTTCAAGTGTTTCCTGTTGTACCAATTCCAGTTTTTCTGGTTGAGCTGATTTGGCTTCTTCCGGTTTAACTGCTTCTTGTGGCTCTTTCAGCTTTACAAGATCAACGTCATTAGTCGGCTCTACTGGTTCTTGCTGTTTAACAGGCAGAACTTTTGCAACTTCAACGGGCTTAATCTCCTGCACCTCAGCAGGTTTGATTTGTTCGGGCTGAAGCTCAAGTTTCAGCGGCTCAATCTCAGCCTTGATGGTAACACCTTCAGCAACAGGTTCTGGTAATGGTTTCACAGCCTGCGTTGCAATCGGTTTGATTGGTGTGATCTCTGCTTTAACCAGCTCAATGGGCTCAACAGACTCAATCTCTTTGACTTGCTCTATCGGAGTTTCAATCTCACGAGGCTCAACTTCATCTGGCTGGTCCGGCTCAATCGGTTCAACAACTTCCTTAGAACCTGCAATAAGATCCTCAATCGACCCGACGACAGAAAGTGACGTTGACCGTGTTGAGGCAACCTGAACTTCAGGAGCCCGTGTATAAAACCAAGCAAACCCAGCTGCGTGAACGCTGACAGACACGAGTAAGGCGGTCGTGAGGGCTGAACCACCGATTTTCCTGCGAATGCTCTTCTTCATTGGGCAGCCCTTACAGTGACCAATGTAATATCAGAGAAACCTTGTTTTTTCAGCGCGGCAAGGGTTCTGGCGAGTGTCTGACCAGACAGTGCCTTGTCAGCAACAACCATCAGAGGGTCTTTATTGCCGTCCAGCGGTATCAGATCCTCAACAAGAACTGGCTGTTCGTTTTGGGTTATCAATCCATCAGGAGCGATAATCAGCGCTCCGGCAATAAGCTCACGACTGGATTGCTCCTGCGTTTCTGCGGGGCTCACGTTTTTTGCATCGTCTCTATCAATTGAACCTGCAAAGAGGAAGAAGATGAGCATCAGGAACACGATATTGATCAATGGGATCGTGTTCTCAAATGTCCTCTTTTGTGGTTTTGTCTTCAGACGCATTCTTTAAACTTCTTATTTCGCAATATTCTGAATTCAATTGCCAACGATCGTCGCTGACCAACCTGCTGTTTTAAGCATCTCAAGCGCGCTTACGACATCCTGCACAGTGGAATCCTTGGCAGGGATGATCGCCACAGGTCGTACTTTTTCGATACCTGCGTCGTCGAGCGCCGCGATCAACGCCTCAACCTTCACCCGATCACCGTTCACCGACAGCTGTCCTTCGGCAAAAACTTGCAGAAGGATTGGGGACTGTTCCATTTGACCTGCGCCCTCAGCGCCCGATGTCACATCCAACTTTTGGTAGATCGAGAACGTGGAAGCGAGCATGAAGAACATCAACAAAAGGAAGATCACATCAATCAGAGATGTGAGACCAGGCGCACGGCTTCTTTTTGGAGCCTCACTAAGGCGCATCGTGAACAACCTCAAAACGTGGCTGTGTTCCAACCTGTTCCGCTTCTTCAGATTGGGTAGCGATGGACGTGACTGCCCCGGTGAAGAGTTCAGTGACGATCTTTTCCATTGCGCCCTGCTCTCGTTCGATGCGGCCTTCGAACAATGACAGCATCACGGAAGCTGGGATTGCAACGGCCAGACCAACGGCAGTTGTCAGCAGTGCAACCCAGATCCCACCTGCCAGAGTAGATGGATCGACCTGCGACCCAGCGTCGGCCATAGCCTGAAACGCCCCGATCATCCCAAGCACTGTTCCGAACAGGCCGAGTAGAGGAGCGATCTGGGCAATCATATCCAATGCCCGCAGATAACTGCGAAGATCCGCAAGATGCGTGAAGCAAACGCGCTCTACATCTTCCCGGACTCTTTTTTCAGGCACCTGCGGTTTCATAAGGCCACGCATGGCATGTGCCAGAACGTCGGAGACCGGAGAGCGATCTGTTACCACGATCCTGTAGGCCTGATCACGCTTCCCAACACGCCAGAAGGCCACGGCCTGCTCAGCTTTGCGATGACGACCAACGCCTGCAATCCAGAACTGCCAGAGTTTTGCAATGACAATTGTTAGAGCAAGTACGCTGACAACCAGCAGCAACCCAACAACCACACCACCTTTTGCAAGCAGATCCATAAAAGGTGTCATTGCTGCGGTCAGGCCCAGGTTTTCAATCATGGCATTCATTCTGGAAATCTCGTTGTTTTTCTAATTCAGTTCTGCAGCGGTTCAGAGTGTTAGTTCTATCGCAGCGCGAGAGGATACATTCAATGAGTCTAAGCAGCTAGCCGGAGATACATTTTCAGCTCCCTCGCACTGGCTGACATCATTGATGAGCAATGACGAGATGTCTGCACAACTGCTGGATGGGAGGTCATACTGCTGAACTCTCGTCTTTCCGGAAGGAAGACGACCTGTCTTCATGCTCAGGAAATCAGCAATTCCGCCTGTACTATCAAAGACTACCAAGTCCAACGCCAGTTGATTGATCTCATCTTTAAGGTGATTGCGAACAAGAAGGCTTACACGACACCCGTTCTGAGTGGTCTCAGCTTTATTCAACTGGAGAGCGATCACTGGTTCTCTTGTCGTGTTTGCTGCTTCAGCTGCAGTTATTTGCGTTATCCACAAGGCAGCAAGAGCAAGTGAAAACAGCTTAACCAACTTATTCATAGGACCCCAACCCAAAAATTAAAACTTAGTTGCAAATGCAAATCAGTCGCAGATATCAAGGATATCGTGGGCTGGCTGGCTGTTGAGGGAGAGAGTAACAGCTGGCTTGCGCATCGATACAAATCCTACTCCAGGACGGTTTGCGGGAGGACGCGATCTCCAGCAATTATTGAGTAGGCATTGCACTTGTAATAAAACATGAATATGAAAGTCAAGAAATAAACGCGATAGAGTCCCCCTAGCTCTTGAGGGTATCGCGACCATCCACGCTAGCCAAAATTGGGGAAAGGCTGAGGCGAATGACTGATATGGAAAAAGCTCAGGAAAGCTCACAAAGTCAGCCACATGAGCGCACTGTTGATAGCAAGGCACTCTTTGGCGATGAGCGCGAGATCACAATCTCCCATCGCGAAGATAACTACCGATTGTCGATCACGAAACTTGGCAAATTGATTCTTACTAAGTGAGAAGTTTGCCATGAAAAAAGCCGGCCTGAGATGAGGCCGGCTTTTTCCTTATTTGACTGTTCTGAGCCTTAGTTCAAAGCCTGCTGCAGCGCGAATGCATCGCCTTCGACCTTGAACAGGCCGTAAGAACCAGGGACGTCGCCAGCATTGTCAAAGTTCAGGTCGCCAGATGCGCCCTTGTAGTCGATGTCTTTGCCAGCTGCGATCAGCTCAACTGCCTTCTTCCATTCACCAGGAAGAACAGCTTCGCCCTGTCCGTCGGACACAGCAGCCATTGCCTCGGAAACCTTAGCAGCGTCACCACCAGCTTTTTCCAGAGCCAGAGCCATCAGGAATGCAGCATCGTAGGAGTTGGATACGAAGATTGCATCCGGGTTACCGCCAACCGCTTTGTACGCTTCGTTGAAGAGCTCAAGGCTGTTGGACTTCTCGCCTACTGGAGAAGAAGCAATGAATGTGGTCAGATTTTCAGCGCCGAGTTCACGGATGATTGCATCTGACTTCATGCCATCGCCGCCAACGAAGTTGGTGAAGAAACCGTTTTCCAGCGCCTGACGCAGGATGGTCAGGCCAGTGCCGTCACCGTAATCGAAGATTACAAGCGTATCTGCGCCACCACGGGACAGCTCAGCAAGGTTGGAACGGTAAGATGCCTTACCTTCTTCGTGTGCTGAATATCCAGAAATCTCACCGCCGTTTGCTTCAAATTCAACTTTAAAAGCATTTGCAAGGCCGCTGCCATAATCGTTGTTGAGGTAGGCAACAGCAACTTTCTTAGTGCCGAGGTTTAACAGCGTACGTGCGAGTGAGCGGCCCTGGAAGTCATCGGAAGGTACTGTACGGAATACCTGACCTTTATCTTCCAGGCCTGTGATTTCAGGGGAAGTCCCTGATGGTGTGATCAGCGTGATACCAGCTGGTACAGTCACAGAGTTCGCAACAGCCAGAACTGAACCAGAGCAGTGTGGGCCGATAAGACCCGCAACCTGTTCAATGTTTACCAGCTTGGTTGCGGAATCCACACCGTTCTGCGGGTTACACGCACTGTCGCCCACAACAGCTTCAAGCTTCTGGCCACCCAGAATACCGCCCTGCTCGTTCACCTGCTGGATAGCCAGTTTTGCAGAGTCCAGCATTGGTGGAGCCATAGCCGCGATTGGACCAGAAATACCTCCCAGAAGACCGACTTTTACATCAGCCTGAACAGCGTTGGATGCAAGTGCAGTAGCGCTGAACAAGCCTGCTGCCAATGCGATTTTCTTAAGCATCAGTTCACCTCCAAAGAGCCCTGTTTCAAATACTATCCGGATTGACCAGGGCGTTAAAATTGATTTCCACGAGTGCTGGCATTATTTCGCTGCACTTTCTTGTTTTTGAAAGGTTTTGACTTCTGGACTGCCAGCGGTTCCCTGAGGTTCCGGCAAGATCCCTTCCGGTCTGAACCGGAGGACCAATTGCAGAAGCAAGCCAATGATAAACACGCGCATGTACTTAGCTTTGATGGCGTATTCTGTTGGCAGCTGATCCGTTACAAACTCTGACGCAGACCAGATGATCCAGACAACAGCAACGCCGAGAAGTGCACCGCGGTTGTTACCTGAGCCACCAAGGATCAACATAATCCAGATCAGGAATGTGGCGATCATCGGGTCGATGGCTTCAGGGGTTATGGAACGGTTAAAGTGAGCAAACAGCGCACCACCAAGCCCCATCACAGCAGCACCGAAGATGAATGCTTCCAGACGACGCGCCTTGATGTCCTTACCCATTGCCGTTGCCGCATCTTCATTGTCACGGATACCGCGCATCATACGGCCCCAAGGAGCCGAAATCTGACGCTCGATAGCCCAGTACACGACGAGCACGATGGCAAAGACCAGAGCAAGATAAGCCAACTGGGAATACAGATAGGACAGATCACCAAATGGACGCGGGATCTTATTCACGCCGCGTGCGCCACCTGTCATCCAACCTTCCGACTTCACGACCAGACGGATGATTTCCGCCACGCCGATTGTCGCGATTGCCAGATAATCAGAGCGGAAGCGTAAGCAGACTTTGCCGATTGGCCATGCAATTGCGCCAGCAGCGATCATCGCGCCGATCCAACCCACAACAACGGGCAGCTGGTAGCCACCCAGATGGACAGCAGATTCTGGTGCCGTGAGCAGCGCAGATGAATAAGCTCCAACGGCGAAGAAGCCTGCGATACCAGCGTTAAAGAGACCGGAAAAGCCCCATTGAATGTTAAGACCGAGAGCCAGAAGGGAGTAAATGCCGATAAAGATCGCCATGAACACCGCATAGTTAAGCAGACCGATGAGTTCCATGTTTCTTCTCCCCCTACAGAACTTTACCCTTGAGCAAGCCAGTTGGCCGCACAAGAAGGATGAGCAGGAGGATCGCAAACGCCATGGCGGCCTTGTACTCTCCCGGGATAAACAGAACAGATGTCTCTTCAGCTATGCCAACAATCAAGCCGCCAATGACTGCACCTTCCACACGCCCTACACCGCCAAGAATTGCAGCTGCGAACATTGGCAGAAGCATCGTCCAGCCCATGAGCGGTTTCAGTTCTGTGTTGATGCCAAGGAAGAAACCAGAAGCGGCGCACAGAACGCCGACGATGCCCCAAGTCAACATTGTGATTTTGCGATTATCAACACCGGAAAGCAGCGCAAGATCCGGGTTGTCGGACATGGCACGCATGGCCTTGCCCCACTTGGTTTTCTGCAAGAACGCCCACAACACGCCAACGATCACAAACATTGCGATGATAGTGTAGATCTCACGATCACGGATGCGGATGCCCCAGTAATCATCTGGTCTGACGATACCACGGGTATAGGTTTCTGTATCAACACCCCAGACCACCTGAACAACGGCACGCAACATGAGAGCGATACCTAGTGAGGACATCACCACGATGATCTTTGGACGCTCTGAGAGGTAGTCGTAGAATAGTTTGTCGATGCCGATCGCCATAAACGCGCACACAACCATAGCAACGGGAAGAGCAACCCAAGGGCTTACCCCGAAGATGGTCACCACGCCGAGGGCCGCAAATGCGCCAAGCGTTGCGAGGTCACCATGCGCAAGGTGCGCAAATCTCAAAATACCGAATACCAGCGTGATACCAACTGCGCCCAGAGCGTAAATTGAGCCCAGTACGATCCCCGGCATGAGGTAAAAATTGACGAATTCCATAAATGGCATTGGATTTTCCCTTATTACCCGCCGAGGAACATTTCAGCAACTTCACGATCTGCGAGCAGCTCCTGCCCCGTTCCTTCATGCCGGTTGCTACCAGCTGCAAGAACGTAGCCTTTGTCAGCAAATGCCAATGCTTGCTTGGCGTGCTGCTCTACGAGCAAGATCGAAAGACCTGCATCACGCAGGTTGCGGGTGATCTCAAAAATCTGCTCCATGTATTTTGGAGAGAGACCAGCGGTCGGCTCATCCAGCAAGAGCAATGACGGGTTGAGCATCAATGCACGGCCCATTGCCACCATTTGACGCTGACCGCCTGACAGGTTTCCAGCCAACGCATTGCGGCGTTCTTTGAGATCAGGGAACAGGGTGTAGACCCTTTCCAAGCTTTTAGAAATGTCACCTTTCCGTAGGAAGGCCCCCATTTCGAGATTTTCGTGAATGGTCATCTCACGGAAGATGTTGTTGACCTGAGGGACGTAACAAACACCGTGCTGTACAATACGATTTGGCTTCCAGCCCGCGATATCTGTTCCATTGACGACAATAGAACCTCCGCGAACCTTCAGAAGGCCAAAGATCGCCTTCATCGCAGTCGATTTGCCAGCTCCATTCGGGCCAACAATTACAACAATTTCCTGCTCGGTCACTTGCATGTCGACACCCTGCAGGATGTCTGCATCGCCATATCCGCCACGAACACCTGTCATGGTGAGGATTGGTTTGCCGGAGTATTCTTGTTGCACGGAGTTCTTTGACATTGGTTGCTCTGCAATTGCTTGAGACGTCATTAGAGTGCAGCCTCCCCAACCGTTTCACCGAGGTAGGCTTCAAGCACCCGCGCATCAGAACGAACGGTCTGGAAATCACCTTCAATCAGAACCGAGCCTTCCGCCATACAGATGACCGGATCGCAGAGCTTCTCGATCATCTCCATATCGTGCTCAATCAGAACGAATGTGTAGCCACGTTCCTGGTTCAGGATTTGGATTTTGTCTTCAAGGCGGCGTAGCAATGTTCTGTTGACACCTGCGGCAGGCTCGTCCAACAGAACAAGCTTTGCATCGGTCATCATTGTACGGCCAAGCTCGAGAAGCTTTTTCTGTCCACCGGACAGATTACCTGCACGCTCATTTACAACATGAGACAGTTCCAGAAACTCCAGTGTCTCTAAAGCTTTCTGGCGTACTTCTTCTTCTTGCTTTTTCACGCTGCCAAAGCTGAGCCAGTTCTGGAATAAGCTCTCACCCTTTTGAGCGGGCGGAACCAACATGAGGTTTTCGAGAGCTGACAGACGATGAAACTCATGCGGGATCTGAAATGTACGTACCAAGCCTTTATGAAACAGCTGATCAGAGCTGAGGCGCGTTACATCTTCTCCCAAAAATTTGATTTTTCCAGCAGTTGGCTGAAGGGCACCGGCAATCAGATTAAACGTTGTGGTTTTACCAGCTCCATTTGGACCGACTAAACCTGTGATTGTGCCCTTTTGAACCGAAAATGAGCAATTATTGACGGCTCTAAACCCGCCGAATTGCTTCGACAGCTGTTCGATTTCCAGCATTATTATCCCCCCAGACTGCAAAGGACTGGCGTTTTATTGTTGTCAAGCACCTACCTAATGCCCTTAGTAGCATGTTATTTCAAGGCAGAAGTCCGCGCCATTTGCAGCCTAATCACTCGATTATCATGGTTCTATCTGGACAAGTTGAGTGAAACTTTCCAGATTCCATCTCCCAACAACCTTCCCATAAGTTGCGAGGAAACAGCTTCAACTGCGCATATATTGCCTGAAACATATAGATAATTCCACTTATATGCGCAGTTTGTAGAGATTTTAGAACAAAATAATTTCATAAATTGAGTAATTTTCGCAGCAATCTTACAGATCACTGCGCACCTGCCAAAGTTCTGGAAACAGCACAGTATCCAACATTTTTTTCAGGTACGGTGCCCCTGATGTGCCTCCAGTGCCCATTTTGCTTCCAATAATACGCTCTACGGTTGTAAGGTGATTGAATCGCCACCGACGAAAAAAGTCCTCAAAGTCGATTAGCTTCTCCGCGAGGTCGTAGAAATGCCAATTATCACGTGGATTGCGATATATTATTTCCCAAGCCTTCTGAACTGACGCATCAGTTGTATATGGCTTAGTGACGTCCCGGTTGAGTACTGCATCGGAGATTTCGAAGCCTGCACGCGCCAAAGCACGCACCATCTGATCATAGATGCCCGGTGCCTCATAAATCTGACGAAGCCATGCTGATACTTCTGGCATATGCTCATGTGGTTTCATCAGGGCCGGATTTTTATTACCAACCACAAATTCGATGGCACGGTATTGGTAGCTTTGGAATCCAGATGACTTGCCAAGGCTATCACGAAACGTGGTGTAATCGCTTGGCGTCATGGTGCGCAGAATGTCCCACGCGCTGTTGAGCTGCGCGAAGATCTTGTTGACGCGGGCCATCAGCTTTGAGACCTCGGCAAACTCATCCTCTGCCAAAGCAGTACAAGCCTCCGACATCTCACGGATCGCCAGCTTCATCCAAAGTTCGGCTGTTTGATGTTGAATGATAAACAGCAATTCATCATGAGCTTCAGTTAAAGGCGCTTGCGCACCAAGCACATCGGAAAGACGAAGATAATCGCCATAAGACATGTTTTCTTTGAAAGAGAGTTCTGCCCCGTGGTGCTCTAATTTGCGATCAATACTCTCAACCATGCTTATGTAACCTTGCTCTTCTGGTGGTATTCCGGCTTGTCCCAGAGATCTCCGGCAATAATTGCTTCAAGAATCTCAGCAGCTTTAAGGACCTCAGCAAAAGAGAGGTACAGAGGAGCAAACCCGAAACGGATGATATTTGGCGCGCGGAAGTCTCCAATCACTCCACGATCAATGAGTGCTTGCATGACTGCATAGCCTTGCTCGTGACGGAACGAGACTTGAGAACCGCGCTTAAGTGGGTCCGTTGGTGACGCAAGCGCCAGATTAGGGCAGCGACGTTTGACTTCGGTGATAAATAACTCACTCAACTCAATGGATTTAGCCTGCAGCGCTTCCAAAGAAGTCTCATCAAACACATCCAAAGATGCATCCAAAGCCGTCATGGCAAGAACCTGAGGCGTACCAACGCGCATCTGGTCTGTCTTAGCAGATGGCGTATACCCCAGATCGAAAGCAAACGGCGCATCGTGTCCCATCCAGCCCGTTAGTGGGTTGCCAGAATGGTTCTGATGTTGTGGTGCTACATAAACAAATGCCGGAGCACCGGGGCCGCCATTCAGATACTTGTAGGAGCAACCAACGGCAAAGTCAGCTTTTGCTTCCTTCAGATGGACTGGAAAAGCACCTGCAGAGTGGCACAGATCCCACATCGCCAAGGCACCAACAGAATGCGCTTTCTCAGTCAATGCTTTCATGTCGTGCTTGCGACCTGTGCGGTAATCCACTTCTGTGAGCATCATGACTGCAACAGTATCATCGAGGGCGGCTTCAACGTCTTCCGGAGCAACCAGACGCAACTCGATGTCACCACCGGTCAGTTCTTTCAGACCTTGCGCCATGTAGAGGTCAGTCGGGAAGTTTCCTGTATCGGAAAGAATAACTTTACGGTCCGGCCGCATCTTGATGGCAGTCGCCAGGACTTTAAAGACATTCAGAGAGGTGCTGTCGGTGCAGATCAAGGTTCCGTCATCAGCTCCAACGAGTTTGGCAATCCGGTTTCCGACTTTGCTTGGCAGATCAATCCAGCCGTGGCAATTCCACCCTTTAATGAGACTTTTGCCCCACTGCTCTTCGACTGCATTGGCTAAAACCGCAGACACATTCTTAGGTAGAGCCCCCAATGAGTTTCCGTCCAGATAGATAATCCCATCAGGAATTGAGAAAAGCTGGCGCAAATGAGCGAGCGGGTCAGCTCCATCTCTTTGCTCAATGCTTACTGCATCCAGTTCCACTATCAGCCCCCTATTATCGTTTTTATGATCACACTCTTTTTGGCATCAAAGCAATACCGAGCTGCGATTCCATTTTTTAATATTTCAAGTTTAAAGTATTTTTAGCAACAGTCTCGCCATGAAGTCTAGGTAAAAAGTATTATCTGGAAATTTCAGAACAAATATTCTAAATATGTAGAAAAGGAAATAAATCTCGCTCAATCGGGCTGCAATCACAGCGATATCTTGCAATAGCGCTGAAAAAATACAAGCAGTACACTAGATAGTCAGGGGCAGATCTAACTTCCTACCACAAACAAAGGAAAGCTCTGCTCACGGCTGAAGATCTGGATCAAACAAAAATGAAACTAGGCCGGATCACTGTAAAGGAAGAAACCCATGAAGAGTGCCCTTAGAAAGACAGAGGCACAAGTCTGGCCAGAACCAAAACGCCAGTTTGCTGCACTGCCTTTCAAAAAGAATAAAAAAGGTAAGCTACAAATTCTCCTGATTACGTCCCGCGAAACCAAGCGTTGGATTCTCCCTAAAGGCTGGCCAATGAAGGATCTCAGTGGTGGAGAAGCCGCAGAGCAAGAAGCCTTCGAAGAAGCTGGCATTAAAGGTGAGCTGACGGATCAAGCTGCGGGCATCTACCATTACCCTAAGCTTCGGGTCACCAAAGAGCCGATCCCTTGCCGCGTGAAGGTTTATCCGCTGGAAGTGACTGAGATGCTTGAGGACTGGCCAGAAAAGGACGAGCGCACACGGAAATGGTTCTCCGTAAGCGACGCTGTTCATGCTGTAGATGAGCCGGAGCTAAAGGCTTTGCTAGCCAACTGGTCACCAGAGAAAAGCTAGGTAACAGCCTGTTCTCTAGGCATGCTCCGCCTTAAAACGACGCTCCAGCCAACGAACACCTTGCGAGACAATCAGGATCAAAACTAGATACTCCAGCACAAGGACGCTGTAGATTTCGAGTGGTCGATATTCTGTGACGACCAGCTCATTTGCCCGCCTTGTCAGGTCTTGCAGGCCAATCACGGACACCAAACTCGACATTTTCAGCATATAGACCAGTTGGTTTCCAAGCGGTGGCAGCATGCGGCGGATAGCAAGCGGAAGAATGATAAAGCGAAGCCGCTGGAAATAACTCAGCCCAAGAGAGCGCCCCGCTTCGATCTGTCCTTTGTCGACTGACTGTATGCCTGCTCTGAAAATTTCAGCCTGAAACGCGCTGTCTGATAAGGCAAGAGCCAGTACACCTGCCCAGAACACGTTGATTGAGATATTCGCGACAACAGGCAAGCCGTAATAAACCCAAAAAATCAGCACTAGACTCGGCACTGAGCGCACCACTTCAACGTAAGTTCTGTTAAACGCAATTCCGTACTTATTGTCTGAAAGCCCCGGCAGAGCGACAAGAAGGCCAACGAACATGGAGATTGCGATTGCTGTGAGCGAGACACTGACTGTTTCTTGCAGCCCGGCGATCATGAAACCGAGATTAACTCTTCCTGTCTCAGTGTTTGGTGAGACTACATACCAGCCCCACTGGTCACCAGTGCAGCCCGCCAAAACGAATGCCAATGCGACGAGCACTGCTGCATTTCGGAATTTCAAGGTATCCACCTTCCAAATTTAAGAAGGCTGCCAACGGAAGCAAAACACGTAAGCAGCTCATGTATCTGCCTCAACACAGATAGATTGCCGGACACAAAACCTAGAGTGTCGTGCGCTCTTATACAAATCTTATAGAGACTTACCGCACACAATTAATTGAAGTCGGTTTTCTCTCAAAAACAGCATTGTAGTTATCGCTAAAATGGCTAGGTTTGCATTGGGCCAGATTCCAACTGCGTTTCAAGGAACTCTCATGAAGATGCTACGTTCATTTCTTACTGTAATTTTCGCTGCCGGCACGTTGTTCTCCGGCTCTGCATTTGCGCAATCCGCGCTTAACGAAATTTTGGATTCCGGTGAACTGAGGGTTGGTACAACCGGAGACTGGAACCCAATGTCTGTTCGTGACCCTGCCAGCAATGGTTATAAAGGTTATGACATCGACATCATGAACGAGCTTGCAACCGACCTTGGTGTGAAGCTCACCTTTATTCCAACCGATTGGAAAACCTTGGTGAATGGTATCGTTGCAGGCAAGTATAACCTGACTGGCTCTGCTTCAATCTCCCCAAGCCGCATGAAAGTAGCTGGTTACTCCGAAAGCTATATTTCCGTTGAGATCCTGCCGTATACGACCAGCAGCAAAGTTGGTGAGTTCAACAGCTGGGACAGCATCAACCAGAAAGACGTGACGGTCGCAACCACGCTTGGCACTACTTTTGAGAAGCTGAGCAAGGAATGGTTCCCGAATGCAACTATCAAAGTTGTTGAGGCACCTGCTCGTGGCTATCAGGAAGTGCTGTCAGGCCGCGCTGATGTTTTCATCACCTCCAACATTGAAGGTGCTACGCTGAAAGCGAAGTTCAAGCAGATCACCAACGTGCCAGTTTCTGAAAGCAGAAACCCGACCCCGATCGCTATGTTGATGCCGCAGACTGATCAGGTTTGGATCAACTACATCAACAACTGGATCAAGATTAAAAAAATGAATGGTTTCCTTGCTGCGACAGCTCAGAAATGGGGCTTGGCGCAGTAAAAACTGTTCATGCAGAATAAGAAAGGCGCCTCAAATTGGGGCGCCTTTATCTTTTGAGCTCACTGCGCGCTTATGCGTCTACCTGAATAAACTTCGCAACCCAATCCTGCATCGCTTTGCGGTTTATATCGATTGACGTCGCTGCATGAGAGAGAGATTGCATAGCTTGCCACCAATGTTGGCATTTAGGCTTCAGCATTAGCTCTCCACCAAACATACCAGCAAGTTGCTGAGCCTGAGAAAACGTTGTGGCAAAGGCTACATCAACCAAAGTAACATGATGACCAATCGCATACGGCTCAGCCTCAATCATGTCTTCCAAACGTGCGAACGCAGCACTCATATCATTGATCAACTGCTTGTAGACTTCATCCCTCGGCGGCTTTCCAGCTTTGATTGGGGCATAAAATGCGCGAACAGATGGTTCAATCCGCGTGTCGTGCAGACCCATCAGTGCCCTGACTTTAGCGCGCTCGATAGGGTGTTCTGGCATTAGCGCTGGAGACGGTGCGGTTTCCTCAAGATACTCAAGGATCGCGTTTGAATCTGACAGAGCAGCTTCACCATCCCTCAGGCCGGGAATTGAACCCGCTGGAACGATCTTCTTATAAGCAGCTGATCCATATCCATCTGGGGGCGGTAGCTCGGCGTAATCCAGATCTTTCATATCCAAAGCAATTCGAACTTTCGCGCAGAATACGGATTCTGGGTAGGCATAAAATTGTATCATTGGATCACCAGATTGTGCTTAGCGGCGGCGCTGCTTTGTGCGCACGCTTGGGAACATGCGGCAAATAAGAGCGCCTAGGAAGGAGGACGCAATACAATTTGTGTTGCACTGCAAACGTGGTGTTTTTAGCAGTCAATGAATTGTTTTGCCACTTCAACCTTTGGGTACGCTGTTTTTGGACGGCAAACTGCTTCGCCGCCGTAAGTGCTGTCTCCGACAAGCTAGAGTTGTTTAGCGCTGTCCAGATTCACCTTGAAGATCATCAGGTCATCCCGGCGCTCGACCTCACCTTCCAGTGAAATCAGTAAAGCAACCCAATCTTCAACCTCAGTAGTCAAAGGCTCACCATTTTCGTCAGCCAACACGAAGAATTCACTTCCCATAAGGGGGGGAGAAGTCACAAAAACGGGAGGGATACCGCCAATGATGCAGAGATTTGCGCATGCTTTGTGGGCTAATCCAACACCCGGACGCATTGCGCCATTGTAGCATTTACCATCACAAATCTCACCGGTTAGCCGCCATTTGCCCAAATGCTCTGCTGGTGCTGGTGTAAAATTTTGGACCGGATTTTCTGCAGCGCGAAGAGAGACCTTGCCTCCAACCTGCAACATATCGAGATCGCCACGCTTCAGCAGAATGCCACCAGCATCAACAGGTTGTCCGTCCAAAGGGCCAGCAAGTTGCTGCATGCCGCGTTTGCCAATACCAGAAATCAGCATGGCATGCGGCTTGTCACGCCCACCTTCTCCAGCAGGAAGCCGGAGTAGTGGGTAAGGTTTTGCATCTACATAGCCTGTAAACGTTTGATACCCAGCGCCCCAAGCAAAGCGCGCGTCACCCGGATCAGGAACAGACGAGCCAATACCAAACGCCACGCCTGCTGCTGCGCCAACAAGAATTGCAGAGATTAGGAACAAGAAGCCTTGCAGGCTCTTTGGTGGCTTTTTCGCCCAACCGATAAAGAAGGGATCTGGTTTCTTCTTGGCCATTAGCTTCCCTCCGCCATTATCGGAGAAACAATAGGTTCAACATACGTTCCCGGTGGCAGAGCCTCTACGTTCAGCCACAAACGACCGTTTTCCAATTTGAGCCGATAAGTGGAAATTTTCTCTGTAAATGGAGGTGGAGATTTTCCATCTTCCAGACGGTACTGATAACCATGCCACGGGCAGGTCACACAGCCATAGACAATCTTACCTTCTCCCAAAGGTCCGTTCTGGTGGGCGCAAACATTTGAGATCGCAGAGAGCTTCTTGCCATTTCTGAAGATCGCTACGCGCTCATCATCGGTAATGGAGATAATTCTTGCCCGCTTATCAGGAACATCTTTTGGATCACCTACATCCATCCACGTGCCGCTGTCATCCATCGTATTCTGTTGCGTATCAAAGAGGTGCTCTTTTCTTGCAGCAAGCAAGTGTAAGGTGGCGACAAGCGCGACAGACGCACCGACTGCAGTGGTCATGAAAGGACCGGCAGCACTCTGCAATGCACCGAGTGCAACATGGGCAACAACCAGCGCATAAGCCAGATAGATCCCCATATGAAGTGTCTTCCAAAGCGTAGGCTTTAGGAAATGCAGCCAGAAATCATGACTTGTAACTGCGAGAATGGTCAGGATCAGAAGGGCAAAGACGCCGAGGATTTCAAAAGGGAACCCCAAAAAACGGTCGAAGCTGGTATTTACAATGAAGACTGAGACGTAACGATTAATTGGCGAGAACGCATTGTACCAGCCAAGAATGTTGTCGACATGGAAGTAGGCCAGCACGCAAGTGATCACGCCCAAGTGACGGCGGTTATAAAGAAGCGGCAGGAAGCGCTTGTCCAGCCGAGCTAGTGGCCCGATACATAGAATAAATGTGAGTAGGAAGAAGACACAGGTACCAAATGCCTGAGCTTTGTAGATATCCCAATCAATCGGTCTTGTGACTGTCTGGAACATCGGCGCAATGTAGATGTAGATACCCAGATATGCGCCAACAGTTGCCAAGACGACGGCATCATAGACAAATTTTGTACGGTTCCAGATTACCGGTACATATTTAACACTCACTGGTTTGCCTCCAGAGCCGACTTTGCTGTGTCATCAAGGGGAACAGGCGGCTGTTCGTGCGTTCCTGTTGGACGCATCAAAAGCGCTAGGCCCAAAACGAGAGGAATCAGAATGGCCAGAATGAGCCAAATGGTGCGGTGGGCTTTTCTATAGGCACGTTGCATTACTTCTTGGCCTCCTGCTCTTCGTGGAGTTCTTTTTCTTCTTTATCGAGCAAGATCTTTTCACCGGAGCGTTCCAGCGCAATCCAACGTACAATGACGATCGGCCAAAGCAGGATCAGCCCCGGGATGATTTGCAGGCGGAAAAGAAAAGCTCCACGTGCGGCAAGTTCCACGCGCCCAAGGCCAAAACTGATAAAGGCCAGTGCGACGACAAGACCAATCACGCAGTAAATTTGTGCAATCAGAATAATACCTTCAGCAACAATCATTTCTGCACCCTACTGATTTTGTGCTGCCTTTGATGGCAGGGAGAATTAGTCATTGGGGCCGTGCCCTGCCCAGTTGATACCTGCAAGCTCCGACATTTCCTTCTTCCAACTTGTAATATCGTCGATAGAAAAATCGGAGATATGCGCATGCCCGCAAGCCCGGGCCATCACCTTCATCAGTTCAACAGAGGCCGTGAAAAACTTCTCCAAACGCTTTGCAGACTTTTCAACTTCCAGACGCGCGACCAGATGGTCTTTCTGGGTGGCAATACCGACTGGGCAGTTGTTGGTGTGGCATGCCCTCATGGCGATACAGCCGATAGCCTGCATTGGCGCATTCGCCAGGGCTATGGCATCGGCACCCAAGGCCATTGCTTTCACGAAATCTTCCGGTTTGCGAAGACCGCCGGTGATGACAAGCGTTACATCTCGTTGACCACTACGATCCAGGTGACGACGCGCTCTCGCCAACGCCGGAATGGTTGGAACAGAGATATTATCTCTAAACACGAGCGGAGAAGCACCAGTGCCACCGCCACGCCCATCGAGGATAATGTAATCAACGCCAACTTCCAGGGCGGCATCGATATCTTTCTCGATATGCTGCGCAGACAGCTTGAACCCAATTGGGATCCCGCCAGTCTTGTCGCGCACTTCATCTGCAAACTTGCGGAAATCTGCTGGTTTCATCCACTCAGGAAATCTTGCAGGCGAGATAGCGCCCTCTCCCGGAGGTAGTCCCCTCACCGCTGCGATTTTCTCAGTCACTTTCGCAGCTGGGAGGTGTCCACCAGTTCCGGTTTTGGCAGCCTGCCCGCCTTTGAAATGGAAGGCCTGAACTTTTTCCAGCTGATCCCAAGAGAAACCAAAACGTGCAGAAGCTAATTCATAAAAGTAGCGTGTGTTTTCTGCTTGCTCTTCTGGGAGCATCCCACCTTCACCAGAACAGATGCCTGTGCCAACGCTCTCTGCTCCGCGAGCAAGTGCAATTTTGGCGGGTTCTGATAGTGCTCCAAAGCTCATGTCTGAGACAAAGAGCGGGATTTTCAGGTGTAACGGCTTCTGGGCCTTGGGGCCGATAACAATATTAGTTCCAACGGGTTCTTCATCCAACCGCGGCGGCTTTTGCAGCTGCGCTGTCAGTATCTGAATATCTTCCCATTGAGGTAGCTCTGTTGTCGGCACTCCCATCGCTTCAATTGCGCCATGATGGCCCGTCTGCTTCAAACCTGCCCTTGCGTATGTCTGAATCAGTTTGTTATGAGGTTCTTCTTCCGTACCATGAAAATCTGCATACTCACCCAGATAGGCTTTGCGGAAATAGGGTTGCGGATTGTCCTTAGCCCATGCCTTCACTTCATCTTCATCAACATAGATGTTGCCGTCTTCAACGAAATGCGTGAATTTTCGCAGGCACTCTTTGTTGTCATAAGCGCTGACGCCGGAATTCAGGCGATAATCCCACTGATGCAATCCACAAATCAGATTGCGACCTCTGACATATCCATCAGAAAGCAATGCACCGCGATGGAGGCAACGACCGTAGAGGACGGAGATGTCCTCATCGAACCTTACGACAACGAGATCCACCTCGCTAACAAGTGCATGAGCAGGCTTACGATCTTCAAGTTCATCTAATGCAGCAACTTGCACTTTACGCATTAAGCGGATTCCTTACGCTTTGCAGCCCAACAGCTGTTTGAGTGCATTTCAAAATTCAGATCGCCAAGCTATTCTACGTACTTACCCATATCTGTTCTATTTAGCACAGCTGCAGAGTACATGTCCGAAACATCCCGGCGCATCAAAGTTGTAAGCTGAGAATGTCTTAGAATAACTGCACATGACCTTACCCAAAGTTAGTATCGGACTTGCAAGAGACCATTACTGTTACGGGTAAAATGCATCTCAATCTGTTGCAGCTTCTCCCCCCGGATTACGTAGATAACATCCTAAAAACTTCAGTAATGACGGGATAGTAACGTTTAAACAAAGAAGCGTCAGTCTATCAAAATACACAGTGAGAAACACATGGGGAGTAGATGGCAAACCTTGAAAGGAAGCCAGCTCTCTGCTGGCCTGAAAGAATAAGAGGACAAGGAAAGTAGCAGGTAATTAATGTTTGAACCCAAGCATTTCCACGCTTACTCTCGCAGCAAATCATCCGTGTCTATGAGAGATATCCATGAAGATTGCAGCTGTTACCATCTCCGATCGCGCCAGTGATGGAACTTACGAAGACAAAAGTGGCCCAGCTATTCTCGCATACCTTGAAGAAGCTGTGACCAGTCCCTGGGAGCCCATCCATAAGATCATTCCGGATGGAATCGAAAGCGTCAGCACTACTTTGAAGCAATTGGCTGATGAAGATGGTATCGACCTGATCCTTACAACAGGCGGAACAGGCCCCTCTCCTCGTGATCTGACTCCAGAAGCTATGGAACTGGTAATGGAAAAAGAGCTTCGCGGGTTTGGTGAGTTGATGCGACAGTTGTCCCTGAAAGAAGTGCCGACAGCAATTCTTTCACGTCAGACAGCTGGCATTCGGGGCAAAAGCCTCATCATCAACTTGCCGGGTAAACCAGCCAGCATCAAAACCTGCCTTGATGCAGTGTTTCAGGCGGTGCCGTACTGTCTTGATCTGATCGGTGCAGGGCGTATTGAAACGGACCCAGATGTGATTGTGGCGTTCCGCCCAAAAGCGAAGTAAGCGCGTTATTCCGGCACCCACGTTGAGTGAATTTCCTGAGCTTCTTGTCTACCCTTGGCAGGCCTTGCTTCGTCAACCTTACCAAGAGAGATAAAGCACAGGAATTCCTCGTTTTCTGAGAGACCCAGTCCTTTATGGAAGGCAGAGGAACGCGCACTGTCACCACTGGTAATCCGGGATGCATACCCCATTGCGTGAGCTACAAGCACCATGTTTTGCAAAGCTGTTCCCGCTGAGAGCATTTGCTCATATTGGGGAATACGGGTCTCATCCGAACCGTGAAAACATCCGATTAAAACCAGAAGTACAGGCCCTTTATGCGCTTTTTCCCTTGCACGGGTAAGCGCTTCTTCGGTTGGGTCATCTTTTACTTCTTCAACGGCTTTTACAAACAGATCTCCCAGATCATTGCGTGCGTCTGTCGGGATCTCCAAAATTCGGAATGGATGTAGATGCCCGTGATCAGGAGCAGCTGCAGCGGCCTCAATTATCAGCTTCATTTCTTCTCTATTCGGCCCGGGAGCTTTCATGAGCTTAAGAGATGCAGATGTACGCGAGCGAATGGTCTCGACCAGTTGCTGAGCATTCATGATAACGCCTTTCGCCTTTAACTGTTTATAGAACCGATGAAATTAGCTCTCATATTACCCAGAAGTGTTGTCTGCCTACAAGGAGATACGCAACACGCCTGCACTGGGACGGGAGCATCTCTCGGCTAGAGTATCTGGACAAACATGCGATTTACCTTAAGGTAAATCAATATTTCTGGGTCAGTGACTACAAACGTATTGGGCGTGTATTATGGGTATCTCTTATTTAAAGGTTGGTTTAGGTGCCGTTGTGATTGTTGCGGCAGCTGGATACGGTATCATTCGGTCTGGCTACGTTGCCCAGTATGTTGATCAATCCCAAAATCACGTTGTCGAACACGCTTCCTATTCCATCAGTGCAGATGCACAGGCTTTACACGATAGGCTACGGATTGCGGACCTTCACAATGATGTTTTGCTTTGGGGCCGGAACATATCGCAGGAATCGTCGATCGGTCACTCAGACCTGCCGCGCTTCAAAAAGGGTAATGTTGGTGTACAAATCTTCACCAGCGTCACCAAGTCCCCCCGTGGACAAAACTACAAGAAGAACTCAGCTGAGGCCTTTGACAACATCACTTTGCTAGGTTGGCTGCAAAGCTGGCCTTCTAGCGCACTGAATAAGCTTTCTGAGCGTGCGCTGTTGCAAGCACAGCGCCTTTACGATCTGGAGCAGAAGCATCCAGAGGAAATTACTGTTGTCCATAATAAAGAAGAACTGGAAGTTGTCCTCACAGCCAGAGCCCAAGGCTCTAGAATCATTGCTGGGATCTTAGGCACAGAAGGTGGGCATGCACTGGATGGTGATATCAAGAACGTGGATCGGCTTTATGAGGGCGGATTGCGGTTGATGGGCCTCCAGCACTTCTTCGACAATAAACTGGGTGGCTCTCTCCATGGCCAATCCAAGGCAGGTCTCACGGACTTTGGCAAGGACGTGGTACGGCTTATGGAGAAGAAGGAAATGATTGTTGACGTTGCTCACTCCTCTCCAGCGGTGATTGAAGACGTACTGGCAATAGCGACACGACCGATTGTCGTTTCTCATACAGGCGTAAAGGGGATTTGTGAGACGCCTCGCAATCTCACGGATGATCAAGTCAGAAAGATTTCAGCAAAAGGCGGGTTGATTGGTATCGGTTTTTGGGATGCAGCAGCTTGCGACATCAGTCCACAGGGCGTTGCAGCTTCAATTGATTATGCTGTTTCAATTGCCGGTATCGACCATGTGGCGCTGGGATCTGACTTCGATGGCTCCGTTACGACTGCCTTCGATACATCTGAATATGCGGTTCTGACACAGGAACTTTTGAAAAAAGGTTTCACAGAAAAACAGATCGCAGCTGTGATGGGCGAAAACATCATCAGGTTTTTGCTGGAAAATCTTCCACAAGGGCAGAGCGAAGAAGAAACTCTCGCATCAAGCAATTGAATGCTCGAAGAGTTTAGTAAGCACAACTCATCCATAAGATGAAGCAGCTAAATTTTAAGGGAGAGAATATTGGCGCACCGGGGAGGATTCGAACCCCCGACCCCCAGATTCGTAGTCTGGTGCTCTATCCAGCTGAGCTACCGGTGCGCTGTTTCTTGCGAACAAGAATTATGTATCGGCCTAGTGCTATCTAAGCCACCTACTCTCTAGAGAAGAGTAAATGGCGCACCGGGGAGGATTCGAACCCCCGACCCCCAGATTCGTAGTCTGGTGCTCTATCCAGCTGAGCTACCGGTGCAGGCCGCGTTCCCTGCGGAACGGGGGTCTATGTAGCCGCCTTACTGGACCTTGGCAAGCGCTTTAGAGAAGTTTTTTAAAGTGATTTTGCGTTTTGGGGATAACAATTTCTGACTATCAGAACAAAGACGTAGGGCATTGCAGCCTAAACGTGAGAAAAGCTGCACTTGCACAGTACAGCTTTTCTAGAGATTAGCCCTTGCTGCTGTTAGCAGGGAATAGTCTCGTAATTTTTTCAGTCGCTTGTGCCCCATGCCGGTATGGCAACTGGATTTTGAAACAAGCCCCGGTCGTCACCTCTTTCTCCAATGTGATCTTACCTCCGTGCGCCACAACGATCTCTGCTGCAATCGCCAGACCCAATCCTGTTCCGCCAACTTTGCCGGATGTCTGGAAGGCTTTGAACAATCCCTCCTGAGCTTTTGCAGGAATACCTGGTCCCGTATCAGAGACATAGATAGACAGCATGTCGTCTTTAACCTCTGAATGGATCTCAATCCTGCAAACAACACCAGACGCGCCTTTGGACGCTTCCATCGCCTGCACCGAGTTCCGGCAGAGGTTGAGCAGTACGCGGAATATTTGTTCAGGATCTGCTTCCAACTCCTGCGTCTCCGGTACGCTGACATGCATCTCTATGCCGTCAGCGTATCTGGACAGGCCAAGAACCTCCTCCACATCGCGTAGAACCGATGCAAGGCGGATGACACGTAGCTCAGGAGCAGCTTCCTGTGCCTTGCCGTAGGACAGCACTGCACTGGTGTAGGCGGCCGCTCGGTCAAGCGTCGCAAGAATCTTGGGTGCAACACGTTGTACGGTCGGGTCCGGCAATAACTCCAGCCTTTCAAGGAACAACTGTGCTGATGCCAGCAAATTCCGCATGTCATGATTGATCTTGGAAACAGCTAGTCCCAACGCTGCCATACGGCGTTGCTGGTTCAATGTCTGGTTCAGAGACTTCTGCATGGACTGCAGCTGCATTTCAGCCTCACCCAGCTCATCCGTACGTCCGCTTGGCTTGATAATCTCCCGAGCGTTCTCAGGGGATTCAGCAAACCGCATCATGGAGCCAGTGAGCCGCTGCAAAGGACGCAACAGCAATGACCGAATGGACAGGTAAACGAGCGCGGCTGTCAGGCATGAGATGAGGAGAGATAACTGCAGAATGTTCAGAGCATACTTCTGCAAATCGTCTCGCAGCAAAGATGCTGGGAAGACCATATCCACTCTACCGCCTGAGCGCATATCAATATCGCCGATGACGCGTATCTGGCCGGTTCGCGTTCCAGTCAGAAACTGAAGGCTGCATCCGATCGCATCCCAGGGAGAATCTTGTGTCATGTCAATCGTTTTGGTGACGTTCATTTCTGAACTCTCCATAGCGATCAAATTACGACGTTCTCCAAAGGCAAGAGAGATGGCCTGCGCACCAGTTGCTTCCAGTAGTTTGTGCTGGACCTGCGGAGACAGTGTCTCACTTTCTGACAACAATGTCGCAGCAACACCGCCGACTGCCAAACGGTCACTTAGCCAAGTGTTACGATAATTTGCAATTGAAGGTACGAAAATAAGAATTTCGCTGAGCATGACAAACGAGATCGTCAACATCAGGAGTTTGCCAGAGAGTCCCATGCCCCCGCGAAATAATCTGCGGTGTTTGCCTTTCGGAGTACCATCCGAGTTCAATTTTTTCGGTGTGACCTCTGTATCAGAGGTCACTCTCCCATTATTTTGAGCCATCCACCTACCTGATGAGTTGGTACACAATGATCGTGCAGCGCAGATTGTTGTTACGCGCTATGCCTTACTCATTTTTAGCAGATGACGTGTGTCAAGCAACACACTTCTCTCACAGCTGATCACAACTGCGTCATCCAAGCTTTCTCAGAAGCGCCAGAATTCTGCGGACCCATGGATTTTTGGGGGCATCCGCATAATACGTAAGTGCAGCCCTACGAATTGCTTCATTTAGTGTCGGGTACGGGAGGACCACTCCTAAGAGAGCGCCGACCTTCAACTTTTGAGAGATCATCAAAGCCAGCAGACCAATCTGTTCACCAGCGCCTGGGCCCACAATAGATGCTCCAACGAGCTGTCCTTTTCCGTTAGTCAGGAGCTTAACCTGGCCCTTACCTTTGCCTTCAGCAAGCGCTCTGTCGTTTCCGGAAAACTCTGCGGTCAAGATTTTCAGTTTATCGCCCAGCTGTTCGCGTGCCTGCTGCTCTGAAAGACCGACCTGCCCAATCTCAGGCTCAGTGTAGGTCACTGCAGGCATTGTTATGTTGTTATGGTTGACTGGCATCCGGAACAGGATTGAACGAATGACGAGTGACGCATGTGCGCCTGCTGCGTGTGTGAACTGCGGTCCACCGGCGACATCACCGATCGCATATACTTTACGGTTTGTGGTGCGTAGCCCGTCATCTGCTTTGATGCCTTTGCGGCTATACTCAATACCAGCGGCTTCCAAACCAAGAGAAGAGACGTTCGGGGAACGACCTGCCGCGATCAGCAGATGTGTGCCTTCAATGGTTCCTTCTGCTTCATCATCAACTTTAATAGCGACTTTTACGCCAGTGTCAGTGCGTTCAACACTGTTGACCTTGGTGTTTGCAAGGATCTCAACACCTTCGGACTCCATTTTCTGGATAACTTGAGCTGCATGAGCAGGATCGGTCACCGCCAGTGGACGTAGCGCTTCGATGACTGTGACACGGCTTCCCAAACGACGGTGAGCCTGTGCCATCTCCATGCCGATTGGCCCTGCGCCAATAATGATCAGGTGCTCTGGGCGTTCTTTCAGTTCAAACAGGTTTTCGTTGGTCAGGTACGGTATGTTTTCAATACCAGGGATCGGAGGGACCGCAGCGCTGGAGCCCGTGGCAATGACAAAGCGGCGTGCTTTGATGGCCTGCTCACCGACTTTGACGGTATCTGCGGAAGTAAACTCACCTGCGCCCTGAATGACGTGCACACCCAAGCCTTCGAAGCGTTCAACAGAGTCATGTGGAGCTATGGTGGCGATAACATCATGAACGTGATCATTCACCTTAGAGAAATCAATCTCAGGCTCTTGAGCACCAACGCCAAACTTTTCTGAGGACCGAAAGGTAGCGGCAGCTTTACCAGCTGCGATAATTGCTTTGGATGGGACGCAGCCATAATTCAGACAGTCGCCACCCATCTTACCCTTTTCAATCAGGACAACATCCACGCCAAAGGCTGCTGCAGCTGCCGCGACTGAGAGGCCGCCCGAGCCAGCGCCAATAACACAGATATCCGGGGTCAATGTTTTTGCATTATTGTTATTTGTCATCGAGAAAGTCCGTAATTTCGAAATTGATCTGGTCTGAGATTTATTTGCCGCGAAAACGCTGAACAATCGGCGGAATGAGCGCTACCAAACCTAGCGCTGCAAATGCCCAAATCAGCTCAGGCGTAATGAGTGCGGAAATCTCCACTTCACATGTACCAGCAGCCGAACAACCCGGATTTGCCTGCTCTTGCGCCAGGATCACACTATCCAGACCAGCCCCAACGAAGGCATAGGCGAAAGTGCCTGGAATGATACCGACGAATGTTGCGATCAGATATGTGCTCAACGGAACATGGAACAACGCAGGCGCAATGTTGACGAGCCAGAACGGAAACACTGGGGTGAGACGCAGAAAGAGTAGGTAACTGAACGCGTTCTTACGGAAACCCTCTGACATTTTATCGAGGAACGGCCCTGCTCTTGCTTTGAGCGTTGCACCAACCGAAGTTTTTGCAGCGATGAACAACAGTGCGGCACCAATTGTTGCTGCCAGAACGGTGAGCAAACCACCGAAGAACCAACCGAACAAAAAACCGCCTGCGATTGTAAGCAGGGATGCACCCGGGAAAGACAGAGCAACCGCAAGTGTGTACACGACGAAATAGATCAGCGGGGTCAGGATTGGGTATTCGGCCAGATAGCCAGAAAGCAGTTGCTGATTTTTGATCAGGTTGCTGATTGTGATTTGCTGATGCCAGCCTTGAGAGATGCCATAGGCGGACACGGCAAGGATAACAAAGAGTAGTCCCCAGCGTTTGATGAAGCCCAAAGCTCCCTCGGCTGGTGACTTGTTATCATTGTGTTCCGTGATTCCCATGTGCTTTTCCTTAGATGGTTTCAACGTTCAGACCTGAAAAGAACCGAAACCTCAGTGTTCTTGCCTAGTCTAGACTGAATAGGTTACTATGTTTTTTGCAGGCTCAATCGCCTAATGAATTGATGTCTTACAATTTTCATACAATCAGAAAGACCTCCGGTGTTATCACAGGTTCGTGCGTTACCCGTAGTTTCACTCTGTTTTGAATGAGGGGTAACGGCTCTACACGAGGCTGTGAGGCAATAAAGAGTCAGGATATCGTAGATTCCGGCACAGCAATTATTGACTTGAAGCACGCACACTAATATAAGCGCCGACGAATAGGAGTGCGGATCCCCTGCGCAAAGTCCTGCAACTTGAATAAAGTCGCGGTGACTTCGGGGAGAAGACGCACAATCCAAATTAACGTTTAAGTTGGAGCCAACGGCTCTGCTAGGGTAATAAAATGAAGCGTACTTTCCAACCGAGCAACCTTGTTCGCAAGCGTCGCCACGGCTTCCGGGCACGTATGGCAACTAAAAATGGCCGCCAGGTACTGGCACGTCGTCGTTCTAAAGGCCGTAAGCGTCTTAGCGCTTAATCGCGACGTTGCGCGGCGGCATTCACTTCATATCCATTGAACAAAAGTTCCGCCGCAAAAACATGAAAACACTCAAAAAGCGCTCCGAGTTTCTTACCGTCGCAAAAGGCGGAAGGACAGCTCGGCGCGCTTTTGTGCTTCAAGCGGCTAAAACCCGCAGTGATGGCGACCCTCGAATGGGTTATACGGTCACCAAGAAAACCGGAAACTCTGTTGAGCGCAGTCGAATAAAGCGCCGACTTCGAGCCGCTGTTGCCTTTCTTGATTTGGATATCGCCCAGATAGGCGCTGACTATGTTCTGGTTGGCAGGAGAGCTGCACTTTCACAACCTTTCGAAGATCTTCTGAAAGACCTCATAGGCAGTGTAAGAAATGCGTTCAAGCCTCGTAAACCTCGCCCTATCCGATCAAAACCGAACTCGCTGGCAAATTCTAAACCTCCACATGATAAAGTTGAGGCCAACTGACCAGTGATGACTATTTATTCCACCCTTTTGAAAATGAGTGATCCAGTCGATGAACGATAATCGCAATATGATCGTAGCGATCGTAATGTCGCTGGTTGTGCTATTGGGCTGGCAATATTTTATTGCCGGACCACAGTTAGAAGCTCAGCAGGAAGCGCAACAGGCGCAGCTGGCAGACGATGCACAACAAGCCGGTTCCAGCTCACCCGTTGCACTGCCTGAAGGTGCATCCGGTCAAGTGGCTGCTCCTGGCACCGATAGCGGGACCGCGGCGCAATCATTCGTCAGTCGCGCACAAGCACTGGCTGCATCTCCTCGCCTGACCATTGACACCCCTAGCCTCTCCGGCTCTGTCAATTTGCAAGGCGCGAAGCTGGATGACCTTCGCCTGAATGACTACCGTCAGACACAGGCCAAGGACAGTGAAACTGTTGTTCTTTTCTCGCCGAAAGGCAGCCCAGAGCCATACTACGCTGAGCATGGTTGGGTTGCGGATCCAGGTGCACAGGTTAAGCTTCCGAATGCTGAAACTGTCTGGACTGCAGAGACTTCTGGTAACCTGACACCGTCTTCCCCTATCGTTCTGAGCTGGGACAATGGCGAAGGGCTGGTGTTCAAGCGCACTTTCTCCGTCGACGAGAACTACATGTTCACTGTTGACCAGGAAGTGCAGAACAGCACTGGCCAGAACGTTCAGCTTTATCCTTATGGTTTGATTGCGCGTAACGGCGAGCCAGAAACCGCTGGCTTCTTCGTACTGCATGAAGGTCTTATCGGCGTTATCGGCGAAGAAGGCCTCCAGGAAATCAACTATTCTGACCTGATTGAGGATGGAAGCATTCGCCCAGGTCGCGCTAACACGGGTTGGCTCGGCTTTACTGATAAGTACTGGGCTGCAACACTGATCCCAACTCCGGGCACTGAGTTCCAGCCAAACTTCTCCTACAACGCCCGCACTCAGAACTTCCAGAGTGACTATCTTGGTGACGCGGTTCAGATAGCTGATGGCACTAAAATCACCAGCTCATCACTGCTCTATGCAGGTGCAAAAGTTACCAAGCTGATCGAAGGCTATCAGGCATCCTACAACATCGAAAGCTTCGATCTCATGATCGACTGGGGTTGGTTCTACTTCCTGACCAAGCCGATGTTCTGGGCAATTGACTGGCTCTATTCTCTGGTTGGCAACTTCGGTGTCGCTATCCTGCTTGTGACCGTTATTGTGAAGGCCCTGTTCTTCCCGCTGGCAAACAAGTCCTACGTCTCCATGAGTAAAATGAAGCTCGTGCAGCCGCAGATGACTGAGATCCGCGAGAAGTTCAAGGACGACAAGCAGAAACAGCAGCAAGCCATGATGGAGCTGTACAAGAAGGAAAAGATCAACCCATTGGCAGGGTGTTTGCCGATGGTCATTCAGATCCCCGTCTTCTTCTCGCTCTATAAGGTTCTGTTCGTTACCATCGAGATGCGTCATGCGCCATTCTTCGGATGGATTCAGGATCTTTCTGCTCCAGACCCAACCACAATCTTCAACCTGTTCGGCTTGATCCCTTGGGATCCGCCAAGCTTCCTGATGATTGGTGTCTGGCCTCTGATCATGGGTGTAACCATGTTCCTGCAGATGAAGATGAACCCAGCACCAGCTGAGCCTGCACAGCAGATGATCTTCAACTGGATGCCTGTTCTGTTCACCTTCATGCTGGCAACCTTCCCAGCTGGTCTCGTGATCTACTGGGCATGGAACAACACTCTTTCTGTTGCACAGCAGGGAATCATCATGCGTCGTCAGGGCGTGAAACTTGAGCTCTTTGATAACTTGAAGAGCATGTTCAAGCACAAGCCTAAGGAAGAAAGCAAGTAAGCTTTCCTCTTTGAATAAGACTTCGAAAACGCGGCCTCAGGGTCGCGTTTTTTGTTTGGGGTTAACACCTTTTGTGGTGAAGCTTCACCGTAGCAAACATTAAGGCTGCGCTTTGGAAAACAGCACTCGACCAAATCGAGATTGCAGGTTAAAAGGCAGGGCATGAGCTCAGAAAAAGAATATTCAGCAGAACAACTGGAGGCGGGACGCCTTCTGTTTGCGCGTCCTTGGGATTTTATTACCAGTGTGAAAGAGATGCATCAGCTTCCTGAGCTGGATGGTATCGAGATCGCGTTTGCCGGTCGCTCCAACGTTGGTAAGTCCAGCCTGATCAACAAGCTCACCGGTAAGAAAACGTTGGCTCGTACATCCAACACACCTGGCCGGACCCAGATGCTGAACTTCTTTGGAGCAGAGCACTCCATCCTCAAGATTGTCGATATGCCAGGCTACGGGTACGCTGAAGCACCAAAAGGCATGGTCGATGCGTGGACATCACTTATTTTTGACTATCTACGCGGTCGAAGCACCTTACGCCGTGTGTTCTCTTTGATCGACTCACGTCACGGCATCAAAAAGAACGATCTTGATGCCATGGCGATTCTGGACAAGTCCGCTGTGCCTTATCAGGTCGTGCTTACCAAGGCAGATAAACTGAAGCCAGGGCAACTGCAGCGTATGAAAGATGAGACGCTGAAAGTACTCGCGAAACGTCCTGCTGCACACCCGGAAGTCATTGCCACCTCTTCAGAAAAAGGCAACGGTCTGGATGAACTGCGCGCAGAGATCGCGCAGCTGGTCAGTTACGGCTAATCAATTGCAGGTGCAGGGCTCATATTTCCCTGCGCCTTCCTCTTTCGGACAGCGGCCCCACAAACATATCCAACACCCCTTGTCCATCCTGCAATTTCCAAAACTTCCCTTGTTCTCACGTTTTGCTGCCTTTTCCCCAGCCCGCCTTAACCTCTTCTTGACCTAGGGTCAATTTACCCCCCGAATATAGACAGACCGTCGTCGAAGGGGAGGTCGTCGAATGTCTGAAAAAGACAAACAAGATTACGATCACAGTGCTAAAATCAGTCAAAGGGGGTGATGTATGTGTGCAACTCCGTACCTCCGTCATCATTGGGCTCTTGTACCTGAGCATATCATTACCAATGCGTTGACCTATGTTTGGCGTTTCATTCATGCGCTACCAACGCTGCTGTTGGCAGGGCTGAATTTGAAGAAGTGGTACAAAGCACGCCAGCTTGGGCCTACCCCACTGGAGCGTTCACTGATTTCTGCCTACCTCCGTGATGAGTTCGTGCTCCATTATCAGCCAATCGTCCGTGTGACAGATCGCAAGCTGGTTGGGGCTGAGGCTTTGATCAGATGGGAGCACCCTGAGAGTGGCTTGTTGCCCCCTTCCCGTTTCATCACAACCCTGTGCCGCAGTTGCCTTGGAAAGGACGTCGGTTACTGGGTTATCCGTGAGGCCTGCAAAGCACGCAGCGGATGGAGCAATCTTGTTGATCCTAGTTTCAAGATCTCCGTGAACATTTGCGGCAGGATGTTTGTTGACCAATACATCGTCTCCCGCATTCAAAAGATTTTACAGGACACTGGCACCCCCGGGCATTTCTTAGAGCTTGAAGTTACAGAACGAATTGATCTGGACAGGGCACCACATGCCATGGAGAACATGCGCGAGCTGCAGGAGATGGGTATCTCAGTGGCCTTTGACGACTTCGGCACTGGCTTTGCCTCTATGAAACACTTGTTGGATTGCCCAGTTGACCGGATCAAGATCGACCGCAGTTTTCTATCTGGAGTGCCAACCTCTGCTGTTCACAGCACTGCTTGCGCTCATCTGATTGAACTGGCTCACTTGCTAGACATGGAAGTGACGGCTGAAGGTGTTGAAACGGAAGAGCAGATGCACTTGCTGGAAAGCAGCGGCTGCACCAATGCTCAGGGCTTCTTGTTCTCCCCTCCAGCGGGTGAAGACGGTTTTGCAGATTATTTACGCGAGAGGCATTAGACAATTTCCTCGATTACTTGAGTAAATCCACGCAGGTGGGGATGACTGAACATTTGTGACGTGTTCATAATGCGGCTATATACTTCACACGCAGTCCGTGTGATTTGCGTATCAGTCCTTTGTCTTCTCCAGGTGTACAAATCGCTATGAGTTTCTCGGAATCCAGTAATCGTGCGCACGTCATTGCCCAAGCTCTCCCTTATATGCAGCGCTATGATGACCGACGTGTTGTTGTAAAATACGGCGGCAATGCCATGGGAGATGACTCCCTTTCCCGCGCTTTTGCCCGAGATATCACTCTGTTGCGCCAATCTGGTGTTCATCCGGTTGTTGTTCACGGCGGTGGTCCTCAGATCGGCTCTATGCTTGATCGTCTCAACATCAAGAGCGAGTTTAAAGGCGGCCTTCGTGTGACGGATCAGGCGACCGTTGAGGTTGTCGAGATGGTGCTGGCTGGCTCCATCAATAAAGGCATTGTGGCAAGCATCAACCGCGAAGGTGGGCGCGCTGTTGGCCTTTGCGGCAAAGACGGCGACATGGTCACTGCACGCAAACTGCACCGCAAGCACCGTGATCCAGATTCCAAAATCGAAGAGGTTCTGGATCTTGGATTTGTTGGCGAGCCGGAAGCTGTGAACGCCAAGGTGCTTGAGTTGATCCTTGAACGTGACCTCATTCCTGTTGTTGCTCCTGTTGCGCCGGGTCGTGATGGTGCGACTTACAACATCAATGCAGATACATTTGCAGGTGCGATTGCTGGCTCTTTGAACGCCAAACGCCTGCTGTTCCTTACCGACGTTCCGGGTGTTCTGGACAAAGACGGCAAGCTTATCAAGCAGCTGACCCGTGCCGGTGCCCGGGCTCTTATTGAGGATGGTACAATCTCCGGCGGCATGATCCCGAAGGTTGAGACCTGTCTCGAGGCCCTTGAACAGGGCGTTGAAGGCGTTGTTATTGTTGACGGAAAAGTCGCCCACGCCGTTCTTCTGGAACTCTTCACCGACCACGGTGCTGGTACTCTGATCGTACCTTGATAATTGATACAGGGAGGCGAAAGACGCTCGCCTCTCTTGCTATCCTTATTCTTTCCTGTTTTGCTTGGTATCAAACAACACTTATCGGCATAGCTGATAACTGAACGGATAAGCATGACCAATTCCCCATTTGCCAGCGTTGAAAGCTGGGTTTTCGATCTGGATAATACTCTCTACCCTCACCATTCAAATCTGTTTGATCAAATCGATCAGCGGATGTCTGAGTTTGTACAAAAGCTCACCGGAAAGCCGGTTGAGCAGGCGAGAGAGCTTCAGATCTCCTATTACAAAAAGTATGGAACCACACTTCGTGGTTTGATGCTTGAGCATCACATTGAGCCCGATGAGTTTCTTGAATACGTGCATGACATTGACCACTCTGTGCTGGACCCAAATCCTCAGCTTGCAGATGCGATCAACCAACTGCCGGGCAAGTGCTACATCCTGACAAACGGAACGCGGAAACACGCGGAATCTGTTGCCAATCGTCTGGGTATCACACAGCACTTCGAAGACATCTTCGGGATTATGGAGGCCGATTTAGTTCCAAAACCTGCTGAAGCAACCTATCAGCGTTTTTTGGATAAGAACGGCATTCTTCCGCAGAAAGCGGCCATGTTTGAAGACCTTTCACGCAATCTGGTTGTTCCAAACTCTCTTGGCATGCGCACTGTTCTTGTTATTCCGGACGGAACACGTGAGGTTTTCCGCGAAGATTGGGAGCTTTCGAGTGGCAGCGAGCCTCACGTGGATTTTGTGACAGATCATCTGGATGGCTTCCTCTATAATATCCTAGGGGAACTCAAGAATTAAAGAATTTCCATCAAAACACGAAGGTGCCCCTGTTTCGCATCTCAAACTCCTGTAGGGGCAGTTTCGACCAAAAATTGCATTTTTTACGCATAATAAGGCGCAAAGAGAAAAAATATCACGATCGTCTAGACGAATGCCTTTTTTCCCTTTATTGAGATTAATTCAAGAACTCATAAGGAAGGGCATTCGTCATGGTTTCACTGCGCGCGCTACACGCATTTTCACTGCTGGCCAAACACGGCCGAGCAGCTCGTGCCGCAGAGGATCTTGGCGTTACACCATCAGCCCTGACGCACCTGCTCCGATCATTGGAAAATGAACTTGGCGCCGCGCTGGTTATTCGTGATGGCCGCGGACTTGCCTTGACTGAAGAAGGGCAGCGCCTGTCCTCCAATCTTGGCAACTCGTTTGACCAAATCGAGCACGCTGTTGAGGCGTTCCGGCGCAGAAGCCGGACTGAGTTGCGCATTTCTACCCTTTCTACAGTTGCAACACGCTGGCTTATTCCGCGGTTGCCGGACTTTCAGGAAAAGCATCCGGATATTGAGCTGCTGATCTCGACGAGTATGCGCGTCGTGGACCTTGACCGAGAGTCCTATGATTGCGCAATCCGATTGGGGGATGGGGCCTGGCCGCATGTTGAGCGGCACCAACTCTGGCAGGAAGATCTGGTTGTTGCGTTTGCTCCTCAGTTGAGTAACGGCGATCCGAACCCTGACATCAAGCTGCTTGATAAGCTGAAATTGCTGCATACCTCCTCCAGACGTGAAGACTGGCCGCGTTGGTTGAATGGCACTGGCCTGCCTCATCCGGATCAGACCTCTGGTGCGATGTTTGAAAGCCGGAACATGGCTATTCAGGCTGCGGTTGCGGGCATGGGTGCGATTGCGATTGATACCCGCTTTGTTGAACAGGAAGTGGCAGCTGGTCATCTGGTGGTTCCGGACTGGCCACGCCTTTCTCTCGAAAGTGGCTATTGGTTTGTACGTAATGCGAACCGTCCTTTGACCCGTCCAGTATCTTCCTTCCACAAATGGTTAATGGAACAATCCCAGCAGCCATTCAAGGCACATGAAGCAACCTAAATTGATACATGAGACAACCGGAAGTCTGAGAGTATTGACTTCTGGTTGGGGCTTGCGTACCCCTCGGTAGCTCTAATTCGAAACCCATTAATTATGAGAGTCTGCCGCCAATGAGCCAGATTGATCTTGCTGCCCTTGAGGCCACCATCAACGCTGCATTTGATGACCGTGAGAACATCAGCACCGACACCACAGGTGACGTGCGTGATGCAGTAAACACCGCACTGAACCTTATGGATCACGGCAAGCTGCGCGTTGCGGAAAAATCCTCTGGCGACTGGGTTGTTAATCAGTGGGCCAAGAAAGCTGTTCTGCTTTCTTTCCGCCTGAACCCAATGCAGATCATCAAAGGCGGTCCAGACGAGGCTCCCTGGTGGGATAAAGTTCCTTCCAAGTTTGATGGCTGGGGCGCTATCGACTTTGAAGAAGCTGGCTTCCGCGCTGTTCCAGGTTCCATTGTTCGTCGCAGTGCATTCATCGGCAAGTCCGCTGTTTTGATGCCTTCCTTCGTAAACCTTGGTGCATTCGTTGACGAAGGCACAATGGTTGACACATGGGTGACTGTTGGTTCCTGTGCTCAGATCGGTAAAAACGTTCACCTTTCCGGCGGCGTTGGCATTGGTGGTGTTCTTGAGCCACTTCAGGCTGGTCCGGTTATCATTGAAGACAACTGCTTCATCGGTGCTCGTTCTGAGGTTGTTGAAGGTGTTGTTGTTCGTGAAGGTGCCGTGCTTTCCATGGGCGTGTTCATCTCCGCAACGACCAAAATCGTCGACCGCACGACCGGTGAAATCTTCTACGGTGAAGTTCCTGCGTACTCCGTTGTTGTTCCGGGCTCCATGCCAGGCAAACCGCTTCCAGACGGCACTCCAGGTCCAAATCTGGGCTGTGCGGTTATCGTGAAGCGTGTTGATGCACAGACCCGTGCGAAGACCTCTGTGAACGATCTTCTGCGCGACTAAGTTTTAGATCAGATCTGATCGATTAAAGCCGGGGCGATTGCTTCGGCTTTTTTCTTGACTACCCGGTTCAAGTTCCACGTGTTTAAACGCACCTCTTAACCTAAAAACCGGCTCTGTTAGGCTATGAACACATTACCTCAAGATGCTTGTTGCTTCGCTGGAACGCATGAGTATATTGCGCTTAGAATTTGTGAGGCCCCATGAATAAGAACAGCAATCTGCACAAACTTGTCTTCCAGCTGGATCCACATGACTGGCACGGCATTGAGAGTGAAACTGTGTGGGTACGCTCGCTCGGTGGCAATCGCTATAAGCTTGAAAACACACCCTTCTTTGCTTGCGGCGTTGCCAATGGTGACGAGCTGCTTGCCAACCGGCAAAAAGGGCAGCTTGTTTTTGACAGGGTCGATAAGGCATCCGGTCATTCAACCTACCGGATCATGGTGGAAGAGACGACACAGCCGGAAGAATTCTCCAAGCAATGGTCCAAGCTGGAAAAGCTTGGCTGTACATGCGAGGACATTGACGCTGATCCACCGCTGTTCAGCGTAGATATTCCGGCAAATGTCGACATCCACGTCGCCTATTCCATTCTTGAAGAAGGCGAAGGCCTTGGCATCTGGGCTTTTGAAGAAGGTCACTGCGGGCATAAGGTCTAGCGTTTCAACCCGCTCAGACTGACAAGCACGAATATCACCGCTGGATCATCCCGGCGGTGTTTGTGTTTGAGGATCCCGTTAAACGGGTGGAGCAAGGCGAACAGGCTTTGCCTGCGCTACTTGTTAGATATGTATCTTCGGCATCAGCTGTTCGCCTCGCCCGGGCCTTTTATCATGAACACGCGGGCTCCCTCTCGGACAGACGTGAATGACACGTTCCCGTGTCACTGACAGGTTTCCCTGTCATCGACAATTTCTTGTCACCACCGGACGCCCTCCGGAACGACCCCAAACTCCCTAATACCACTGTGGTCTCAATAGGGTATGGCGCTTCACCGGACCTCCTGACACGATACGTTACCTCGTACCAGCAGCCCAACCCCACCCACGCCGCGGAATGGACGGTCCACTCCTGCCCGAATGCGTGGGTACCGGACTAAGAATAAGCAGGATTTTGGGGAGGGGGATAAGTTTTGTAGGCGAAAGTCAGTTGTTCTTTATCTCAGTCCGCCGCCGTCATCCCGCATATGATGCGGGATCTAGCGCAACATTCGCTAATGTCTAAGCAAGGTGCTCTGGATCCCGGGTCTCCGCTACGCTTCGCCCGGGAAGACATCATTGATCTTAGAGTGGCAGGCCAAGCTGCTTTAGTTCTGAGCGGAGTTTGTTTGCTTCGGAGAAGTGGAGCGCTTTCATACCAACGCCCTGAGCTGCTTCAACATTCTTCAGTGTGTCATCAATGAAGACAAGGTTGGAGGCTTCAAGCTGGTTTCTTTCCAGCAGCACGTTGTAGATGGCAGCATCCGGCTTCAGGAGCTTCTCATCGCCAGAGATCACGGTATCGATGAAGCTGTCCGCAAGGAAAGGGAACAGGCGTTTAGCATCCTCAAACTTCTCAGTAGAGAAGTTGGTGATGGCGTACAAAGAGATGCCCTTATCCTTGAGTTCTTTCAGGAGCGCGACATTGGCCTCGATCGCACCGGCCAGCATTTCTTCCCAGCGCTCGTAATAGGCTTTGATCCACTCTTCGTACTGAGGAAATTTGGCAAGCCGTTCGGCGATGGCATCTCCCCAAGGGCGCCCTCTGTCTTGCTCCAGATTCCAGTCGTAGGGGCATACTTCATCAAGGAAGAACTGGCGCTCTGATGCGTCCGGGATCAGGTCCTTATACAGGTTCTCCGGATCCCAAGAGATCAAGACATTGCCAATATCAAACACGACAGCAGTGACCGGTGAGGACATGAGCCCCTCCTTTAGATGTAAAGATTGAGTTGGCCCAGTAGTATTGCCTCAGCATACGGGATGCAATGCGTGGGATTACAAAATGACATCAGCCGGACGCACTGACTTATGCGTGGGTGAGCATTGGTAGTGCGGGCGTCATATCACTTTTTGAGATGTAATTGGCAACTTGCTCACCAATACCAAGACCAGAAATAGAGACGTCCACTGGCTCTACTTCTTCAACATTTTCCAGCACCTGCAAACCTGAATGGACATTTGCCATAAGCTCTTGCTGATGGTCCGTTTCCAGGATCGCTTCAACCAGTGGCTGGGCTTCTTCTTTTGACTGTGGGACCTTGCCGCCAAACAGATCAGGAAGGAACACTGCATAGCCTTGTTCTGCGATTTTCGCAGCCTGCAGGATCGCTTCTTCGGTTAATCCTGCCCAGTCATGAAACAGCACAAGTGCAGGCAGTTTCTTATCTGTCCGAGGTACAATGATGTAGGCTAAATTTCTTTGATGGTATTCCACCAGACGCAGCTCAGCAGCCTGCAAAGAGGCTGGTAGCGCTAATGTAGTTGCAGCGATGATCATAGGAATGCCAGTGTTTATTGAAGCTATATATAATAGAGATGCACGCCTCAATATATAACTTATTTTGATAATTCAACCTATGCAAATATGTTTGTGCAACTATCCCGTCTGCTCTTGTACGTATAGGCAAACAAAAAAGAAGCCGCACTTCTCCTTTAAGAAAAGTGCGGCTTAAACGCTGTGATCAACACCACTTTTAGGTCGATTACGACTCGCAAATCGCTCGGGTCTGACGAGCAATCATGGCTTCTTCGTTGGTTGGGATCGCCATGACCTTAACCTTGGAAGATGCTTTGGAAATTGTGATTGCTTCCTTCGCGCGTGCCTTGTTGGCTTCTTCGTCGATTTCTACGCCGAGGAACTCAAGGCCCTTACAAACACCAGCGCGGGTTTGAGAGGAATTCTCGCCGATGCCACCGGTGAAGACGATTGCGTCCAGACCACCCATGACAGCAACCAGAGCACCCAGCTCGCGCTTAATGCGGTTGTCGTAATAGTCGAGTGCGCGTTTTGCATCAGGGCTATCTGAATTTTCCAGATCACGCATATCCTGCGAGATGCCGGAAAGACCCTTCATGCCGGATTCCTTGTTTAGCAGGTTCGCGACTTCTTTCACGGACATGCCTTTTTCTTCCATCAAATAGAAGATGACACCCGGATCGATCAGACCGGAACGTGTACCCATTGCCAAACCATCCACCGGGGTAAAGCCCATGGTGGTGGTTACAGATTTGCCATTTTCGATCGCACACATGGATGCACCGTTACCGAGGTGAGCAACGACAACTTTGCCATCTGCCACTTCTGGCGCCACGTTGTGCAGCTCTTCCGCGATGAAGTGGAAGGACTGGCCGTGCATGCCATAGCGACGAATGCCTTCGTCATAGTATTTGGTCGGGATCGCGTAGGCTTCGTTCTTGAATTCCTGCGTGCGGTGGAACGCGGTGTCAAAACACGCAACGTTCGGCTTGCCCGGGAATGCCGCTTTGGAGCCAGCAATACCTGCAAGGTTGTGCGGGTTATGCAGAGGCGCAAGCGGGTTGAATGTTTCAAGTTCCGCCGCAACTTCTTCAGTAACCAGCACAGGTGCAGAGTATTTGGAAGAGCCGTGAACCACACGGTGACCAATAGCGTCAACTTCAAGGTTCGGATCGAACTCTTTCAGCAAAGCAAGAATAACCTGCAGAGCCGTGTTGTGGTTCTGTGCTTCTTCTTCTGAGAGCGCACGATCCATGATCGTTGCGCCTTCAGCGGATTTGCCTTTAACCCAAGCGGATGCTCCCAAACCGTCGATCTGGCCGGAAAGCACACTTTCTTCGCCTTTGAACAGCTGGAATTTGATGGAGGAAGACCCAGCGTTCAGTACAAGAATTGTTTCGATTGTCATTATTGTTTTCTCAGCTATCCCGAAATTACTCTGCGGCTTCTGCCAGATCCTGTTCACCAACATACGCAGCGCCGTTGCGCAGGTAGTAGTCGTACATGGATGCCAGAGCACAAGAAACGAGACGCGCACGATCGTTGTCAGCGCGGCTGGTGAGGATGATTGGCACGCGTGCACCGGTTACGAGGCCAGCTGTTTCTGCATGAGCAAGGAAGGTCAGCTCTTTCACGACCATGTTGCCAGCTTCGAGATTTGGCACAATCAGCACTTCTGCACGACCTGCAACAACGGATTCGATGCCTTTGGTACGAGCAGCTTCAAGATCAATCGCGTTATCCATCGCCAGAGGACCGTCAACGATACCGCCTTTGATCTGACCACGCTCAGCCATCTTGGACAGCACAGCTGCATCGATGGTGGATGGGATCGCCGGGTTTACGGTTTCAAGAGCGGACAGGATGCCGACTTTTGGAGGCTCAATGCCGATAGCACGAGCAACGTCGATTGCGTTCTGAGTGATATCAACTTTTGACATCAGGTCTGGTGCAATGTTGATTGCAGCATCAGAGACGATGAGCGGTGTTTCACGCCCCGGAACATCCATTACGAACGCATGTGACAGGCGACGCTTGGTGCGCAGACCACCTTCACGCTTCACAACGTGGCGCAGCAGGTCATCTGTATGAAGGTGCCCCTTCATGACAGAGCGCACACGGCCTTCATGAACCAATGCAACAGCTTTAGCAGCCGCAGAACCTTCATCAGGTGTGTCGATCAACTCGTAACCGGAGATGTCTGCACCGATTTTTTCAGCAGCAGCCTGAATGCGTTTTTCAGGACCACACAGGATCGGAATGATCAGGCCAGCCTGAGCGGCCATGACTGCACCACCGAGGGAGTTTGCATCGTCTGGACACACAACGGAAGTTGGGATCGCTGGCAGCTGGGCAGCAGTTGCAACGAGACGATCAAAGTGCTGGTGGCGCTTCATCAGCAGGCCTGGCAGCTCTTCTGCATCGTAAGAGATTGACTTAGTTGGTGCTTCTACCCGAGCTTCACCTTCAGCAACCAGAGTGCCATCGTCAACCTTCACACTTGTTGCAAGGCGGATGATGTTATCTGGCAGTTTTTCCAGAACGGTTACAGTGACGTCGAGAACCTGATCCACTTTCACCTTGTTATGGAAGGAAAGTGTCTGATCGCGGTACACACAGCCAGGACCTGGGAGGTAGTTGCCGACGACGGCTGAGATCAGAGTAGCGCCCCACATGAACGGTGCCGATGGGCCATCTTTCTTCTCAATGCCTTCCCACTGCGCGTTTGGCAGATGCAGTGGATTGATGTTGCCAGACGCGTGCGCAAAAACGTAAAGATCGTTTGCTGTACAGATGCGGGAGCGAGTGACGGAATCTCCGACCTGGATTTGGTCATAGGTCCGATTGGTAGCCATTGATAGCCTCTTTTCATTTTCCACATACCGCGCCAGTCCGAGCTCATGAGTATTGCGATAGGGCTCATGAGGGGAGGTCTCAGCCATACTATCGCAGCTCTGTGACTGTTCAGCGATATGTGCGTTAAATTCTTCGCCAAGCTTGGGGCGCTTATTCAACATTTGAGCTAACAAATCTATCGGTAAAGATCACAAAATAGCAGTTTTTGGCGATCTGCGAAGTTATGACACATCAATATTTAGATTACAGCACTAAATCTTACGTAGTTGTTATTATGATGGTGGCCAGTTTGCGCAATGGTCATCATACTCAACACAGGAGACCCTTCTAGGGAGAAGTATGAAGCTATCGCTGAGAGAAATGGATGCTAACTTTTCACTATCCCCTGAAAGTAGCCGGCCAAGATCAGACAAAACGCTACCTAGTAAGAAGTCGTATTCAAGGCGAGCGCTTGAGACAACATAAAACTGGCCATTAATCAGCATTGCATCCGAAAAAAACACGCCAGTCGGCTTACTTCCCCGAGCCCATGGTTCGTCTGTATTATTGCCCCAACTCCAAACAACTTGAGGCCTATCTTGCCTTATTTGGACCATTCCAATTCTAACATTGATGTCAGCATCTTCAAAGGGTGTCATTTGAAGCTCAATTGCTCTTTCGATATCGTCCATGTCATTAGAAACATTATCAGCACGCGCGACGAGATCACCTATAGAAGCGCCTGTCTTACTTACACGACGATCAAAGGATAGTGCTGTTGTGAGCTCAACCATTCCAATAAAAAGAAACAACAAGAGAGGCAAAACAATCGCAAATTCGATTGCAGCAACTCCTGTTTCACTAAATAAGAAACACCGTAATTTTCTAAAAAAACTTAAATATGAACTCATGAAGCAAATCAAACTCTAGTTAATATTTACGAAAACGGTTCATTTCTGAAAATTTCAGTTGCGACGAGAATGCGACTCCCATCATCGGTTTGACCAAAAAATTCAATCATCTTTGACGTAATCAAGGGCCAAGCACAAACTACCCGAACTACGACTACATCACTAGCCCGCCCTGGATCCCAGTTTTGGTCCATAGCAATTACACCGTCTTCCAGAAGAGGTTCCGATCCTGGAATATCGTTAAAATTCTCAAAAGATTCTACATTAATGAAAATGCGGTCTTCAGCAGCTTTCAAAAGACCCGCACCATTGTCCAAGATTACATTCTTAAACTTAGTTTGATTGTATTCCCCATCTTGTGCAGCAATAAAGACCTGACCAGTTCGGATCTGCCGCGCCGCTTCGGCGACAGCATTGTCTAATATGACCTCTACCAACATAGAAAGACCAAGCTCGAATATGGCCAGTACAACAGCAAAAAGGACTGGAGCTATAATCGCAAATTCGATTGCCGTTACACCACGTGAATCTGAGAGGAAAGAATACCTCCAGCATTGGCGCTGAAACCCTTTCTTTTGTTTTTGCCGCCTACACGATAGCAGATAAAACATTAGTATATTCCGAATCACTGACCGTTACCTGCCACGGTTCCGTCTTGCGCCAACTCATTACGAACACTGATGGTGCTGGCGACATCCTCGATCTTTTTCTTATTGTCGCCAAGACGCAGGACTTCGTGGCAGTCGGGGTTGCAGGAGTAGGTGAAGCGGTTGCTGTTGCGTTGGATGGCGACGTAGCCGGCCATTTCTGCTGTCACGGTGATCAGCTCTTCGACAACGGGCTCAGAGGCATCGTTCAGGACAACCAGATTGGTGGTGCCGTAGGATTTGCCTGTGATCACGATTGTCACGCGGTCGTGCACTGTCACATCTGCAATGCTTGGATTTCCAAGAATGATGGTTTCGGCTGGCTCCTCGAGACGGAAGACTTTTGCCTGATCGGCGACCACCTCAACATCCGCAGAGGCGGGTGTGATTGAGGTAGCAGAGATGCCTGCGATCATCGCAGTAGAGATTGCGACAGAGGCAATTTTTGACGAACGGTCAGAGACCTGTTTTTGCAGCTTCCAAAACACGGCAAACTCCACCGAATAACTGTTAAATTTTACTAGTTATTTGTGCGATTATTTTAGTGAACGAAAACCTAATTTGCGCGAATTGACGGGTCAGATATTCCGATAATGCGCTTTATGGTTAAGCACGGGTAAACATCGGTTCAACTTAGCCTCTTCACAGAGGTGAGCTGGCCAAATTCGTTCTCGCCAATGCGTTTAAGAGCCGCCTGAAGTCCTTCATAAGCGACCGTCATTGTGTAACCGTTGGCATGCAGCAAGGTCTCAGAATCAGACATAACGCCCACATGCCCCTTCCAGAACATCAAGTCGCCGCGCTGCAAAGCTGGCAGGCCACTGGAGAGGTCGAGTTGTTCGCCCAGCATGGCTTCCTGCATATCCGCATCACGTGGGGCATTTATACCGCCGATCTGGAGTGCAAGTTGGATCAAGCCGGAGCAATCCAGCCCCAGAGTAGAGCGTCCACCCCAAAGATATGGCGTTCCAACCATCGCTTCTGCTGCTCTCACCCAGTCGGCCGCTTTATCAGTCTGCTCTACCAAGTGTTTTTTGACCATAAACGAGCCATCGGCAAGCTGTGCAAACTCCAGCCCGCGCCTGGTCTCATATCCCACAACGCTTACCAGTGCTCCCATGGAGACCTGCCCCAGAGCTGGGCGTTTCATTTCGGCTTCCGGGTAGCGATAGGTGCGCAGGGCAATCACTCTGTGCGTTGCTTGTTCAACAGGCCCCAGCGCGTTCGTCGGCAGCCAGCCGACATATCCGTCTGTTTGCAACTGTCCCCAAGACCACCCTTCTTGCGTTGTCTCAAATACACGAAAGGTTTCGCCAAAATTCAGCTCAGTATCGATTCCGCATGCAACATCTGGCTGAGCACGTAGCTCAATCTTATCTGCTTTGACAGAGTAGTCGGTCCCCTCCACAAAACGCTCCGATTGCACCTGGCCGCGATAGTCAGTGGAAGCCAAATCCGGTCTTACCGGATGTAAACGGCGGTCAAGTTGAGCAGTCATATGAGGCCCCTCCAATCAAAATGGCATAGCGGAGTGATAATGTCTTGGTTCCGCCTTTCGATCAACGCGAAAGGTCCTGAGCTTTTTCTGAGACCAGATCGCCAAGCTGTTCCAGATACAGCGCCCCAGCAACTGTGCGTGTGACAACGACATTGCGGCGGTCATTTTCATCACGCTTTCTGGAAAGTAGCTTGTTTGTTCCAAGGGTATCCAATGCGCGCGTAATTGCAGGCTTGGTTACCCCTAGTTTTTGCGCAAGTCCGCGCACGGTATGTGGTGGAGGCTCAAGATATACAGTTAAAAGAATAGACATTTGGCGAGCAGTCAAATCCTGATCTGCTGCGCGCACCAATTCCAACACTACATCATGCCATAGCTTAAGCGCCTGCGACGGGCGGATCTCTACGGGCATATTTTATCGTCCTAATCCCTATTGCAGGCTAAAACCTAGCCTGCAAATCATTTCGGGACCCTTACCAGATTGAGGTATTAAGTAATTTTGACAGCGCAATCTGCACTTTGCTTAGGCAAATCGAGTCTTCAACATGTCAAAAAGTGCCCGAATTGCCTGGGCTTCTCCGCCATGGGTTCTGAAATCTTTCTCAATTGGTGTCCAACCGTAGATATCAAGATGTACCCAGCTTCCCGCGTTTTCAACGAATCTTTGAAGGAACAAAGCTGCAGTGATTGAGCCTGCAAAGCCTGCTCCGCTTGTGTTGATGTTTGCCAGATCAGCTGTTTTGGAGGTGATGTACTTTTTGTATGGCTTCCAGAGTGGCAGGCGCCACAATGGATCATTCACGGCTTCACTGTGAACAGCGATGGTTTCGGCCAAGTCTTCATCATCAGTATAGTATGGCGGCAAATCAGGTCCAAGTGCGACACGGGCAGCACCTGTCAGCGTTGCCATATCAACAATCAGCTCTGGGCTTTCTTCATCAGCCAGCGCAAGTGCATCTGCCAGGACTAAGCGTCCTTCAGCATCTGTATTTCCGATCTCTACAGAAAGGCCTTTACGGCTTGTGAAAATATCAGAAGGGCGGAAGGAGCGGCCCGAGATTGCATTTTCAACGGCAGGAATAATCACGCGCAGGCGCATTGGCAGCTCAGCTTTCATGATCATTGCCGCCAAGCCGAGAACATTTGCCGCGCCGCCCATATCCTTTTTCATAAGGATCATGCCTGCTGCTGGCTTTACGTCCAAACCGCCACTGTCGAAGATCACCCCTTTGCCGACCAACGTGATTTTCGGATCAGTCTCTTTGCCCCAAATCGCATCAACCAGACGCGGTGCCCTGTCACTGCCGTTGCCGACAGCATGCACAAGCGGGAACTCGTTCTCCAGAACATCGCCCATGATGACCTTTGAAGATCCGCCATGATCTTCAAATAGCTGGCAAGCTGCGGCGGCAAGTTCTTCCGGCCCCATATCATTCGCGGGTGTATTGATGAGGTCTTTTGCCAGGTGTGCGCCAGCGATAATTGGTGCCAGCTCTTCCAAAATGCCCGGCTCGCTGATGACGAGCTGAGACTTTGGCGCAGGGATTTTCTTATAAGCATCAAAACGGTAGGCTGCGAGTGAGAACCCGAGAGCGATACCAGCCGGATCTTCAAAGCCTTTTGCAAGTTCAAACGCGCCAGCTGGGAGCTTTTTATTAAGAGCAGCGCCTGTTTCCAAAGCATCTCTCTGGCTTTCACCATATCCAAACAGCACGGTTGCAATATTGCCTGCTTCATTTGGAACTGCCAGTGTCTCCCCAAAAGCAGCTGTAAACTCCTGCGCTTTCGCCCAAGATTTCACCATGGAACCCGCGGCATCAAGATACGCTTCTAACTCACTGGCAGAGAGCGCTACGACCGGGATTGGATTTACTGTTTTATCGGCAGAAATTAACGGTCCGTGCACCGGGAGCTCCATTGATGAGATGTTTGAAATTTGTGTTCTGTCCTATACGGACAGCGTTGTGGCAACCTAACGACGTTACTGGTTCTGCGCAAGACATTCAGCTTGCTGCTCCCCCGCCCGACAATGGGCTCACCTACACCAAATTAACCAGAAATTAGGGGTAATATTAGATTTTCAAACAATATTTGAATTGCTTCGTTGTTGAGGGTTCCATGGCCGTATTTGACCGCACACACACAACTAAGGTGTCTTCTGGCATTTTAAGAAGTGCAACAGCTGTCTCGCTGCTGCTGGTTTGTGGGCTTGCATTTTCTGGCTGCGCAACCAACAAACCACGCGCTCAGGCATCTATCTCGCAGAGCCAGCAGCTTAAACCTGGCTCACAAGAGATGCAAAAAGCCCTCGCCTATTGGGGCGGTGCTTATGCCAAAGACCAGAAAAATCCTCGTACGATCCTGAACTTTGCAGCAGCTTTGAGAATTGATGGCCAGGGCCAACAAGCAGAAGCAATTTTACGACGTGGTGTCATCGCAAATGCTGACAACAACACAATTGCGGCAAGCTATGGCAAAGTGCTCGCTGAAAACGGCAAGTTGCAGGAAGCGCTCAATGTCATCGACAATGCGTTCGACCCAGCACAACCAAACTGGAAGATGCTTTCTGCCAAGGCGGCTATTCTGGATCAACTTGGTGAGACAAAACAAGCACGCTCAACCTACCAGCAAGCGCTGAAGCTTTCGCCAAATGAGCCAACTGTTTTGAATAACCTGGGAATGTCCTACCTGCTGGGAGGCGATCTGCGCAACGCAGAGACGACTTTACGAACAGCACTGGATACCGGCAAAGCTGGCAGTCAGGTGCGCCAGAACCTTGCTCTGACACTTGGACTGCAAGGCCGGTTTGACGAAGCCGTTCGCATCGCCCAATCCGACATAGACCCACGTCAAGCCGCCGAGAATGTGGCGTACTTGAAGACCATGCTGGGCAAGGCGTGATGGGTTAGAATGCGTTCACTACCTGGATCACTGCAGGACCAATAATAACTATAAACAGAACAGGCATGAAAAATAGCATCATGGGTACAGTCAGTTTAGGTGGCAACGCCGCTGCCTTTCGTTCGGCTTCCTGCATTCGTTCTCGACGGTTTTCATCTGACAGAACTCTAAGGGCGTTGCCGATTGGCGTACCATATCTCTCGGCCTGCGTGAGTGCGACAACAACATTCTTAACACCGTCAAGGCCTGTTCGTTCTGCCAGATTTTGGTAAGCTTTCTTTCGCTCATCCAAGTAAGAAAGCTCTGCATTAGCCAGAACAAGCTCTTCAGCCAGTGCTGCAGATTGAGCTCCAATTTCTTCTGCTACTTTCTTAAAAGCGGCCTCAATCGACATACCAGACTCGACACAGATGAGCATCAAATCCATGGCATCCGGCCACGCTAATCGAATAGTTTCTTGCCGTTTCGAAATTTGATTTTGAACAAAAATACTTGGTGCATAGAACCCGATCGCGGAGAATAACAAACTAATGCAAAGCACACCCAAGACAGGAACATCTAACTTCAAAATGACGGCAAGATAAACAAATGCGAGAATAAAAAAACCTATCGGCAACATAATCTGCATAAACAAATAGGAATAGAGAGGAGATGACCCTCTATATCCTGCCATTTTTAGTTTTCTAACCACTCCATCATTCGATAAAATATTTTTTAGGTTATATTTATCGACAAATTCTCGCACGCTTTCTTTAGGGCTACTCCGAAGAGAAGCACGTTCAACCTCTTTACTGTTGGCTAAACGATTACGTTCTCGTGCTCGAATTTTCTCCCTCTCAAGAGCAACTGATTTCATGCGATCTTTTAGCTCATCGCGTTCAAACAGAGGCATTAAAAGCGTATAGGCTGTTCCTGATACTGCAAGTAATGTGAGAATGACTACAAATAAGTTGCTGTTTCCAAGATCTGCAATTGACATCTCTGGGCTCCTATATCTTGAAATCAATCATTTTACGCATGACCAAGATTCCAAGTGTCATCCAAGTTAGACCAACAGCGATGAGAATTAAGCCAATATCTGTATCCACGAGTAAGCGAATGTAACTTGGTGCGATTAAGTACAGCATGATCGTCACTAAGAAGGGTAGAGAGCCGATGATTGCTGCTGATGATTTTGCTTCCTGGCTGACGGCTCGAATTTTTCCTTTCATCTCTTTACGCTGACGCAACGTCTTTGAAAGGTTATTGAGCGCATCTGAAAGGCTACCACCGGCTTGTGCTTGAATAGCAATTACAATCGCAAGGAAGTTTGTTTCTTGCAGTGGCACTCTTTTCGGCATGTTTTGGATTGCTTCAGCCAGTGGTATCCCCATTTGCATCTTATCCAGTATAAGTGAGAATTCTAACCCAACAGGATCTTTCGCTTCGGAAGCAGCAATATGCATGCAATCTCCTAAAGGCATGCCTGATTTGATGCCACGAACGATGATATCGACTGCATTGGGAAACTCATCAAGGAATTGGTTGAACCGTTTTTTACGACGCCTTGAAACGTAGAACCGAGGTACCCCGAACACGCCCACAAAAAGAAGAGCAATTGAAATCCATAGAGGCTGCCCGGAGAAAAAACTTAAAGTAAAGACAATGCAGCCACACACCACTGAGATGAAATAGAATTTAGGCTTAGACCAGGATAGGCCAGCTTGCCCAATCCAGTCGGCAAAAATCGGTTTGTCTGCATTTTTTTTCTTGGCAGCTTGCGCTGCCTCCATAGCATTAAGCTGGTCCTGAACGGTTTTCCTACGAGCTGTAACATCAACCTTCTGAGACCGTCCGTTTGGTTGAGTTCCATTTTTCTGAACAAGGCCCTCTTTTCGTTTCCCAAGCTTGTCTTTGGAGAAGAGAGGCATCAAGAGTGTGAAAGTGACACCAACGACACTCACCATAATCAAGGCTGTAATCAGATAATCAGCGAGCGGAGAGGCTAAAAAGTTATCCAAGTCAGCCATGTAATCCTCCAGAAACATCTGAAGCATCCAGCGCGCGGGCTAGCCGCTCTTCCTCGTTGAAGTATCTTGCTCTTTCCCAGAAGAGCGGACGTCCTATGCCGGTAGAGCGATGCTGGCCTATGATTTTGCCATTCGCGTCTTCTCCTGTGATGTCATAGGTGAAGAGATCTTGTGTCGTGATGACATCACCCTCCATTCCTACAACCTCAGTGATATGGGTGATACGACGGGAGCCATCTCTCAAACGTGCAGCCTGAACAATTACATCAATAGAGCCAACAATGATCTCGCGTACTGTTTTAGATGGAAGAGAGAACCCCCCAAGAGCAATCATGGATTCAATACGCTTCAAGCACTCACGTGGGGAGTTCGAGTGAATCGTACCCATTGAGCCATCGTGACCGGTGTTCATCGCCTGAAGCAAGTCAAAGACTTCTGGGCCACGCACCTCACCGACAATGATCCGCTCAGGGCGCATACGCAGACAGTTTTTTACAAGATCACGCATTGTGATCTCACCCTCACCTTCCAGGTTTGGAGGTCTGGTTTCCAATCTGACGACATGTGGCTGCTGAAGTTGGAGTTCAGCACTGTCTTCGCAAGTGATAATGCGCTCCGTGCTATCGATATAGCGCGTCAAGCAGTTGAGAAGTGTGGTTTTACCTGAGCCCGTACCACCAGAAATAACCGTGTTACACTGGACCCGGCCGATGATTTCCAGGATCTCAGCACCTTCACGCGAAATCGAACCAAAATTCACCAGCTGATCGAGCGTAAGCTTGTCTTTCTTAAACTTACGAATTGTAAGTGCAGGCCCGTCCAATGACAGCGGTGGGGCAATCACGTTTACACGAGAACCATCAGGAAGGCGCGCATCACATATCGGGCTGGCTTCATCTACACGACGACCAACCTGAGACACAATTCGCTGGCAAATGTTCATCAACTGACGATTATCGCGAAACTGGATGTTTGTTTGCTCCACCATGCCAGCCGTTTCGATATAAATGGTGTTCGCCCCATTCACCATGATATCGGCAATGTCATCACGGGCTAATAGCGGCTCAAGTGGTCCGTAGCCCAACACATCGTTACAAATATCTTCAAGCAAATCTTCTTGCTCAGAAATCGACATGACAAGGTTTTTGAGGGCAATGATGTCATTGACGACATCCCGGATCTCGTCACGTGCATCTTCTTGATCCAACCGGCCTAATTGAGAAAGATCGATTGCCTCCACCAATGCATTGAAAATCGATGCCTTGGTTGCGTAGTACTCCTGAGTTCGTTGTGTTTCAGGAGCAGTTTCTTTGGGCTTTTCCTGCTGAACTTCGACGCCAGACGACTTAGGTTTTGCAGTGCTTGGTGTGTCCTGGACAGCAGGCTTTGTTGCCTGTTTCTGTATCGCAGGATTTATTGGAGCAGACTTTGGATTTTTGTTTCCAAATTCACCGTTGCCACGTCTACCAAACATATTCTTCCGCCTTTGAAATCAGCACAAAATCAACCAGAGGACTATTTGCGGACTTTTCTAATAAGAGATGCGATGAGTGACTTGCTTTTTGTATACGTTTCAGCCTTGCCTGTGACCTTGGCCGCAATCTCTTCAAACAAACCCGCAACAGCGTGTTTGCTATCAAACTCTGCAATCATCTGACCGTTGTTAGATGCAGTCCCAAACAATGCAGGCTCAAACGGCATTACCGCTAAAGAAACCACATCTAGAGCGCTACTAAACTCATCAGGCTTAATTTCAGGTCGTTTCGGAATGCCAACCTTGTTCAAAACCAAGTATGGTTTTGTGTCATTTGGTCGGAGTTGACCAATGCTGTCGACCAGGTTTTTTGCATTTCGAAGGTTTGCTAAGTCAGGCTCGGCTACAATCAAAACTTCGTCTACATGTGCAAGGATATGCCGAACCCAGCTGTTCCACGTGTGTGGCAAGTCAAGAACGACAGTCGGCGTTCCTTTCTGCATGACCTCAATAACTTGATCAAACTTCTCAGTATCAAAATCGTAGGTTTGATCAAGCGTAGCTGGCGCTGCTAACAATCTTAGACGGTCATTACACTTTGCAAGAAGGCGATCCAGTAGCGTGTCATCAAGCCGCTCAGGAGATGCAATTGCTTCCAATACGCCTTGCAATGGATCCTGATTAAAATCTAAACCTGCTGTTCCAAATGGCAAATCCAAATCAGCAATAGCAACATCATTATCGAGTGTTTTCGCAATTGACCAAGACAGATTATGAGCAACTGACGATGCACCACATCCACCTTTAGCACCGATTACAGCCACAGTTCGACCGAAGGGTTCCGCGTCAGTATTTGCATAAAATTGACCAATGGCATTTATCAATTGAGGGATATCAATTGGTCCGACAATGTACTCACCGACCCCCCTGCTAATGAGCGTTCTGTACAAGTTGACATCATTTATGCGCCCAATAACAAGAACATTAGTCCCAGCATCACAATACTCAGCCAGCCGATCTAACTCAGCGATCATCTCTTTTGGATTAGACAACGATTCGACGATCAAGAAGTTAGGTGTAGCGGCAGTTTCAAATGTTTCTACAGCTGCGGGAATACCACCTTGTCGCACCATCGTATGCGTCTTCGACATCCGGCGATCTAAGCTCGCATTCTGGATCGTCTCTGATGTTCTCGAATCCACGCAAAATGCCTGAACAGAAATTCGCGGAATATTTACAAACTGAAAGTCAGAAGTTGAAAGCTTACTCGTCGTTTCTTGCCGTGATGAGGCATCTGAATCGAACTGCGCTAAATCGCTCATAGTTTATCCCACTAGTTCTGCGCCACGGATGATACGTTTGTGCCAACACCAGCTCCATACTGACCTGCAGTCAGGTCTCCAGATCGGTTGTTTGCCAAAATCTCATTGGTCCTCGAGGGATCATTCGGTCCCAAGGGGCGTGGTCGCAACAGATCTGTCGGATTATCGACCATCGCAGCGAGGTTTGCCTGAGTAGCACACCCGAAGTTGTGATAGTCTGTGTTTTGATGATTGCTTATCATCGCATCAGGCCAATTACCGCAATCACGCACAATCCCTTTCACACGCATAAATGAAAGACGGACTGGTGCTGATGCACCCATGTCAGACACCGCGTAGCTCCTCATAACAATATGATCTGCGGCTACTCCGCCTTTTTTCAATGCAGTGCGAATCTGAGGGGAAATAGCTTTTGCTGCTGCTTCATTCCCAGAACCTGACGGAACCAAAACCTCAACAAATCCATTTCCATCGATATCAGCTTGTTTACCAAAAGCAGCAACTGCCGTTTTCATGGACCCGTTCAAATTGCGCATCTCCCCAGCTACGGGAATATCAAAATTTTCAGGCGCTTCTGTAATAACAATCGGATGCCTTTTCCGATAATCAAAGTCTGCAATCGACTGATGTTCAACATATGATGGTTGTGACTGACATGCTCCAAGCATAGCAACAGTACCGAGCACTACTGAAGCTTCTCTCAATTTGCGTACACATTTCAAAGTGGGTGACAGTAGGGTATTCATTTCACTTGTCCTCACTCGTAAATGTAGCCAATTTTGCCGTGATAATTCCCTTTCACAGGAGCGTCTGTTCCCCTGTAAATCCGGCTTAATTGGTTTAGAAAGATTGTAGATTGATCACTTGGAGCTGCGAAATTGTCGTCAGGCCGCGCTACTTGTGAGCGGGCTATTGGTCTCACCACATAAGGTGTTACAAAGATTACAAGCTCAGTTTGGCGATTGATATAATCGCGGCTCTTAAACATGGTACCGAGAATTGGGATATTCTTTAAGCCAGGTATCCCGTCAATCTCCTGCCCATAATTCTGCTTCAGGAGACCTGCCATAACCAAGGTTCCTCCAGAAGGGAGCTCGAGTGTAGACTCCGCTCGGCGAACTTTAAGTGCAGAAACGGCAATAGCACCTGCGATACTTACAGCCCCTTCAGAACTCAACTCACTGACTTCGGTTTTAACTCGCAGTTTGATACGTCCTCCGGAAAGAACAACAGGCGTGAAATCCAACCCGACACCAAAAGGTTTAAACTCAAGGCTTACCTTATTGTCTTCGTAAGCAACCGGGATCGGGAACTCACCACCAGCGAGGAAGCTAGCGTTTTCGCCAGAGACCGCTACGAGTGTTGGCTCCGCCAGTGTTCTCATTACCCCTTCACGCTCGAGCGCTTTGATCGTGGGATTAAGCGTACCGCCATCGAACCCTAACTTACCTGCCAGGGATCCTGCATTTACGACAGAAGGATTGATGTTATAAGCAGGCGACGTGTTGAAATTGACATCAAGAGCACCAATTTTTAGTGAGCCTTGGAGGTTCACACCAAGCTGCTTAATCGTCGTGCGTTCAATTTCAGCAACTGTAACTTTGAGTTGTACTTGATCTTTCTCGGCCACTGCGATTGTGTTGACGATTTTTTTGTCATCGTTGCCCACAAACTTCAGTGCGATATCGTAGGCCTGTTGTGCTTCGAGGGCGGAGATTGCTGTTCCTGAGAGGACAACGCTTTGATTGACGATGTCTGCATTGATTGCAGAGTTTGGCAGCAATCGTTGGATGAGTTCAACCAGGCCTGACGGATCAGGCTGTACGCTCAGGTTAAACGATGCCAGTTGGCGACCACCATTGCCGAACAGAACCAGTGACGCCTGGCCAATCTTGTTTCCGAAGACAAAAACGCGGGTTCTGGTGCGGACAACAGCATCTGCAATTTCTGGGTTCGAGACAAGGACATCACGGACTTCCTCGTTTGTATTGAGGACAATAGATCTTCCTTCACCAACATTCAGCTGACGAACTTTGCCGCGGTGCTGAGAGGTGACTTCCACAGTCGCTTCGAAGTTGCTTTGAGCGAATGCGATCTGTGGCCCAACTAAAACCAACGCAAAGATCAGAAGGAACTGTATGAGAGCACCACTAAGGCTGCATTTTTGCGGTAAACTTCTCGCCAGACTAATTTGTCGATGAAAAACCATAGTTTACCTACTAATTTCCGTTAACAGACTGGGAGGCAATCCCATATTTTACGAACTTCACACCACCTTTGACGCGCGGCGGTTGCTTCAAACCGTCTCTGGAATCTGCAGCACTGCGCAATGAGAGCGAGAGAGTTCCCATCTGGGTTGCGCGAGCGATAGCCTCAGCTTCGTGGGGCAAGAGTTCCAGTGTAGCTGTCTGGTCTGGAGACATCGCCTTCTCACTGTTTTCAGAGGCCGTCGTGGTATCGATAGCGAGCACCTTGATATTCTCGAGGAGCGTTTCACTGATGAAGCCGTCTTCGCGTTTTTTGGCTTGCATGCTGATCAGTACGTCAACCTTGTCTCCTGGAAGGATGAAACCACCTGCGGTAGAGACTGCATCAACCGGAACAGCAACGGCGCGTTTTCCTTTTGGGAGGATCGCTGCCAGGAAGCCTTTGTCCGTATCAATGAGACGCTCTGCACGGATTGGTTCGCCGCTGAACATCGCTGCTTTGATAATCTGTCCCAGAAATTCTTCATCTGCATTTGGGCTTGAGCCGCGCAAGATTACGCCGTCAGATACAGATTCTTCTGGCCATTTGGCCCAAGCTAAATCGCCTTGGGTAAGAGATGTACCGACTTTGAGATCCTGCGCTGCAACAAGAATATCCAGTGATGGAATTTCTTGTACTGGAGCAACAATGGTTGGCGACTGCTCCCGGGAACCGGAAGACAGGTTCAGCCAGGCGGCCAACCCACCAGCGCTTAAAGCGATAATTAAAACTAGTAATCTGGAGGCCTTCATGTGGCACCCACCCTCTAAGAGATTTAGCTAAGCAGCATTCGTTAACCCTAATTTGAGCAAAAATTGTCAAGACATAGTTAATATTCCGTAACATCACTACATTTGTATTTTTTACTTATGTGCATAGAGTCAAATTAGGAATATGCATGAACAGCAATAGGTTAGCGCCAGTGAAAGCACACTAGTTCAAAACATTAATACTTTACTAAGATGATTTGCTCGCGAAATGCTTAGAAAGTTGGAATTTGAGCAAACCAGAAGGTCTTCGGGTACACCTGAATCCCCGCAATTGCGATTGCAATCCCGTATGGAACGCCTGCTTTTCTGTCATGCAATCTTAAGAGCCATTCCTGCCCCTGCATGAACTGCGGAAAGTACGGAACCCTACGCAAGGCCAGGATAACCAGTGTTAATGCTCCGCCATAAATGCTGGTCAGCAAAATAAAGTCCAGCATGTTCATCGAGAGACCGAGCCAAAGAGAGATTGCAGCGAGGAACTTCACATCACCGCCGCCCATAACACCGAGCGCGAACAGACCGAAGCCGACAACCATCACACCGAAGCCGAGTGCGAAGCTCATGCCAACCTGTTCTAGGGGCAATTGCAATAAGAAGGCCAGACTGACAAAGGCAACGACTATAATCAGGTTGAGCTTGTTCGGAATCGTCATTGTGAAGAGATCAAAGAATGCGGCGATTGCAAGCAGCAATGGAAAAATGATCAATAGTCCATTTGCAATCATGTCGTGATCTCCCCCACAAATACCATGTTATGGTTTTGCAAGGGTAATTCCAAAGAAGGCCTTAACACTTGGTAGTTTTGTCTCGCTAAAATTCATTTATTTACAAATTTAATTGTTTGGCTTCACCAGTTCCCACAATTGAAGATCACGCTCGGCTGCGTTTGGCTGCGCACTGGTATTCTTAGCAATAAAAGAGGTGCTGGTGAGCGTTGGTGCGGACACCATGGCAAGAATCGCCAGAGCGATGAGGCCAGAGATGAGGCTGAATTCAATAGTCGCGCTGCCCAGATCTCGCTGGAACAAACCTCGGATTATGGAGAGCATCAGGTCACAACTTAATTGTTATAGTTGTGTTTGATGCTACTCCTTGCAGCTAAACCTTAGATTGATCTCCGCACTCAACTTCTTCCGTTATTTGGCACTCTAAACTAAGGTTTCATCAAGAATCAGGTGAACTTAATACCCGACTTCCAGATCAACTAGGTTCTCGAGCACTTCACCTCGCTCAAATCCCTTGATTTGCTGGGCAACATATTCGGAGAGAGCTTGCGGGTCGCTCTCAGCTGCCACATGTGGTGTGATGATGCAGTTTTTCTGCTGCCAGAGAGGACTTGTGTCAGCCAGAGGCTCGATGACAAACACGTCTAGGCTGGCACCTTTGAGCTGGCCGGATGTCAAAGCTGTGTCGATCGCAGCTTCATCCTGTGTCGCACCACGTCCAGCGTTGATGTAGACAGGCCCTCCTAATGCGCCAGATTGAGACAACATGGCCAATCGCTCTGCATTGACCAGCTTGTGCGTGGCAGGTGTTGAGGGCAACAGATTGATCAGGATGTCAGTACGATTAAGGAACGTCTCAAGCTGGTCTTCACCGGCAAAGCTTTCAATGCCGTCTGCGTCTTTTGGCGAGCGAGACCACCCGGCAACGTTGAAGCCCAGCGCTTTGAGGGCCTTTGCTGAATCCAACCCCAGCTCGCCAAGACCCAGAATACCAACGCGTACGTCCTTTGCCGCCCACTGCCTGTGTCCATTCCAAACACCTGCTTCTTGCTGGGCGGCATAAGTTAAATGTTGGCGATGGTGGAGTAACGTTTGGAAGACCACCCACTCTGTCATGCGGCTGGTGAGGTCTGGGTCAACAATCCGGACCAACGGGAGCTTGGGGAGTTCCGGCAATGAGGTCAGATGATCGACACCTGCGCCCAATGAGAAGATCACCTTAAGATTTGGCAGGGCAGAAAAGACGGCAGGGTCTGGTTTCCAGGCAAGGAGATATTCTGCTTTTTCGGGCTCAGCGACGCCGCCGTTCCAGCCCTCAATCTTTCGATTGGGAAGAAATGCCTGCAAACGGTCGATCCACTCAGGTTCGTTGAAGCTTTTGAGAGATAAAACCAGGTTCATGAGGCACTCCATTGTTGAGCGTATTTTTGTTTGAGACCAGCAGGCTCATCTCACAAATACGCTGTAATATATCAATCTGCGGTTTGTTTTATTCAGAGTCGACGAATTCAGCAAGCTGTTGGCGCTTACGATCGACGACGAGACGTGTAACATCCGGTCGGCTGTAGTGGCCGGTCGGGTCAAAGAGTTGGCGGTCTGCCCGCACCAAGGCGTGATCCAGCTCTGCTGTGATCAGGAGTTCTTTACCAACCTGTGGTGCGACCACCCATGATCCATCAGGTGCAGCGATACAAGACCCGCCATCAGCGAGAAACTCACCACTGTTTTCGAGTATTTCTGCTAGTTCTGGCGTATCCGTTGGGAAATCTGCAGCACGCATCAGCCCTGAGACTGATAGTACGTAGCTTCTGCTTTCTTTGGCAACAAAGCGTGTTGGATCCTCTGTGTTCCGCAGGCCGCCCGGCCAGACGGCCACGTGCAGGTCTTCTCCTTGCGCATACAGGGCGACGCGTGACAAGGGCATCCAGTTTTCAGCGCAGTTCAGGCCACCAACCGTAAAGCGGCCCAGCGGATGGACACGCAAACCGTTGCCATCTCCCGGTGCCCAGGCAAGACGTTCTGCATAGCTTGGCTGCAGTTTACGGTGCGCAGAACCGATCTCACCGTTTTGATCAATGTAGACCAGTGTGCAGTACAGACTATGCCCGCTTCTGTTTGCTGCTCTCTCCATAACACCGAGATACACGGAAATGCTGTGTTTCTTTGCTGCTGCACAGACAGCATTCAGATGACCGTCCTCAATCACCACGGCTTGATCAAGGCATTTGGCGTACATGGCTTTTTGCTTTGGATCATTGAAGCGTGCACCGTCTGTGCGTTCAATCCAAAACGGATAGCCCGGCACCAGTGTCTCTCCAAATGCAACAAGCTGGCAGCCCTGCTTGCCAGCAAGCTCTACCGCATCAATCACTTTGTTCAAGGTCGCTTCACGCTTCAACCAGACTGGAGCGATCTGCGCGAGGGCGACTTTGATTTTGTCAGATTCGGACGGATCGTGGGATAAATGCGTTGCTTCTAAAATTTCCATGTTTCAATACTCAGCTTGCAGATGCGAAGATCACACTCGGGTTTGGCGGGGCTGCAAACAACAGAGTCTATCATTCAGGCAATGAAGCACGTCAGCACCACCTGCTTTGAGATTCTGTTATTTCAGATCTTTATCTTACTATGAGGCAGGGATGCCTGTAGCTGGTCGGATCATTCAACTTTACTGAATTTTTTGAGAGATAAAACCTAAGCTAATCAAAACCCTGCCCCAATAAATCTGCCTGAGTACTTAATTTTATTCAGCGTCGATGAAATCCGCGAGTTGCTGACGTTTCCGATCAACGACCAAGCGCGTCACATCTGGTCGGCTGTAATGACCCGTTGGATCAAAATTCTGGCGTTCACCACGTACCACGGCATGGTCCAATTCTGCTGTAATCAGAACTTCCCTACCGACTTGCGGCTCAACAACCCAAGACCCATCTGGCGCAGAGATGCACGAGCCGCCGTTTGCGAGAAAGTCATCGCTGTTCTCAAGGATCTTGGCAAGTTCCAGCGTGTCTTCCGGGAAATCTGTTGGGCGCATGAGGCCAGAGACTGAGATCACATAGCTTCTGCTTTCTTTGGCAACAAAGCGGGTTGTGTCTTCGGTGTTGTGTCGCCCACCCGGCCAAACGGCAACGTGAAGGTCTTCTCCTTGCGCATAAAGGGCAGCGCGAGACAGAGGCATCCAATTTTCGAAGCAATTGAGGCCACCCACGGTGAAGCGGCCCAGCGGATGAACACGCAAGCCGTTGCCATCCCCCGGCGCCCAGGCAAGGCGCTCCTCGAAGGTTGGTTGCAGTTTGCGGTGCGAGGAGCCGATCTCACCATTCTGGTTGATGTAGACCAGCGAACAATAGAGACTATGACCACTTCTGTTTGCAGCACGCTCCATGACACCGAGATACACAGCGATGTTGTATTTCTTCGCAATCGCACAGATGCCATCGAGATGACCGTCTTCAATCACTACGCCTTGCTCAAGGTATTCCGCGTAAATCGCTTTTTGCTTTGGATCGTTGAAACGTGCCCCGTCGGTGCGTTCAATCCAGAACGGGTAGCCCGGAACCAGTGCTTCGCCGAAAGTGACAAGCTGACAGCCCTGTTTGCCTGCGAGCTCTACTGCATCAGCCACTTTTTTCAGTGTTTCTTCTCGCTTCAACCAGACCGGAGCGATCTGTGCGAGCGCGACTTTGATCCGGTCAGATTCGGCAGGATTTTGTGTTGTATGTGTTGCTTCTAAAATTTCCATGGGGATCTACTCAGGTTGCGAAAATGTCAGAGTCACTGGCGAATGCCTTGAATTCGAGAGCATTGCCCGAGGGATCTTTGATGAAAAAAGTTCCCTGCTCTCCCGGTTGCCCTTCAAACCTGATTTTCGGTTCCAGCAACCATTCAATAGTTTCATGTGTTTTCAGTCGATCAGCAAGAACCTTCCATTCATCCATTGGCAAAACAACGCCAAAATGAGGAATGGGAACTGCATCTCCATCAACAACACCAGTGACTCCAAGGGGAAATTGTGATTTTTCACGAAGGTGGGCGGACATCTGGTGTCCAAACAGGTCAAAATCGACCCATTTGCCTTCAAGTTCACGGCCCTGTTTACATCCAAGCACGCTCATGTAGAACGCCTTCGTTTGTTCCAGATCATCAATCGGAAATGCCAGATGGAATGGACGCGCCATGTTCAGCCTCACCTTACTTTCAAACGAGAATCCGTATTCTGATAGGGGCACTGAGGGCCACTTACTTGGAATAGGCTCTATACCCAAAACTCATGCTGGAGTTGTTTTAAACTACGTAAAATCTCATAGATAGGCCAATGACAGTCACATAGACATGAGTTAAACTCATAGTATGAGCCGACATAGTCTTTCGATCACTTCGCAGATCCTTGCCGTTCTTCCTGTTTTTGATGCAGCAGCACGGCATGGGAGCTTTACCCGCGCTGCACGGGAGCTTGGCATCACGCAAGGGGCTGTGTCCCGCCGCATTCAGAATCTGGAAGAGCAGCTGGGGTTGGTGTTGTTTTCCCGTCAGGGAAAAACGCTGGCACTTACTCAAGATGGGTTGCTGCTGAGCCAGAAGGCCAAGAACGCGTTGAAGCTGGTGGAGGATCTTGAGCATGAGCTGAAGGGCTCAGTCTCTGGTCAGCTGCGTATCGGCACGCTGCCCTCACTCGCCAATCTTTGGTTTATGGAGCGGATCAAAGGCTTTAAGCGGGCCTATCCTGCTATCAGCGTTGATCTTGTTACCATTCCAGCCGACTTTTCAGCTGGTCATAAGGATCCAGTCAACTGGGATCCGTCCAGTGTGGATGTAGCGCTTACTGTTGGGCGTGGCAGTTGGCCTGCTCTGGAAAGTCACCGGATTTGTGATGAAGAGATGGTTTTGGTTTGTCATCTAAGCCTGTTGGGGGATACCCAGCCGGAGAGCATAAAAGACCTTCTGGGCCTGCCCCGCCTCATTCATTCCACGCGACTTGGCAGTTGGGAATACTGGGCGGAGGCACACAAGCTATCAAGCTACCTGCCTGGAGATACCTCCCTCTCCTTTGAGCACTTTTTCATGGTTCTGGAGGCAGCACGACAGGGGCTTGGCCTTGCCTTGCTTCCTTCATTGCTGATTGAGAAAGATCTGGCAGATGGAACGCTGATCGAGCCAGTCCCTGCACGGCATATGACGGGGAACACCTATTACATCGTTGGGAGTTCAGCTGCCTGGAGGCGTCCGGCCGTGGCCGCCTTGCGTGATCATCTACTACAGATCGAATAGGTGCTTATCGCCGATCAAACTGAAAGGGTGATGGCAACTCATCTTCTGCAAGGTGTGTTGTTTGTGGGGCTTGTGATGCGGATGATGAGACGTGGTCTGTTGCTTTGCCGCCCAATTGCATCTCATCAATCTTGCGAGCTCGGTTGCCGATTTTGTCGCCTGAGATCATGATCTGGTCCAGATCTTTGTTGGTCTGGGCAAAATGGGTTTGCAGTTTGGAGACACGCTCTGTCAGACGTCCAACATCCAGCAGGAGCTTACCAACTTCAGCCTGAATGAAGTGAGCCTGTTCACGCATGCGGGCATCGCGCAGCACAGACTGGATCACCTGCACAGCAAGGACAAGCAGAGACGGTGATACGATGACCACGCGCAGGCGGTGGGCTTTCTGCGTCAGGTCCGGGAAACCTTCGTGGATCTCCGCAAAAAGGCTTTCGGAGGGAACGAACATCAGCGCCGTATCCTGCGTCTCACCCGGAAGCAAATACTTGCCTGCGATGTCTTCCAAATGCTTGGAGATATCCTTTCGGAAGCGAGCAGCTGCTTCTTTCAGGTCTTGCTTGGTTTCGGCATCCTTGATTGCAGCAAAAGCTTCCAACGGGAATTTGGCATCCACCACCAGCGGTGGTGCACCCGTCGGCATATGGATCAGGCAATCAGGTCGGGAGCGGTTGGAGAGTGTGCTTTGAAACGAGAAGCTTGTTGGCGGCAATGCGTCATCAATGATTGCCTCCATACGCCCCTGGCCAAATGCGCCGCGGGTTTGTTTGTCGTTCAAAACCATCTGTAGGTCAGTCACCTGCCCTGCCAGCTCACCCATGGTTTTATTCGCTTTGTCGAGCAGTGCCATACGCTCTTGCAGGCCCGTGAGGCTGGCGTGGGTTTGGCGATGAGTTTCCAGAACAGACGCGCCCAGCGTTTTTCCAAGACCATCCAGACGATCATTCACCACACGCATGAGATCTGACTGACGGGAGCCAAACACTTCTGCCATGGTTTGCATGCGGCCTGTCATTTCACCCTGAGAGCGCACCAGGTTTGCCAAGGCAGCTTCGGTATCCTCTGCCCGCTTTTGCTCCAGCACTGATGTACCACGCACTCTGTTCAGTTTTGCGCGCAGGCTCATGATCCAGATGAGCAGCAAAAGGAAAAAAAGGCCTCCAGTAACTATGGTTGCCTGAATATATGAGAGGGTGAATGCACCGTATGTGAAGACTGTCTGTTCCATGAAACAAACATAGAACACTTTGCAAGACCGCGATACCTCTCAGCTTTCTTGGATGCACTGCAACCCACATCCTTCAATTGATGGGGAGTATCCATTAAATGCTGCTAGCCAAAAGCCTATAGTCAACGACTTGGCAAAGTTCTCATAAGAGGATATGAAGCCTAAACAACACTATCAGCTGGCCTCACGTTGAGCAGACAGCTTTGCAACGAGAACAACTTCAAAAGTAATTATGACGATTCGCGAGATAAAATTTGTCCCGGAAAACTGCCTTCGCGAGAAGTGCGCTCCGATTGAAGACATCAACGACGAAATCAGAAAACTTGCCGACGATATGCTGGCGACCATGTATGACGCGCCGGGCATTGGCCTTGCAGCGAGTCAGATTGGTGTTTTAAAGCGTATGTTCGTTCTTGATGTTGCAGAGCGCGAGAGCGAAGAAGACGATTCCGTTGAGAAAGAGCCAATGGTGTTCATCAACCCAGAGATCACATGGTCATCTGAGGAGAAGAGTACTTATCAGGAAGGTTGCCTGTCCATCCCTGGCGTTTATGAGGATGTTGAGCGCCCAAGCGAAGTGCGCGTTTCCTTCCTCAACATTGAAGGTGAGAAGCAGGAAATTGAAGCTGGCGGTTTGCTGGCAACCTGCATTCAGCATGAGCTGGACCATCTGAACGGTGTGCTGTTCATCGATTACCTGTCCCGACTGAAGCGTGACCGGATCGTGAAGAAGATGATCAAGCAGGCAAAACAAGCCTGATCAACTCAGTACTGCAAGCGGAATAAGCGGCCTTCTTTGGAGAGCCGCTTTTTTTGTTGTTTTTTCCTTGTCCTTCCCTACCAGCTGACGCATTAAGTCTGGAACACAAGAATTAAAGCCAGGCAGGTCAGCTATGTCATTGCGCGTCATCTTTATGGGTACTCCTGATTTCTCCGTTCCAACTCTCTTTGAGATCGTCGGGCAAGGTTGGGATGTGGTCGCTTGTTACTCGCAGCCCCCACGCAAGGCCGGACGCGGTATGGAGCTGAAGAAGACGCCGGTTCATGAAGCTGCTGAAAGCCTTGGCATTCCTGTCTTCACGCCAACCTCCCTGAAAAGCGAAGAGGAACAGGAACGGTTCCGCTCGTTTGAAGCTGATGTGGCTGTTGTTGTGGCCTATGGCCTGTTGCTGCCAAAAGCTATTTTAGAAGGAACTGAGCACGGCTGTCTGAACGGCCATGCCTCTTTGCTTCCACGCTGGCGCGGTGCTGCGCCGATTAACCGGGCGATCATGGCTGGCGACAAAGCCTCCGGTATTCAGGTGATGCAGATGGAAGAAGGGTTGGATACTGGCCCTGTATGCATGTCTGAGACCGTTGCGATTACCGAAGACATGACAGCAGGCGAGCTGCATGACCGTCTGTCTGCTTTGGGCGGCGATTTGATGATGCGTGCGCTGTCTGCTCTGTCTCGTGGCGGCCTTGGGTCTACACCTCAACCTGAAGAGGGCGTGACCTACGCCAAGAAGATCCAGAAGAGCGAGACGCGCATTGACTGGTCTTTGCCAGCTGAGCAGGTGCACAATCACATTCGCGGCCTTTCTCCATTCCCCGGCGCATGGTGTGAGATGGATTTGGGCGGCAAGAACTCTGAGCGCGTGAAAATCCTGCGCAGCAGTGTCGCTGAAGGTGCAGGCGCTGCTGGAGAGGTCCTGGTTGTTGATGAGACCACGCTGACGATTGCGTGCGGTTCTGGCGCTATCAAGCTGGTTCAGGTTCAACGGGCGGGCAAAAAGGCGATGTCTGCTGATGAATTTTTACGTGGCTCTAAGCTTAGTGCTGGAGACACGGTTTCCTAACCCTGTTTAATCAGATAGGCTTTTCTTAAGAAACATCAGGAAGCACGGAGGCATCATGGTTGAGTTCCACCAGATTGGAGAGGATCAAGTTGGTCTCCGTACGCCTGAAAAGAATGACGAGCCTGCGATTTTGTCTTTGCTCGTCAAAGCCTTTGGGCAGAGCAACGAAGGACGCCTGGTTGAGCGACTGCGTGCTTGTGGTGCGTTGGTTCTTGAACGGATTGCGACAGACGATGACGGCAAGCTGCTCGGCCACCTTGCATTTTCCCGTGTGACGGGAACGGGAGAAGGACACCGCCTGAAAATCAGCTGCCTTGCACCGGTTTGCGTTGATCCATCCTCTCAAAACAAAGGCGTTGGCACAAAGCTCATTCAGGAAGCATTGGATGACTTGCAGGGACTGGGGGAAGACCTGGTTCTGGTGTTAGGGGCTCCTGATTACTACTCCCGCTTTGGTTTTGACAGCGAACTGGCCAAGAAGGTGCAAGGACCCTATGCCGGGCCAATCTTCATGGCATTGCCTTTTACGCAGGCGGGACGAGAAGACCTGCCGGTTGAAGTTACCTATGCCACACCTTTCCGAGAGTTTGAGTAGGTTCCTTTACGCCTCGCTGTCGGGTCTGGCCTTGCCCATTCAAATCTGATAGTACAGCGCAAAATTTCAGAGATATCCTGCAGGCTCATGCCTGTCTCACGCCCTGCAAACTGGCTTACAGTCTGCTTGCCTAACCTTTGCAAAGAACAAGAATGCCGCGTTACAAAATTACCATTGATTATGACGGACGCCCTTTTGTTGGCTGGCAGCGTCAGGACAACGGGCCGACAGCCCAGGGTGTTATTGAGCGCGCAATCAAGTCCTTCACGGGTGAGACAGTGACCATTGGCGGTGCCGGACGCACGGACTCTGGTGTGCATGCGACCGGTCAGGTGGCGCATCTGGACCTTGCAAAGGATTGGCCTGCGGAAACCGTGAAGAATGCGCTGAACTTTCATGCGCAACCGGACCCTGTTGCCATTCTGGCTTGTGAGAAGGCAGGTCTGGGCTTTGATGCCCGGTTTTCAGCAATCCGCCGTCATTATCGCTTTAAGATCGCAAACCGTCTTGAGCCGCTGACACACGACCTTGGGCTGGCATGGCATGTGAAGCCAGAGCTGGATGCGGAGGCCATGAACGACGCTGCGCAAGTGCTGCTGGGTCATCATGATTTCACGACCTTCCGCCATACGCGTTGTCAGGCGAAGAGCCCGTGGAAGACGATGGAGCGCATCTGCGTTTATCGTCAAGGCTATCATGTCTTCCTTGAATGCAGCTCCCGCTCTTTCCTGCACAATCAGGTTCGTTCCATGGTGGGTAGCCTTCGTCTTGTGGGTGAAGGCCGCTGGACTAAGGACGATCTGAGAGCGGCACTGGAAGCCTGTGACAGACAAGCGTGCGGGCCTGTTGCTGTGCCTGAGGGGCTGTATCTTACGCAGGTCGATTATCGCACCCCGGAAGAGGATGAAGCGTCGTTCCTTGCCTATCAGGACAGCTTGAAAAACGTTGGTACTGATGAAGCCCCAGCGGATGAAGAAGACTAAGTCTCTCTTCCATCCGATAAATCGTTAGGAAACCGGAGACCGTCCACCTCCGGTTACACAAGGTCTTACTTTTCTTCGAATGACACGACCCGTTTGTAAAGATGCCATGTTGTGTGGCCGAGCACTGGCAATGTAACCAGCAAGCCAACAAACATAGGGATCATTGAAGCCATCAATATCGCTGTGATGAGCAATCCCCAGCCTACCATGATCACCGGGCTTCCCGTCACCACCTTGAAGCTTGTGATCATTGCAGTCACGAAATCCACTTCCGTGTCCAGCAGCATCGGGAATGACACCACACTGACTGCGAACAGCAGCATGGCGAAAAATGCTCCAACAAGGTGACCAGCCAACAGAAACAGGAGACCATCAGAGGTCTCAAAGATCGTCTGCGCAAACTGCAGAAATGTGCCGTAACCCTGCATTCCCAAAAAGAGGGCCAGCAGCAGGTGGACCTTAAACATCCATAGGAACTGGATGAAGATGACGACAAAGGCCATCCAGGCAATTTCGCCGCGGCGTTGCTCCCACATCAGCGTAAACAGGCCGCTCATGCGCGGTGTCTCGCCTGCCTGCAGTCGTCTGGAAACCTCATAGAGCCCCAAAGCAGCAAATGGTCCCAGAAGCAGGAAGCCACAGGCCAATGGGTAGCTGATGTAGCTCATGTCCACCCAGAACGAGAGCAGCGTGACCAGTACCCCTCCGACGACAAAGAAGGCGCCAAAGGTCAGGCCAATAACAGGCGTCTTCACAAAGTCCAGAATTCCAAGCTTCAGGGAGCTTGTTATATCCTCTAGGGTAACCTGACGCACGATCGGCTTCGCCAGTTTGTGCTGTGAGTTTTGCGCACCCGCAGGCACAGTCAGATGATTGTCTGACATTCCGTCCCTCCCAATTTTCCTCCACGTTAAGTGTGCGCGGAAACTGGGATGAGCGCTACCGAAAATTTAAAGGGGTGCGTGAAAAATAGGTGTTATTACGCAAATAACCGGTCAAGTGACGCACTGATCAGGATGGAAAGCACCAGATCCAGAACCACCAGACCAATCGAGATTGAGAAGCTGCAATCCCCTGCAACGCGGGCAATCTGGAATCTGTACCACAGCACCCACCCGATTATCGGGAAGGTCAACATGATCAGCAGTTCTGAGGGAATGAGCCCCGCCATATAAAGCAGATACAGCAGCGTCTGCGGGAGCAGGATGATGAGCGTGCTCCAGTTGCGGACGATGATGTATGGTCCGTAGTTGCGTTTCAGCCCCAACGATCCAGCGAGAAGCCCAACAACAATCGGGAATGTGATCCAGTCGACAAACAGGGAGAGGAACTTACCGAAATACAGCTGGAAGCCCCCAGCAACCATCTCAGTGCTCTCTTGCCCCTGCGTGGTGAAATGCTCAACCATCAACGCATGCTCTGCGATCAGGCTCAGCAGATAAAACGGAAGCAGAAGGAAGATGACCAGAAAGGAGCGCCAGAAGCCATCAGCAGACAGATCAAACTGCTGCAACGCTTCCGTCTCACCCTTCATGATCCTCCAGGATGCAATGCAGGATTGGCGAATTTCCTGTGTGCCAAGAACCATCACAACACCCTGTTCCTTGTTAGCTTAAGCCTGAAAGTAATCTTGCAGGAAGCGGAGGTAAATGTCTGCAAGCTGCTCGATGTCAGCTACAGCAACGTGTTCATCAACCTTGTGCATGGTCTGGCCGACAAGGCCGAACTCGACTACAGCACAGTAATTCTTGATGAAGCGAGCATCTGAGGTTCCGCCGCCGGTGGACAGCTCAGGTGTGCGACCAGTGACGGTCTTGATGGAATTGGACAGGGTCTGGATCAACGCTTCATCGTGGGTCAGGAAGCTGTCGGTGGCTTCTCTGGCGAACTCAATACTCCAGTCTAGACCTTCCGGTGCAGCATCGTTCAGAAGCTTCTCAATGTGCTGGCTCAGAGAGCTGACGGACCACTGATCGTTGAAGCGAATGTTGAATTTCGCCATGACGTGGGCTGGAATGACGTTGGTCGCGGTGTTGCCGACATCAACCGTGGTGATTTCCAGATTGGATGGCTGGAATCGCTCATTGCCTTTGTCCAGCTCAACCTCAGCAACCGCACTCAGAAGTTTGAGCATGCCCGGGACCGGATTGTCCGCAAGGTGCTGATAGGCAACGTGGCCTTGGGTTCCGTTAACTTTTACTGTGCCTGTCAAAGATCCGCGACGGCCAACTTTGATCGCATCTCCCAATGCATCCGGATTGGTTGGTTCGCCAACGATGCAGGCATCGAAAACGTGTCCCTGCTCTTTGGCCCATTCCAGCAGTTTAACAGTGCCATTGATTGCCGGTCCCTCTTCATCGCCTGTGATCAGGAAGGAGATTTGGCCGGGAATTCCATCTGGATGCGCTTTAACGTAGTCGATTGCTGCAGCGGCAAACGCTGCTACGCCGCCTTTCATATCTGCGGTTCCGCGGCCATGAAGCATGCCATCTGCGATGGTGCCGTCGAACGGACCGTGGGTCCAGGCTGCTTCATCTCCAACTGGCACAACATCAGTGTGGCCTGCAAACACGAAGTGTGGTTTGCCAGAGCCAATGGTTGCAAACAGGTTCTCGATGTCGGGCGTGTTCTCGTCGGAGAACATCACGCGGGAGACGTTGAAACCGGCGTCAGCGAGCAGCTTTTCAAGCGTGGTGAGAGCACCACCTTCAGCTGGGGTGACACTTGGACAGCGGATTAGGTCGCGGCAGATCTGTACCGCAGGAGAAAGCGTATCAGTCATGCCTCGAGATTTAGCTGTGCTGTGCCTGATGGTCAATCACGAGTTGCCAGCACTTCGTGATATTCACTGGCACATAGCAACGCAAAATCTCAACATAAACGCTTATTTTTTGCGTTGTAATGGGCGGGTGTTGGATGCCGGACCGTATTTGTTCGGGCCTTCCTGGCTCTTTAGGAAACCAACAATGATTGGCACCAGAAGGTTCAGGAATGGCAAGAAGAGTGTCAGCGCAACGAAACCAGTGACACCACGGTCCTGTAACCGCTTGATCACCAGCATGAACACCATAAAGTTTGCGATAAGCAGCAAGGGGTACAGCAACGGATTTGTAGTCAGCAGGTCACTGTAGGCCTGTGCCAGTGTGAGATCTGATGTTCCGTTTTCGATATAAGTATCGGCAAGCGAACTTGTGGCGACATTCACTGCGATGGATAAAACACAGAAGATCAGTGCCGTTGCCAGCCAGTAGACGCCTTTGGAGATGCGTCCAAACGGATTGCAAAATAACCACAGAAGGCTTGTTTTTCTTAGATTTTGCTCTGGCATTCTTTGATCACTTAAAGCAGCCGCCTTTCGTCAGACTGGCTGTGCTGCTCTAATCCCTCGTGGTCTCGCGTGTTGTTATCCGTAAACCGTTCCCCACCTTACGGGAATACGCTTTAAGAAATTTCAGTTCGCAAGGATGTACGCATATTGTGGGCCGCTTTCAAGAGGGGCATTGCGGCAAGACACAAGTGGCGGGAAAGATCTTTCCCCGTCACTACATAAAACATAGGTTTCTGAGCGTGTTAGCTGATTAGGAGCCAACCTTCACAGTATCGAGATATCCGCTTAGTGCTTTGGTGCAATTGATGCCCAGATCCCCAACAGCGTATCCGCCCTCCATCACAAACAAGGTTGGCTTACCTAGTTTGGCAATGCGGGCACCGATTTTTGTGAAATCTTCCGTCTTCAGCTTGAACTGAGAGATCGGATCATTCTCATACGGATCCATGCCCAGAGAGACTATGATGACATCCGGCGCAAACTTCTCGATGGAGTGGCAGGCGTCTTCCATCGCCTCCTCCCACTGAGCCCATGCAGTGCCGTGTGGCAGAGGATAATTGTGATTGTACCCTGCGCCCTCTTTCAAGCCCCGCTCATTCGCATGGCCGAGATAATAAGGAAACTCAACCTTCGGGTCTGCATGGATGGAGAGGAACTGCACGTCAGCGCGGTCATAGAAGATTGCCTGAGTACCGTTGCCATGGTGGTAATCCACGTCGAAGACCGTGACCTTGGCAACGCCTTGATCTCGCAGGTATTGCGCAGCAATCGCTGCATTGTTCAGGAAACAATAGCCACCATAAAGGCGACGGTGTGCGTGGTGGCCCGGAGGACGACAGAGTGCGAAGGCGGAGTTATCACCTGACAGGATCAATTCCGCCCCTGTCAGAGCAGTTTCCGCACTTTTGCGCGCTGCGACCCATGTGTGTTCACCCATGGGCGAGCCAGCATCGAACGAGTAGAAACCAAGCTTTCCGTCGATGTGATCCGGCACAATGTCATGTCTGAGACCATGTACGGGCCAGACGAACGGGAAGACCTCTTCTACTGTGCGCCCTTCTGCCAGCCAAAGCTTCCAGAAATCCTGCAGAAAGGTGACATAATCCGCATCATGTACCTTCAGGATTGGGTCCAGAGAAAACTCATTTGGTGTAAGCACCTCACCGAACTGCGCTTTTTTGAGGTGCGCAAGAACAATTTCGGCACGAGATGGGATCTCATTGGCGGGAACCAACTGCCCATCAGAGATTTCTTTGGTCGGGGCATGCAACAGCTGATCAGGTGAGAAAATGGTCTTCACTGTTATCATCCTTTACAACAACTGATGTGCTGTCTCTCCTTTGCACATCAGATGAAACGGTACTCGGTTACTTGTAGATAGTGCTCAGTGGGTTGAAGCGTGGAACACGCAAATTCTTCATGGTTTGGACTGTCTGGCCAGCATTGAGGTTCCAGACACAGACCCGCTCTTGGGCCATACATTTTGCCGCCAAAGCCCGGAACCGGGGTATTGAGGGAACTGCCGTCGTAGAACTGGATGCCGGGTTCAGTTGACCAGACTTCCATCTTGAGCTCGGTCTCAGGCTCAAACACCACAGCGGATAGCTCAGGCTTTTTCAGACGGAACTGCCTGAGGCAGAAATTGTTATCGAAGCGTGAATCCTGCGCGTCGGCAATCTCGCGCATCTCACGGAAATCATAGGGAGTTCCCGCGACATCAACGATTTCACCAGTCGGAATCAGCTGATCAGAAACAGGGAGGAAAGAGCGCGCAGGAATCATGATCTGATGCCTGGTAACATCCTCATGATCGCCCAGATTGAAGTAGCTGTGATGCGCCGGATTCAGCAGGGTTGGCTTGTCCGTGGTGCCGGAGAATTCGATGCGCAGCGTGTTGTCTTTGGTCAGGGTATAACGGCAGGTGATCTGGACTGTGCCCGGGTATCCCTCTTCGCCATCCGGAGATTCCAAAGAGAGTAAAACACTGTCCTCGCTGGCTTCTTCAATGGTCCAGATCCGATGGGCGAAGCCTTTGTGCCCGCCGTGCAGGTGATGTCGTCCGCCTTCATTCACAGAGAGCTGGAATTCTTCAGAGCCAATTGAGAAACAACCGCTTGCGATGCGGTTGGCGCAGCGGCCTGCAGTCGCGCCCATGTGCGGTGAGTGGAGTTCATAGTCGCGCAGATTGTCAAAGCCGAGTGTCAGGTCGCGATCTCCCAGTTGCAGTCTGCGAACTGTGGCGCCATAGGTGAGGATGCTTGCGGTAAGGTTGCCGCCATGCAGTGTCACTTCTTTGACAATTTCCCGGTTTTCCAGTTCACCGAAATCACGAATAGCCACTGCTTTCCCTTTCCATTGCAGACCTGCCTCCCCTCAGGTCATTCATTCCATACCAACCTCCTATGAAACGAGAATTAGTACAAGCAAGACAAAAGGATACCGCCAGTCTAAGAGCAGCAGAAAGCAGGGTTTATTTTTTTGGTTATCTTGGCGCGATCACGAGCTCTTTGTTGCCGAGCGTGATTTTGCCAAGCCTGTTCAACGCAGACATCCCTAAAAGCACCTGTGAGAGCGCTTCATCTTTAAGGATTAGGCTTTTAACGTTGCGTATATGAATTGAACCCAGATAGAGATTTGAAATAGAGGCTGATGCCCCCGACGTGATGCCGTTTGCTGTGCGCACTTCGACAGTGAAATCTTCGTTGCGCACCCTTATGCCAGCCTTACGTGCGATGCTGTAAGGTATGGCGAGCAAACTTGCACCCGTATCAATCAGAGCTGAGGTCTTGTGACCATTGATCTTGATGGTCGCCATGAAGTGGCCGTTGGGAGACTTGCGAATTCTGGTGATGCGTTTTGAGGTTTTCTGAGGCTCGTTTACACTCTGAGATTCGTGCACCTCAACGACGCCCAGCAAGCGCTCTTCGAGCACCTTGGGCACGATCAACGCGACACAAATGACGACAACCATGACCCAGATATAACGTTGCACGTGCGCCCCCACATCTTCTGGGCACCACAACATCCCGGTCTTTCGCCGTGTTCAGAGATCACTCAGTGTTTTGCCCATTACTTTTCATAGGTATACAGCCGAGCCGAAGAAAAAGGCAAGAATTCTAATTAAAAACCTAAGATTTCCGGAGATCTACCTAGAACTCAGGTACAGGCAATTGCCGCAGCAAATTCTGACAATCGAGTTCGGTTGAGACGACCATTCACACGTACGCCGCTGCAAACATCTACGCCGTAGGGTTTTACAGTCTCAACTGCTTCGATGATGTTCTGAGGGGTTAGCCCACCGGCAAGGAATACCGGAATATCGAGTTTCTCGACAATATGGCGGCTTAGATCCCAGTTGTGCGTTCGGCCTGTTCCGCCGAGTTCATTTTCTGAAGGGCGGCCTGAATCGAGCAGAACCGCATCTGCAACGCGGCTATATTCCTGTGCGATTTCAAAGGAATACTCGTCTTCGACATGAACAACTTGCACGATGCGTGTGCTGGCTGGCAAGTCCAAGCGCAGTTCCTGATATTCGCCCGGATCAATTGGTTTGACAATTTGAACCGTGTTGGTACCGCAGGTGAGCACATGCTCGACGATGTCTTTTGCAGTGGTACGCGATGTGAGGAGCCAGGTTGCGACAGCTGGCGGGACTTGCCGGGCAATATTGAGAATGAGGTCATCTTCGATCACACCGGGACCGGACGGCATGTGGGCAACAAGACCGACAGCATCGGCGCCGCAAGCAACAGCGGTGGCTGCTTCACCCGAAGTTGAAATACAGCAAACCTTCAAACGGGTACGAGCTTTATTAGGCATTCCATCATCCCCTTGCGCGCATGACCTTACAACACGGTCTACACCTCATAAAGGACGAATACACAGTTTTGAGATGCGTATCGTCTCCGGTATTTCTGTCTGTATTTCTTGAGGATGCCTTCAAGAAAAAGCGCCAGACCTGATGCCTGACGCTTCTAAACCAAGAAAGTTTATTTTGTACCGTACATCCGGTCACCAGCATCACCGAGACCCGGGATGATGTAGCCCTTTTCGTTGAGCTTTTCATCGATGGACGCAGTGTAGATTGGCACGTCAGGATGTGCGTCGTTGAAGCGCGCAACACCTTCAGGAGCAGCCAGCAAGCAAACGAACACCATGTTCTTTGCGCCGCGCTTCTTCAGGCGATCAACAGCGGAAATTGCAGAGTTTGCAGTTGCCAGCATTGGATCAACAACGATCACCAGACGCTCTTCCAGCTCCTGAGGCGCTTTGAAGTAGTATTCAACGGCTTCAAGGGTCTTAGGATCGCGGTAGAGACCGATATGCGCCACACGTGCAGATGGGATCAGCTCAAGCATGCCTTCCAGCAGGCCGTTACCAGCACGCAGGATGGAGGCGAAGCAAAGCTTTTTACCAGCCAGAACCGGTGCATCCATTTCAGCAACTGGTGTCTCGATGGACTGGGTGGTCATCTTCAAATCGCGTGTTACTTCGTAGCACAGCAACAAAGAGATTTCGCGCAGCAAGCGGCGGAAGTCCTGCGTCGGGGTTGTTTTTCTCCGCATGTGGGTCAGCTTATGCTGGACCAGCGGGTGTGCGATTACGGTTGCGCCGGACATCGTGTTCCTCTTTTTCAACCCAGTCGGGTCTTTTATATGCAGCTGCCTTTTGTCAGCATGTACATGGCAGTGCGTGTCTTAGTTAGGCACCTGATATTCTCGGGTGCAATTGACGATAGGTTATAGATCAAAAAACGGTTCCATCACTGATAATCATCAGGGGTGGAGATCCATCACCTCGTTTTTCAAGGGCAATTTGTCGTCCTGCAGCCCAAGACCCACCTTCCAGCACACATGCCAGTGGAAGCTGATCCCGGGAGACAGACAAATCTGCCCGAATCCAATCCGCGAGCTTATCGAGAAGAGCGATCGTGAGTGCTCTCCATTCAACAACCAGCTCGCTGCTTACTTCGTGTTTGTTCAGGGACTGCTTTTGATCTTTCAGGCGCAGCACGCCCGTGTCCAAAAACAATCCGCCATTGCGATGCTCAGCAAGGCCAGTCAAACCATCAATGTTTGTCATCTCAATACCAGCCCACGACAGAGGTTCAACTAAAGAATAAGCAATCCATTGAGAAAGTTTGTGAAGAGGGACAAGATTGGTGGTTTTGTCCTGAGTTGTGACCTTGGAATGACGCCAAGTGTCCCCGAGGATTACACCATCGATCTGCTCACGATTGGGCCAGATCGGCCCTAATCCATCCAGAACCAGCTCCAGAATACGTTCTGCATCCAGAGGGCCGTTTTGCCCTTCCTCATAGAGGATATCGAAGAGACCGCCCGGACGTGGCTCATCTTCTTTACCAAACAGATCGTCGCGGAGAGAAACAGCCTCTCCCAGACGGTTCAGCAAAGACAATCGCCCATCCAGCCCGATAAGCTGGTTCTTCTCTGTGATTTGTAAGCCTTCTGCGAGTTCATCCTTGTCTAGGCGGAACAAGGTGATGGCATCTGCCCTGAGCGGGTCCAGCGGCTCGTGAGAAAAGAAACCAGCCGAGAACATCGCCAGTGAACCAATCGCCAGTCCTTCAGAATGCTTGAAGGTCTCATTGGTGATTGCTTCGCGATACGTCCAGTGCTCACCAGCGGCGGCATCAAGCAGCGCTGAAACAATTGCCAGATCGCAGGCTGCACGGCCCATGCCCTGCACATCAGAAAAGCGCCGTGCACCAGCCAGCATGCCCCAGCGGTCTATGCCACCGGTCTCAAACTGGCGCCAGCGGGCATGAAACGGAATTTGCCGATCTGGATAGGTGTTGTCGGTCGCAGCGAGTGTTCTGCGGGCAGCTTCTGCAAGGTGAGACAGATCAACAGCAAAATGCTCAAGTTCGCCCTGCAATCCCAGCTCCAAAAGCATATGTGAGCGTTCACGTACTGCTTTTGCGTTGAGCAAGGACAAAGCCTGCGATGCTTGCATCTCCATCTTCGTCGGTTCCTATCGTTTTGCCTGTTGAGGCCTGTAAAGCACTCGTATTTCTGGTTTGCCGGATTCGGCCTTATGCAACGTCTGCCCTGAAGCTTAAAGTGCCCCAGTGATCTACGTTATAAAGCCCGCACCTTTTTATGAAGGTACGGGCTTTTTGCAATCTATGCTCTGAGGTTTTGAGCATAAGAAACCCGGCTATGCCAGTTTTCCTGCTTATGCACACTCAACTCAAGCAAAAACTCATGCTTCTTCAGTTAAAGTGTCCAAACGCTTTAGAAGAACAGCACGGGTTTCCTCATCAACGAACGCCGCTTCCAGCGCATTCTTTGTGATGGATTTCTGGATGTCACGCGTCCAGCCAAACACACGAGATGTTTCAACATACTCGTGGCCAAGCGTTGTGTGGAAGAATGGCGGATCATCGGAGTTGAGGGTGATACGCACACCTGCCTGACGCAGCATGTTTACCGGGTGGAAGCGCAGGTTTGAGTAGACACCGAGTGCAATGTTGGAATGTGGGCACACCTCAAGGGTGATTTCCTCGTCCACAAGACGCTGAACCAGCGCATCGTCTTCTACTGCACGCACACCATGACCAACACGGGTGATCTTCAGGTAATCCAGTGCGTCACGTACGCTTTCAGCACCGCCGAACTCACCAGCATGGGCTGTGAGGCCGAGACCAGCTTCGCGGGCCATAGCGAAGGCTTTTTCGAAGTCCTTTGCCGGGCCAATGCGCTCGTCACCAGCCAGACCGAAGCCTGTTACCATTGGGTGTGGGTTGTCGATGACAGCCTTGACTGCGCCTTCAACGGACTCAGCTCCTTCATGACGCACACCGAGTGGAACCAGACGGCCTTCGATGCCTGTGTCTGCTTTCGCACGTTCCAGACCGGCTATGAGGCCTTCCAGATAGGAGTTGTAGCTCAGGCCTGCTTTGATTGCATGATCGGGAGAGATGAACACTTCCGCATAGATCACGCCTTCAGCTGCCAGCATCTTGTAGTAGGTTTCAGCTAGTTCTGCATAGTCGCCCGGGCGGCGGAACAGAGATGCTGCAACATCATACTGCTGAATAAAGGTGGTAAAGTCATGCCAGCTGTAGGCTCCGTTGGTGTCGAACAGATCACCCAAGTCTACATCATAGCGCTCTGCCAACTTTCTTACGAGCGTTGGAGGTGCTGCACCTTCAATGTGGCAGTGCAGTTCGGCGCGTGGCACCACGTTCTGCTTTGGTCTCATTTCTTAAAATCCGTGCATTGGCTTGTCTTTAGCCCGAACAATCCAGTTGTCATCCGACCATTTTGCAGTTCCGTCTACCATATGCACAGCATAGGCATGACGGGACTTATCAGAGCGGTTCGGAGCAGATTTGTGCGGCACAAGTCCATGAAGGATAACAAGGGTCCCTTTCGGGGCAACAAGTGGCGCCGCATCATCTGCAGATTTTTCGAGTGGGGTTTCGTCTAGGGTCTCCATCACAAGGCCTTCGCCGTTGTAATGGAAGCGTTTGCGAAGCGGTCCTTGATGACCACCTGGAACGCCATACAAACCACCGTTGGTTTCATCCGCATCTTCCAAAGCGAACCAGAAGCCTGTGCAGGTCAACGGCGCTGTGTGGAGGAATGTGGAGTCTTGATGGTTGTTTACTTCTCCGCCGATGTGAGGCGGTTTGAAGATGTACATGGATTGAGCGAGCAGTGGCTCTGTCAGTCCGATATCTTTGGCCACGCGTTCCATTTTAGGGGAGCGTGAAAACTGTTCAAACACAGGGTCATAGTCATGCAGGGCATGGCCGACTTTGTTCAGTGCCTGATGTTTGTCTTTGGTCAGAGCACCATTTTCGTCAAATGCTTCTGCCTCGAAGAAGAAACGGATTTTATCACCGCTTTCACGGAAATAAGCGTCCTTCGCATGCGTCTGCGCATTGGTCTCAAACACGGACGCGACTGTTGACGGGTCAAACTCGTCAATCAGGTGAGCCATGCGTGCTTTCAACTGATCACACTCTTCCGGCGATGCAAATCCTTCAAGAACGAGGAAGCCGTCCTCTTCAAACGCCTGCTTCATCTCAGGCGTTAAGCTTCCATCTTGCTGTGCAGTAAACGTGCGAGCCTGCATGCTGCATTCCCCTCTCATGTAACACGACGGATGCCTCTCCCAGCATCCTCAGAGCATGCCGCGTTCCTTTAAAGTCACGCATCATGCTCTAACATTTTTATTGGAGTGAATTCTTGCCGTTTGATTGTGTCCAAACAAACGGAACGCACTCTAACAATTGCAAATCATAGGCAATTCAGAAATATATCGCGGTACACTAAACCGGGCAAACAATGCTTGCCCGGCTTATTTTCAAAATTTCCTACTGGATCTACAGAAAACTATTTCCGTTTTCGCCAGTTGAAATTCCAAGATGTTTGGCAACGGACTCGCCCATATCAGCGAAAGTCGGGCGTTTTCCGATGTTGGAACCCTTCTCGCCTTTCACCAGAGCCAGTACAGGAACATGCTCACGTGTATGGTCTGTGCCTTTCCAGGTTGGGTCACAACCGTGGTCGGCAGTCAGAATGAGCAGGTCGCCGTCGTTCATCTTTTCAATCATCTCTGGCAGACGCTTGTCGAAATGCTCCAGAGCTGCGGCATAACCCGGCACGTCACGGCGGTGGCCGTAGAGCATGTCGAAGTCAACGAAGTTGGAGAACACAAGGTCTCCGTCTTTCGCCAGATCCATTGCTTCCAACGTGCGGTCAAAGAGCTGATCGTTGCCAGCACCCTTCAGCAGTTTGGTGATGCCTTGCGCTGCATAAATATCGGAGATCTTGCCGACAGCAATCACCTGACGGCCAGCATCTTCCAGACGATCCAGAACAGTTGGAGCTGGTGGCAAAACAGAGTAGTCGCGACGGTTTGCAGTCCGCTCAAAGCCTGCTTCAACAGAGCCCTCAAACGGACGGGCAATCACACGACCGATGTTGTATTCGTCTACCAGTGTGCGGCACTTCACGCAGAGATCCAGCAGGCGCTCAAGGCCAAAGCTCTCTTCGTGGGCAGCGATCTGAAGAACACTGTCTGCAGAAGTGTAGATGATTGGCTTGCCGGTTTTGACGTGCTCTTCACCGAATTCCTCGATGACAACAGTGCCAGAACCGTGCGTCAGACACAGAACACCCGGGAGTTCACCAACTTCGATGATCTTTTCGATCAACTCAGCAGGGAATGACGGGTTCGCATCCGGGAAGTAGCCCCAGTCGAATGTGACTGGTACGCCAGCAATTTCCCAGTGACCGGATGGTGTGTCTTTGCCGTTGGAAACTTCAGCAGCAAAACCCCAATGGGATTCTGGCGTGCCGGAGAAATCCAGGCCTTTAATGTCTTTACCAGTGGATGCACGAGCGGCAGCACCCAGTCCAAGACGATCCATGTTTGGCAAGGAGAGAGGACCGCTGCGCAGACCTTCTTTATCGCCTTTACCTTCTGCACATGCATCGGCAATGTGACCAAGGGTGTCGGAGCCGACATCGCCAAACTTGTCAGCGTCGTCGGCTGCGCCGATACCGAAGCTGTCGAGTACACACATAATTGCGCGTGGCATTCGCGTTTCCTTAGTTTTTGGAGGACAGCTCTCAATCAGATAATTGTCTGCTCAAAAGAGGTGAGAGGCTGTCCTGCCAGTTAATTATTGCTGCGCAGATTAAGGCGCAATACGGTCACGGATTGTGTCGAACTCTTTAACGTCCGCTGCAGAACCAAAGGTGTAAGCATCACGCAGAACTTTCTCTGCACGCTCTACCTGATCTTCGGTGTGTGCGTGGATGACAGCGATTGGAGTTTCGCTGTCCACGGAAGTCCCAACACCAGCGATGTCTGTGAGACCAACAGCAGGATCGATTTCGTCCGCTGCGGCACGACGACCACCACCAAGTTCAACAACTGCGAGACCGACTGCACGTGCATCAACACCAGTCACCAAAGATGCTTCTGGCACATGAATTGCGCGCTGGATCGGAGCCTTTGCAAGGTATGCTTCCGGCTTCTCCATGAAGTCGTTTGGACCGCCGAGTTCGCCGACCATCTTGCCGAAGAGTTCAGCTGCCTTACCAGAGGTGAAGGCTTCTTCCATCTTCTTCTTACCGTCATCAACGCTGTCAGCAAGACCTGAGTTGGCAAGACCTTCTGCACCAATTGCAACGGTCACATCCCACAGACGATTGTCAACGTGGGTGCCTTTCAGGAAGTCTACAGCGTTCTGAACTTCGATCGCGTTACCAGCTGCAGATGCCAGAGACTCGTTCATATCTGTGAGCAATGCGGTGGTTTTAAGACCTGCACCGTTTGCAACAAGAACGAGACTTTCAGCCAGAGCTTTCGCGTCTTCGTAGTTCGCCATGAATGCGCCAGTGCCCCACTTAACGTCGAGAACCAGAGTTTCAAGGCCAGCCGCCAGCTTCTTGGAGAGGATGGACGCGGTGATGAGATCAATGCTCTCAACAGTCGCGGTCACGTCACGGATACCATAGAAGCGCTTGTCAGCAGGTGCGAGGTCGCCAGTCTGGCCGATGATCGCACAACCAACTTCACGAACAACCTTGCGGAACAGTTCGTTGGATGGTTTTGCGGAGTAGCCCGGAATGGTTTCCAGCTTGTCCAGAGTACCGCCGGTATGGCCGAGGCCGCGACCGGAGATCATTGGAACAGCAGCACCGTTTGCAGCAAGTGCAGGCGCAAGCATCAGAGAAACGTTGTCGCCAACACCACCCGTGGAGTGCTTGTCAACGACTGGTGCGCCGATGTCGGACCAGTCAAGAACGTCACCGCTGTCACGCATGCCGAGTGTCAGTGCAACACGCTCGTCAACACTGAGACCCTGAAAGAACACGGCCATTGCCAGAGCAGCAACCTGCCCTTCGGTTACGCTGTTATCAGTGATGCCCTTTACAAAGAACTGAATTTCTTCAGCTGTCAGGACTTCGCCTTCACGTTTCTTACGAACGATTTCTTGAGGAAGCATATCAGTAGGTCTCTTTAGTGTCGTTATCACGGCCTTCGATGCCAGCGAGCACTGCATCAAGCAGGCCACTTGCGCCGAAACGGAACGTTGCTGAGGATACCCAGTTGCTGCCCATCAAGTCGTCAGCCAGTTTCAGGTATTCAGCTGCTTCTTCTACAGTGCGCACACCACCAGCTGGCTTGAAGCCAACAACGCGGTGATCTTCCTTAGAAGTTTCACGCAGTACGTTGAGCATGATTTCCGCAGCTTCGAGAGTTGCGTTGACTTCCACTTTACCTGTTGAGGTTTTGATGAAGTCTGCGCCCTGTGCAATTGCAATTTCAGAAGCCAGGTGGATCAAACGAGGATCCTTCAGCTCACCGGTTTCAAGGATAACCTTGAGCTGTGCTGGAGCAGGAATTGCGCCACGAACCTGTTTGATCTGGTCTTCGGCGAAACCACGACGGCCTTCTGCGAATGCGCGATATGGCATGACGAGATCAACTTCGTCCGCGCCGTCAGCAACAGCCTTTTTGGTTTCTTCGATCACTGCTGCAGTGTCTTCACCACCAGCAGGGAAGTTCACAACAGTCGCGATGCGAACTGGAGAGTTCTTCAGAAGCTCAGCAGCCTGCTTTACAAAGCGAGGCCAGATGCAGATGGCTGCAGTGTGACCGTAAGGTGTAGTTGAGCGCTCAATAAGTGCTGCTACATCTTCTGCAGTGCAGTCATCATTCAGGTTGGTTAGATCGATAAGTCCTAGAGCACGCTTTGCTATTTCTTTTGTTGATGCTTCGGTCATTTTGCCAGTTTCCTTCAAGCCATGTTTTTGAGGAAGGCACGCAAAATCTTTTTGATCTTGGCCGCTCCGAGCGGGGCCATTTCCTTGGTTTCATCATGAGAGAGGCCGTGGGCTTGTAGGCCAGCTCCCATATTGGTGATGGTGGAGATTGCTGCGACGCGCATGCCGAGGAAGCGAGACATAATCACTTCCGGTACGGTGGACATGCCAACGGCATCAGCACCGAGCACCTGAGACATACGAATTTCTGCCGGAGTCTCGAAAGACGGGCCGGAGAACCACATGTAGACGCCCTCTTCGAGGTCTTCACCAGTTTCAGCAGCTGCTTTTTTGAGCTGCTCACGAAGCTCTGGGTCGTATGCGGCGGAAAGATCGAGGAAACGGCTCTCGTCTTCTTCGCCGATGAGCGGGTTCAGACCAGACCAGTTGATGTGGTCATTGATCAGCATTGGAGAACCCGGCTTGATATTTTCACGCAGGGAGCCTGCAGCGTTGGTTGCAACGATTGTGTCACAGCCAAGTGCTTTGAGGGTCTCAAGCGGAGTGCGCATCACGGATGGGTTGCCGCTCTCATAGTAGTGTGCACGACCGGACAAAATAACAACCGGGACACCTTCCAGAGTGCCTGCAACCAGCTCACTTGCGTGCGCGGTAACAGAAGAAACAGGGAAACCGGTGAGACGGTTGTAAGACACGCGAACCGCGTCTTCCACTTCGTCAGCCAGAGAACCCAGACCAGAACCGAGGATCATCCCAACTTTATAATCACCTGGGCGAGCAGCGCGTACAATTTCCGCTGATTCCTTACCAAATCCGCTCATAATCAATCCTCAATCTGTTCATTCAATTCAAAGCCAGCAGGCAGCAGTTCTTCCATGGTGAAGGTTTTACGCAGACCTTCGAGGTTGGCTACATGGATCTTGATCTGCTTGTTGCTTGCAAATTCAGAAAGTTTTTGACGACACCCACCGCATGGTGTGCACAGCGCGGCGTCTGCCAGCACTACAACTTCGTTGATCTTGGTGGAGCCACCGCGGATCATTGCCGCGATTGCTCCGCCTTCAGCACAGGTGCCTTCCGGGTAGGCGCCGTTTTCGACGTTACACCCGGAGACGACTTTGCCATCAGAGGTGAGCAATGCAGCGCCCACCTTGAAGTTGGAGTATGGCGCATAGGCGGTTTCTCGTGCCGCCTTTGCTTCTTCAAAAAGCTTGTCAAATGCGCTCATTATTATTGTCCTTATGTACGCTCTTTAACATATGGGATACCAGATGCTTTCGGTGGGATTGCGCGACCGATAAAGCCGGCAAGAAGAACCACAGTCAGCACGTAAGGCAGAGCCTGGAAGACCTGAACAGGCACTTCACCAATTCCAGGAATTTCCTGGCCCTGAAGACGGATTGCCAATGCATCTAGGAAACCAAAGAGAAGGCAGGTGAACATGGCGTTCACTGGCTTCCACTTTGCAAAGATAAGAGCTGCCAGAGCAATAAAGCCCTTGCCCGCACTCATATCTTTAATAAATCCGGCGCCCTGAGCAACAGACAGGTAAGCACCAGAGAACCCGCAGAGAATACCACAAATGATTGTCGCACGGTAACGTAGCAGTGTTACTGATAGACCTGCTGTATCAGCTGCGGAAGGGTTCTCGCCTACTGCGCGAAGACGCAGACCAAAGCGGGTTCGGAAAATGATCCACCAGGTCAACGGTACGGCAGCGAAAGATGCATAAACCAAAATGTTGTGACCAGAGATCAGATTGGCATAGATCGGACCCAGCACAGGCACGTTTGCCAGAGTGTCGGCGAATGGCAGCGTGAGGCTTTCAAAGCGGGTTGCCGGAGACAAAGCCGGTGTTCGTCCACCTTGAGAGAACCATGCCTGACCCAGCAATACGGTCAAACCAGCTGCAAGGAAGTTGATCGCCACACCGGAAACCACCTGGTTGCCGCGCTGACTGATAGATGCGTAACCGTGCACCAGTGCCAGCATAACGGAAACCATGATACCCGCCAGAAGACCGATCCACGGGCTTTGGAAGACGTAGGCTGCGGCAGCGGCAGCAAAAGCTGCGCCGAGGATCTTACCTTCCAGACCGATATCAACGATACCGGAGCGCTCTGAAAACAGGCCAGCAAGGCACGCAAACAGAAGAGGAGTTGACAGGCGGAATGTGCTGTCGAGAACAAGAATGATTGTGTCTAACATGTCCGTCTCCCTATGCTTCTGCTGTGCTTGATGAGAGGCGATCGAAGAACGCTACAACTGCTGGGCGGAACATATGCTCAAGAGCACCAGCGAAGAGAATAACCAGGGCCTGAATGACCACGATCATGTCGCGTGAGATTGTTGGGATTTCGAACGCCAGCTCTGCGCCGCCCTGATAGAGCAGGCCAAAGAGCATGGAGGCGAGAATAATCCCGATCGGATGCCCTCGTCCCATCAGCGCGACCGCGATACCAACGAAGCCTGCACCACCTGCGAAGTCGAGAAGCAAGCGTGTCTGCTCACCCATCACAACGTTGATGCCCATCAAGCCAGCAAGAGCACCGGAAATCAGCATGGTTACAACGGTAATGCGAACCGGGGAGATACCAGCGTAGGCTGCTGCATCCGGGTTTGCACCGAAGCTGCGGATTTCATAGCCAAGTTTGGTGTGCCAGATCAAAAGCCAAACCACCACGCAAACAGCGAGAGCGAGGAAGAACGCCAGATTCACAGGAGACTGACCGAAGTCGAAGCTTGAGAAGACGTTTCTAAGCAGTGGAAGCTGACCGCCAGCCTCGAAGTTACGAGAGGATGGGGACATCGTACCCTGAGGGATCAGGATGTTAGACAGCAGGTACACCATCAACGCGGATGCGATGAAGTTGAACATGATCGTCGTAATAACGATGTGAGAGCCACGCTTTGCCTGCAGGTAACCCGGAATGAATGCCCAGGCTGCACCGAATACAGCACCACCGATAATCGCGAATGGGAACGTCACCCACCATGGCACAAAGCGGTCCATGGCGAGGCAGACCAGAGCGATACCCAGGCCGCCGACATAGGCCTGACCTTCACCACCAATGTTAAACAGACCAGCGTGGAAAGCGACTGCCACAGCCAGGCCCGTAAAGATAAAGTTGGTTGCGTAGTAGAGGGTATAGCCAAAGCCTTCACCGTAACCCAGCGCGCCCCAGACGAGCCATTTAACGGCTTCGAATGGATCTTCGCCAATTACTACAACGACCAAGCCAGAGATGATAAATGCCGCGAGCAGGTTGAGGGCCGGTAAAACACCGTAGTCAACCCAACGAGGAAGTTGCCCCTTACTCATTTCTGTGTTCCCCCAAATGTCAGGTCAAAGCAAATTTTGTTGTTAAACAGGGAGTTCATGATCATTCTGCTGCCTCTTGATTGACACCAGCCATGAGAAGACCAAGATCCTGCTCTGTTGCTTCTGGCCCGCGTTCACCAACCACGTTGCCATCAAACATGACAATGATGCGGTCGGAGAGTGAACGAATTTCTTCAAGCTCCACGGATACAAGAAGGACAGCTTTGCCCTGTGCGCGCATGTCCATGATCCGGTTGTGGATGTACTCAATGGCACCGATATCAACACCGCGTGTCGGCTGACCGATCAGAAGAACGTCCGGGTTGCACTCAATTTCACGTGCCAGAACGATTTTCTGCTGGTTACCGCCAGAGAACTTTGCAGCTGTCATTTCGGTGGTTGGAGGGCGAATGTCGTACTTCTCGATGCGTTCCTTAGCTTCCTTACGGATTGCATCTTTATTGAGGAACATACCTTTTGAGTACTTCGGTTCGCGATGGTAACCGAGAATGGAGTTCTCATACTCTGCGAACTTGTTGACCAGCCCCATCCGGTGGCGATCTTCAGGTACGTGGCTCATTCCCTTGGTGCGCATTTCAGCTGCATTATGTGCCGCTGAGAGATCCAGCGTCTCGCCTGACAGCTCCATCTTGCCGCTTTCGGCGCGGGTGATGCCGGAAAGAGCTGCGAGGAGTTCAGACTGACCGTTGCCGGAAACGCCTGCGATACCAAGAACTTCACCTGCACGCACTTCGAAGGAAACATCCTTCACGCGCATCACGCCGCGATCATCCCGAACGTTGAGGCCTTCCACTTTGAGGAGAGGCTTGCCAACTTCGACTTCAGGCTTGTCCACTTCCAGAAGAACACTGCGGCCAACCATAAGTTCAGCCAGTTCTTCCATGGAGGTTTGAGCAGTTTTGCGAGAGGCCACCATTTCACCACGACGCATCACGGACACCGTATCGGTTACATCCATGATCTCACGCAGTTTGTGGGTGATCAGCAGAACTGTTTTACCCTGATCGCGCAGTACGCGAAGAATGCGGAAGAGGTGATCTGCCTCAGACGGTGTCAAAACACCAGTCGGCTCATCAAGAATGAGAATGTCTGCGCCGCGGTACAGAGCCTTCAGGATCTCTACTCGCTGCTGCAAACCAACTGGCAACTCACCCACGACTGCGTCCGGGTCAATTGTCATGTCGTATTCGTCTGCCAAACGCTTAAGTTCGCGACGTGCGTTTGCTACACCATCTTTCAACAGTGCGCCGCCCTCAGCGCCAAGAATAACGTTTTCTAGAACTGTGAATGGATCGACGAGCATAAAATGCTGGTGCACCATACCGATGCCCTGCGCAATCGCGCTCTTCGAATCAGGAATAGTGGTTGTCTTGTCATCGATCTTAATTGTTCCGCTATCGGCATGGTAAAAACCGTAGAGGATCGACATCAAGGTGGATTTGCCCGCTCCGTTCTCCCCAATGATGCCGTGAATGGACCCTTTTCCTACAACAAGGTCAATGTCCTTGTTTGCTTGAACAGGCCCAAAACTTTTACTAACGCCAATTAACTCGATGGCAGGTACATTGCTTTCAGCCACTGTTGCCCGGCCTTTCTGGTCTATCAAATCAATAACTTGCGCATCAATCTCGTTCTTGCTTTCGAAGTACACCGTTTCAAAAGCGTTGCCCCACCCCCAGGAGAAGCAGAGAACAGATCCCAATGCAGTTATCCTCGTTTCCCCTTCAACCTTCGCTCCCAAAGGCTGAAAACTCTACTCGGGCTACAGGGGCGCAAGTCCCTCATAAATCCCTTCAAGACCGAAAGTCTGGAAGGAGTGGTCGTTCCGAAGAACCACCGTAAGCGAAAATGCCCACACCAGATAGTGCGGGCACTTTCCATTAGATTAGAACGGACAGGTAGAATCCACCATGTAATCGTGAACTTCTACTTTGCCAGAAATAATATCCATCTTTGCCTGTTCAACTGCAGACTGCATTTCTGCTGTGATGAGAGGCTTGTTATACTCGTCGTAAGACCAGGAAACACCATTCTCAGCAAGGCCGAGAACTTCAACACCTGAAGTCCACTTGCCTTCTTTAGCATCTGTCAGCGTCTTATCGACAGCAACATCTACTGCTTTGATCATGGAAGTCAGAACAGAACCAGGATGCAGGTGGTTCTGGTTGGAATCCACACCGATACCCAGCTTGCCTTCATCTGCAGCTGCCTGAAGAACGCCAGTGCCGGTCAAGCCTGCTGCGTGGAACACAACATCTGCGCCACGCGCGAACTGTGAACGAGCAAGTTCACCACCCTTGAGTGGGTCAGTCCATGCTGCGCCGGTGGTTCCGGTCATGTTTTCGATAATTTCAATGTCAGGCTTCGCGTATTTCGCGCCCTGCTTGTAACCACATGCAAACTTGCGGATCAGCGGAATGTCCATACCGCCAACAAAACCAATGGTGTCGGATTCAGTTGACATTGCAGCCAGAAGACCAACGAGGAATGAACCTTCACCTTCTTTGAAGACGATGGAACGTACGTTTGGCAGGTCTACAACGGAATCAACGATTGCGAAGTGCGTGTCAGGAAATTCCTTAGCAACTTTCTCCAGTGCAGCTGCCTGAGCGAAGCCAATCGTGATGATTGGATCGAGACCACGTCGCGCGAAGTTACGCAGAGCCTGTTCACGCTGAGATGGATTCTGGATCTCAAAATCGCGGAACTTGATGCCTGTGCGTTCTTCGAACTGCAACGCGCCTTTGTAAGCTGCTTCATTGAAAGACCGGTCATTACGACCGCCGAAATCATAAACGACTGCGGGCTTGAAAGTTTCTGCCATAGCTCCAGTCGTCATGACTGCTGCTAAAGCAACTGCACCGAGGATTGTTGTGGTTTTCACGGTTTCTTCCTTATTATATCTTCCCGTAGAGCGGAAAGGACTCTCCCTTAAGAAGAACAGACTCCCAACTTATGTCGTTGCTTCGAGCTCGTTCTCTTTCAGCAGGCCAGCGAGTTCTCTGGCCAAAACCTCATCGATGATCAGATCCTTGATGATGCCGGTCGCCAATGCTGCCAGTGTTGCTTTCGCCTTGCGGTAACCGCCAACGATCGCGACAACATGCGCCTTGCGGACGTCATCAAAGTGCAAACCAACTGCTTTTTCGTTTAGAGAACAGGCTACTTCGTTGCCGTCAATGTCGACAAAGCGGCCCATCACGTCAGAACAAGCGCCACTTTCCAGCAGTTCTTCACGTTCTTCAGAGGTAATCAGCTTGCGTTGTACAAGGTGGCCTTCCTTCTCAACGGACCCGATGCCGATGATGAAGAGTTCTGCGGCCTTAGCTCTTGCGAGCAGCTCCTGAACAGCGCCCTGAGAGACAAAGGTGTCTCTTTCTGCTTTGGTTTCAGCAATATAAGGAACAGGAAGATAGAAACCTTCACCGCCCGTCTTCGCACATAGCTGCTGCACAACATCATACGGGTTGGCAGAAAGACGACGGGTGAGCGAGCCGGATACGGACAGCAGCTCAAGCTCAGGAAGGTGAACACGAGGCATTGCCTCGATGGTGGACTGGAGCGTGCGCCCCATGCCTACACCAATGCGCTTAGGTGGATTCGTTGTAAAAAGTGAATGAAGGTATTGGCCAGCAAAAGATGAAACTGCCGTGAAAGAGTCTGTTTCGTCACCGCTGCCAAGATCCGGAGCAATAAAGCAATTTTCCAGATTCATTCGCTTACAGAGAAATTGTTCTAATTCAACGCATTCAGAAGGCCGGGCTTCGATATGAAATTTTATCAAGCCTTCTTTTTGAGCATGTGCTATTAGGCGATGAACTTTTGCAGGGGAAACCCCAAGGCGGCCAGCAATCTCTCCCTGAGTGCTTCGGCCAATGAAAGACATCCAAGCGGCCCTAATGGCCAAAGATGTGGTCCATTCGTCTGCCTTCATGGTCTAGCCTCTTATATTCCTATATGGCTTTCTGGAAATACCTCCAGAATCCATTCCCAATTTTCCTACCGAAATGCTCAGTTTCAGAGCTTCTGAGCACTCCCCCAAATCAGAGAAGAATATTTCTTCACCACGTGAGAAATATTTCAAACACACATTTGCATTAGGTGAAACGGAAGGTCAAGGAAATAAACTGCGCGATTTGCAGAATCTTATTGCTAGCTAACTAAACCACTGTTTTTGCCATACTAATAAAATCAAATAGTTTCAATTCAAGTACTTGCGGAAATTACTTAGGTTACGACTCACGCCTCAGGTCAAATTTGCAAAGCGATCATGAAGAAATTAATCAACTTTATGTAACATTTGATCAACTCTCAATATTTGTAAAATAAACAAAATATTTTCAACGCACTAACTGGCACAACATTTGTCGCCGCAAAATCTTCAGATTGCGTTTACTGGCAAATCAAACAGTTATTTTCCGCAGAGCCAGCTTAATACAACCCTATATATATCAATGCTAGTGAATGGTCTTCCACATTCATGGATGACCGTGGGAATACTATGGATGTAACCTGTTTTCGTTAGCTCAGTGCCGATTGCAGCAAAACAAAAAAATTGAGGCGGGGAGGTCCGTGACCGGGACACCTTGAACCTTGCAAAAAAGGAGGCTGAAAATGCGGCCCATGTGCACAAAACCCCTCACTGCGATTGCGGGCGCATTCGCACTTGGTGGTTTCTTGTTTTCTACCCCCATTCTGGCAACTTCCAATACTCATGCATCTTTGAACTTCGATATGTCCAAGGAGGTCGACCTTGAACTGGTTCTGGCCGTGGACATTTCTCAAAGCATGGACCCAGAGGAACAGCGCATTCAAAGAGAAGGGTATGTTGCGGCACTGACATCTGACGAGGTGCTTGATGCGATCAAATACGGCCCCATCGGTCGCATTGCTGTTGCCTACATGGAGTGGGGCGGCAAAGACGAGCACTTTGTTGTTGCGGACTGGACCATTATTTCGGACGAGGCAACTGCGGGTAAGTTTGCAGGCAAGATTGCCGAAGCCCCCTTGCGCCGGGTGCAGCGCACTTCCATCTCCTCCGCGCTGACGCAGGCGGTCAATCTGGTCATCGCGAACGAATACAACGGCATGCGTCAGGTCATCGATATCTCCGGCGATGGTCCGAACAATCAGGGCAGTGCTGTCACCGAAGCGCGTGATGCTGCGATCGCGCAGGGTATGACAGTCAACGGCCTGCCTTTGATGCTGAAGGAAGAGAGCATTTCGTGGCAATCCATGCTGCATCTGGACCATTACTATGAAGACTGTGTCATTGGTGGACCTGGGGCATTTTCGATTCCAGTCCGCTCCAAGGAAGGCTTCAGTGATGCCATCCGCATGAAACTTGTGCTGGAGATTGCCGGTCTTGTTGATGACAAACCCAAATTCATCCGCGCCAAGTCACGCAGAGATATGGTCATGTGCTCTTTATTCGACTGATGCTGCGATCTCCGAAAAGTTTCGGAAACCTGTGTATGACCTGCTGCCGTTTGTCGCCGCTCAAATATCAGGCACAAACGGCGCAAGTTGACTCTTTCAAAGCCTGTCAAGACGCGCTAAAGGATAAGTAATCCCAAGAGACTTAGAGCATGCCGTGCACAGTTTCAGGCAAGCTCTAAGTTTTTGTTTCTGCGTGTCCCTCTCCGAAAAACGGAACCACCTTTCAGGGATGCGCTCCAGCGACGTGTTGACGGAGCCCAAATGACCGAGCGTAGAACTCTCGCCCTTATCGCCCACGATGCCAAAAAAGACGAAATGGTCGCGTTTGCCAAATTGCACGAAAGCAAACTCGCTGACTATAAGCTCTTTGCGACGGGGACAACGGGTGGCCGTATTCAGGAGGCATGTCCATCTCTGGATGTACAACGCATGAAAAGCGGCCCGCTTGGTGGTGACCAGCAGATTGGCGCAATGATTGCTGACCGCGCTCTGGATGGTCTTTTCTTCTTCGTCGATCCCCTCTCCCCAATGCCGCATGATGTGGATGTGAAAGCATTGATGCGTCTGGCGTTGGTCTACGATATTCCAATGGCGTTGAACCGCAGTACAGCAGACATCATTTTGCGCTCTGCACGCCTGGCGGGGCTTTCCACTTCCTCGCAAACACCAGAAATTTCCAGCCAACAATAAAGTCAAACTTATAAATGCTGCACTCTGCTCCGCTTACAAGAAACCTACCCTACCCGGTCCTTGTCGCTGACATCGGCGGCACGAATGCTCGCTTTGCGCTTATCGAAGGCCCCAATGAGCCTACCAAGCTTTGTGGTCAGGAAGGTACGAAGGCGCATGCAACCATTCAGGATGCCATTCGCGCCGGAGTTCTGGAACAAGGCTACGCTGCACCTCGGTCTGCGGTGCTGGCTGTTGCTGCTCCCGTTTCCAGCGACCGGATTGCCCTGACCAATGCAAGTTGGGTGATTGAGCCTCCCGCTCTCATCAAAGAGCTTGGTCTGGAACAGGTGGTTCTTCTCAACGACTTTGAGGCACAGGCGCTTGCCTTGCCATCCCTTTCCCCAGTCGATCTGGATCAGGTGGGCGGCGGCGTGGCTGAGCAGAACGCGACCAAGTTTGTTGTTGGTCCGGGTACTGGCCTTGGTGCTGGTGCGATGATCCGCTCCTGCGGAAAGTGGATTCCGGTTCCCGGCGAAGGCGGCCATGTTGAGCTTGGCCCGTTGAGTGAGGAAGAATACCGCATCTGGCCGTATATCGAGCGCATTGGCGGGCGTGTTGGTGCCGAGCAGGTTGTCTGTGGTGCCGGCCTTGTGCGCCTTGCTAAGGCTGTGCTGCAGGCTGATGGGGTGCATCGTACCTATGAGAAGCCATCGGATGTGCCTTTGGCGGCAGATGATGGTGATGAGGTTGCGCAGAAAGTGCTGCGCTTGTTCAGTGCTGCACTTGGCCGTGTTGCGGGGGATTTCGCAATCACCAATCTTGCGCGCGGCGGTGTGTATCTGGCGGGCGGCATTCCGCCGAAGATCTCGCATTGGCTGCATGGTGGTGAGTTTCGGGCTGCTTTTGAGGCCAAAGCTCCGCATGAAGGCATCATGAAGTCTATTCCGACTTACATCATCACGCACAAAAGCCCTGCCCTTGAAGGCCTCGCGGCTTATACCCGTGCACCTGATGAGTATCTTGTGGACCTGACGGGCCGTAGCTGGCACCGCAAGGACGCCAAGACAGCAGATTAGCCTTGTGCTTAAATTCCAAATTGACTGGAAGCAGCTTTGCATAGATTAAGGTCTGTGGAGCTGCTTCCTCTTTTTTGACGCCTACTTTTTCGCGGAGCCCATGACGTCTTCCTCTTTGCCAATCGAAGCGATCCTGCCGGACTTGCTCTCTGCTCTTGAGCAAAACACCAATGCGGTTCTTGTTGCCGAGCCGGGTGCGGGTAAGACGACCCGTGTGCCGCTCGCCCTGCTGGATGCTCCATGGCGAGACGATGGTAAGATCCTCGTGCTGGAGCCTCGGCGCCTTGCAGCACGTGCTGCTGCGCGACGAATGGCGCATACGCTGGGTGAGAGCGTTGGCGAGACAGTTGGTTACCGCGTACGTATGGACAGCAAGGTTTCAGGCAAAACACGCATTGAGGTGGTGACGGAAGGTGTCTTCACCCGCATGATCCTTGATGATCCTGAGCTTTCCGGTGTGGCTGCAGTTCTCTTTGATGAATACCACGAGCGCTCCATGGACGGAGACCTTGGGCTGGCGCTTGCTTTGGATGTTCAGGAAGCGTTGCGCGATGACCTGCGCATTGTGCCGATGTCCGCGACGCTGGATGCGGCTGAAGTTTCCAAGCTTTTGGATGATGCACCAATCCTGAAGAGTGAAGGCCGGCAGTATCCGGTTGAGACGCGCTACATTGGCCGCGATCCGCGTGGAAGGCTGGAAGATCAGGTGGCGCGGGCTGTTCGTTCAGCATTAGCTGAAGAGACAGGCTCTGTGCTTGTATTCCTTCCAGGTCAGGGTGAGATCAAGCGCACGCAATCCTTGCTGGAAGGACGCGTTGCTGCTGATGTGAGCATTGCTCCTCTTTATGGCGCTTTGGATAGTAAAGCGCAGGATCTGGCTGTTCGTCCTGCCAAGCCCGGTCAGCGAAAAGTGGTGCTGACCACGGCCATTGCACAGACTTCCCTGACCATTGAGGGCGTGCGAATTGTGATTGATGCGGGTCTTTCTCGTGTGCCGCGTTATGATCCGCAGACAGGACTGACACGTCTTGAGACCGTGAAGGTTTCTCGTGCGACAGCGGAACAGCGCAAGGGGCGCGCGGGCCGTGTGGAATCGGGCATTTGTTATCGACTTTGGGAAGAAGCGCAGACGAAGGCCCTTCCTGCTGCTGAAAAGCCAGAGATTTTGGAGAGTGATCTTTCCGGACTTGTGCTTGATGTCGCCAATTGGGGTGTTTCTGATCCCGCTCAGCTGAAGTTCATGACACCGCCGCCTGCTGCTGCCTGGTCTGAGGCTAAAGAGCTGCTGGAAGAGCTCGACGCGCTGGATGCAGATGGCGGACTGACCAAAGCTGGGCGTGACCTTGCCGGACTGCCGCTGCACCCCCGTCTCGGGCACATGCTGGTGCAAGCCTCGCAAGAGGGACAGGCCGAGCTGGCATCGCTGGTTGCCGTGATTATTGGTGAACATGGTTTAGGCGGTCGATCGACTGACCTGCGAGATCGTTTGCGCCGATTGATGCAAGACCAGAGTCCACGAGGCAAAGAGGCACGAGCGCAGGCCAAGCGTTGGGTGAAGCTTGTTGGCGGACGCTCCTCTGAGCGTGCTAACTTTGAAGATGCCGGTGATATTCTGAGCCTTGCTTATCCTGACCGCATCGCACAGCAACGTGGTGCCCGGGGCAGCTTCCGCCTTGCCAATGGGCGTGGTGCACAGCTGGAAGAGAGCGAGGCGCTTTATGCCGAGAAATTTCTGAGTATTGCTGAAGTGACCGGTACAGCAGCTCGCGCACGCATTTTGCTGGCTGCACCGCTTTCCTTCAATGAACTCGAAGCCCGCTTTGCCTCTCACATCCGAGAGAAGGAACAGGTCCAGCTGATGCCAGATGGCGCCATCAAGGCGGTCCGGCAGCGGGTCCTTGGCAAACTGGTGCTGAACGAGAAAAAAATCTCTGATCCCGATCCAGAAGCGATTGTTGATGCACTGCTTGACCAGATTGCCCGTAAAGGTGCGACCCGTCTGCCATGGAGCAAGGATCAGTTACGCTATCGCGGACGGGTGACTTATCTGCGCGAGACGGCAGGTAAGGAATGGCCGGATTTGAGTGACAAGGCTCTGAGTACAGACTTTGAGTGGCTGCGTCCGTTTCTGGCAGGGAAGACGGCGCTGTCTCAAGTGAGTGCGGGCACATTGGGCGATGCGCTTGCAACGCTGGTTCCATGGGAGTTGAGTTCAGAACTTGAAACTCTTGCCCCCTCACACTTTGTCGTGCCCACGGGATCGCGCATTCCGGTTGATTATGATGGCGAGCAAGGGCCGATGCTTTCCGTTCGGGTGCAGGAGTTGTTTGGCCTTGCGGAGCACCCAAGCATTTGCGGTGGGAAGGTTCAGCTGGTGTTGCAACTGCTTTCCCCTGCTCAGCGGCCTATTCAGATCACCAGGGACCTACCTGGGTTCTGGCAAGGGTCCTGGGCGGATGTGAAGGCTGATATGAAGGGGCAGTACCCAAAACACCCGTGGCCGGATAATCCGCTGGATGCAGAAGCTACGCGCCGGGTAAAACCGCGCAAATAAAAAGCCGAAGAGCATAACGCTCTCCGGCCTTCTAAAACTCGTAGATGAAAAGCTTATTCGCCTTCGTTTGCAGGAGTTGCCTGCAGCAGGCCGTAGCGCTCGACGCCAATCTTTTCCAGAAGTTCCAGCTGGGTTTCGAGGAAGTCGATGTGACCTTCTTCGTCTGCCATCAGGTCTTCAAAAAGCTTCATGGTGACGTAATCACCTTCGTCACGGCAAACTTCGCGTGCTTCTTTGTAAAGAGCACGAGCGGAGTATTCACCTGCCAGATCGCATTCAAGGCATTCCTTGAGGTCCTGACCGATGCGCAGCGGATCGAGTGTCTGCAGATTCGGGTGACCTTCGAGGAAAATGATACGCTCGATCAGTTTATCGGCGTGTTCCATTTCCTCAATGGATTCTTCACGTTCTTTTTTTGCAAGCTTTGTGAAGCCCCAGTCTTCAAGGAGACGGTAGTGCAGCCAGTATTGATTTACTGCGGTCAGCTCGTGGCGTAGAGCCTTGTTGAGATATTCCAGTACTTTAGGTTCACCCTTCATGTCACTCTCTCCTTGACAAATTGAGGTATTGACCTTTTTTAGAATAATTCCAAGTTACTGTCCAGAGTCATCTTTAACTTGTTCAGCCTCAGCGTATACAACTTCGATGATGCTTTTAAAGCAACCACCACATTTTGGCCTGTACCCAAGGTGACGAAATACCGCGCCCGGAGTGGGGACTCCCCCCTCAGGATTCTCGCAAAGCTCACGTGCAGCTTGTTTTATTTGTTTGTCATTAATGACGTTGCAGTGACAAATGATCATTGTTGGTTGCTTTCGGGCTCCCAATTTCGCTTGCAAAGCATTATATAAACAGTAGATCTTTTAAAACTAGAGAATAATACTCCAGTTTCCTGCAGTCCTATCACGAGCAAAGCCCCTATGAACACCAACCAAACGACGAAGGATCTCCGCAAGACAATCGTCTTAACGGGCGCAAGCCGTGGAATCGGCCACGCAACCGTAAAGAAATTTTCTTCAGCGGGTTATCGGGTCATTAGCTGTTCCAGACAACCATTTTCTGACAAATGCCCTTGGCCATCCGGGCCGGAAGACCACATTGAAGTGGACTTGGGTGATGCAGATAATCTGGAAAACGCCGTTCTCCAGATCAAAGAGCGTCTGAAAGACAACGGCTCCATGCTTCATGCCCTTGTCAACAATGCGGGTATCAGCCCGAAAGACGAGGAAGGCCAACGCCTCGATTCCCTGACAACCCCAATGCAAACATGGCGAGATGTGTTTCAGGTAAACTTCTTCGCGCCAATTATGCTGGCTCGCGGTTTGTTTGATGAGCTGAGGGCTGCGAGAGGCTCTGTCGTTAACGTCACGTCCATCGCCGGGAGCCGTGTGCATCCGTTTGCGGGAACAGCTTATGCCACTTCCAAGGCGGCTCTTGCTTCCCTCACGCGCGAGATGGCTGCTGACTTTGGGCCGCATGGCGTTCGTGTGAATGCGATTGCTCCGGGTGAAATCGATACTTCGATTCTCTCACCTGGTACCGAGAAAATCGTCGAGACCATTCCGATGCGCCGTTTGGGCAGCACCACAGAAGTGGCAGACACCATCTACTTCCTGTGCTCTGCTCCATCTTCTTACGTGACAGGTGCGGAAATACATATCAACGGCGGTCAGCACGTATAAACGCGTTCTTATGTGAAACGTGAAAGGGGCGCTTTGGGCGCCCTTTTTTGTTGCCAGCATGCGTGCTGAAGGGCGTCAATTATTGGCAATATTTCTTAGCTCTTTTTTATGGATCCTCTGATTTAATTAGCTGGTTGCATCAAGAAGTGTTGGGGGATCAAACACATGCCAGCAGTCAACTTAAAAAGGGTGCCTGTCGTTCTGTACGGTATGGTGTTTCTGATCGTGCTGCTCGGCATTGTTCAACAGGTGTTCGTTGACACCATTGGTGTTGAAACCCCTTTGAAAGACCTGCGGCATATTTCTCTCGATGAAGAACTCAACCTCGGCGCATGGTTCTCTTCTATGGTGATGGTCTGTATTGCTGGTCTAACTGCTGTGATCGGCATCATTGAACGACATTCCAAGAAACCACAAAACTGGCCCTACTGGTTGGTGCTCGCCTTTGGTTTTCTCTATATGTCTGTTGATGAGAACATCGCAATCCATGAAGTCACAATCGATCCGCTACGCAATGCGTTTGACCTGAGTGGTGCCTTTTACTTTGCATGGGTTCTGCCTGCTGTGGTTCTGGTTGGAACGCTAGGCCTCGTTTATCTGCGCTTTCTCATAAGGTTACCGCGACGGTTCGCTGTTCTGTTTGTTGTGTCAGGCAGCGTTTATCTTGCAGGCGCGATTGGCTTTGAGATGCTGGGAGCCATGTTTGCTGGCAGCGAAGGCTATGATGCGCTTGGCTACAAGATCTTCTACATTTTGGAAGAGACGTTTGAACTGGTTGGCCTAACGACCTTTCTCTCTGCTCTGCTTGCCTATCTGGGTAAAGTTCACCAGTACGCAGCGATTACATTCCAGCGGGCGATCCAGGCTGGTTATGTAAAAGCAGGGGAATGAGGAGAAGGGACAAAGCCCCTTCTCTCAATGTGTTAGCTGGATGCCGCGACAGCACGCTTTGCCATGACCGTCACCAGATTGGCGCGGTAGGCAGCGGTGCCATGAAGGTCTGAGAGCATGTTGTCAGCAGATGGTGCCATGCCAGCAACAGCATCAGCAGACCAGTTGCCATCCAGAGCTTTCTCCATGTCAGGCATGCGGAAAACACCATCCTGACCTGCACCTGTCACAGCTACGCGAGCACCCGCTCCGGTCTTTGCTACAAAGACACCAGCCATTGCGTAGCGCGAGGCAGGATTGGGGAACTTTGCATATGCGGTGTTCGATGCGACCGGGAAGACAACCGCGGTCACGATCTCATCTTCATCCAGCGCTGTTTCGAACATACCAGTAAAGAAGTCCTGCGCAGAGAACTCACGCTTGTTGGTCTCGATGGTTGCCCCAAGAGCCAACAAAGCTGCCGGGTAATCCGCTGCCGGGTCATTGTTGGCGACAGAGCCACCAATCGTACCCATATGGCGGACATGCGGATCACCGATTGTGCCAGCCAGATCAGCCAGTCCGGGAAGGGCTGCCTTGATATCTTCATTGGCCGCGACATCTGCATGGCAAGTTGCTGCACCGATGCGGATTGAGCCATCAGCCTGCTTCACAATGCCGGAAATTTCTCCGATGTGGCGCAGATCAATCAAGTCACTGGGTGCTGCCAGACGTTGCTTCATGGTTGGGATCAAGGTCTGACCACCAGAAAGCAGTTTGCCGTCATCAGCATTTTTCAGCATTGCCGCAGCATCTGACACTGTTGATGCGCGATGATATTTGGTCTCGTACATTTTTAGCCTCCCATCCCCTAAAGGGGTCTTTGGCAGAGTTGCTATGAGTTAAGTTCAGACAATTCAGTTTTCGGGTACGGAATAGCTTCCAGATCAGAAAAGAAAATCTTGCGATTTTGCTCACCGTGGATCAGTTGGCCAAGCCGTGCAGCTCTTTCAAACAGAACTGAGGCTTCGCCTTCTTCCCCTGCCAGCAATGTGGCGCGTGCCAGAAGTTCAGAGGCATAGGCGTGATCAAAGTCTGCCATATCCTCTTGATGAACCTCTGTCAGGTCCATGGTCTGCCGGGCGTAACGCATTGCTGCTTCACGGTTTCCAAGCAGAACATGGATACGACCTACCAGCCACAAGCCACGTTGGTGATGGACTTTCGTTCCGGCCTGAAGCCAGTGCCAAAGGCTGGCGTGGGCGACATGGAGCATCTCGTCATTTTCCTCGGGCGAGCGGCTCTCATTTTCTAAGAGAGCCCATGCGCGCTGATTGAGTTCGATGGCGATGAACTTGTGATCCAATGTCGATTTAGCGCCAGCCTGTGCCATTGATTACTCCGCTGCCTGCTTCATGCCGTTGTCCTGAATGAGCTGCCAGACGCGGTTTGGCGAGGCAGGCATATTCATGTCACGAATGCCAAGGGCGTCCGTTACGGCGTTGATGACAGCAGGTGGTGACCCAATCGCGCCAGCCTCTCCGCAGCCCTTCATGCCGAGCGGATTGCCCGGGCATTCAGTGACTGTGGTTTCCAGCGTGAAGGATGGCACATCATCCGCACGCGGCATGGTGTAGTCCATGTAAGAAGCTGTAAGCAGCTGACCATCTTCGTCATACTGGGTGTGTTCCAGCATGGCCTGCCCGATGCCTTGCACCAAACCACCGTGCACCTGACCTTCCACAATCATCGGATTGATGATGGTGCCGAAGTCATCAGCTGCGACAAAGTTCTCGATGGAGACAACGCCCGTATCCGGATCAACTTCGACCTCACAGATGTAACACCCAGCGGGGAACGTGAAGTTTGTTGGATCGTAGAAGGCGCCTTCCTTCAGGCCCGGTTCCATGCCTTCCGGCAGGTTGTGGGCTGTATAAGCTGCCAGAGAAACTTCGGTGAAGGTGAGTTTCTTATCGGTTCCGGTGACTTTTAACTCACCGTTCTCGATTTCGATGTCTCCTTCAGATGCTTCCATCAGGTGCGCTGCGATCTTCTTCGCCTTCGCTTCGACCTTGTCGAGTGCCTTGGCTATCGCAGACATACCAACGGCACCAGAGCGAGAGCCATATGTGCCCATGCCCATCTGCACTTTGTCGGTGTCACCATGGACGATGGAGATGCTCTCCGTTGGCAGGCCAAGCCGGTCAGAGACCAACTGAGCGAATGTGGTTTCGTGGCCCTGACCATGGCTGTGCGACCCAGTCAGAACCTCAATGGTTCCAACGGCATTCACACGAACCTCAGCAGATTCCCAAAGACCTACACCTGCACCTAGTGAACCGACAGCTTGAGATGGTGCGATACCACATGCCTCAATGTAGCAAGACATGCCAATACCGCGGAGCTTGCCAGCGGCTTCGGATTGAGTGCGACGCTGAGCAAAACCATCATAATCGATGGCCTTCATGGCTGCATCAAGAGAGGCTTCGTAATCACCGGCATCATAAGCCATGATCACTGGTGTTTGATGCGGGAACTCGCGCACAAAGTTGATACGGCGGAACTCAGCTGGCGCCATGCCAACTTCTTTTGCAGCCGTTTCCATCATGCGCTCAACCACATAGGTGGCTTCTGGACGTCCTGCACCGCGATATGCATCCACCGGAGTGGTGTTGGTGTAGACCGCTTTCACATTCGCGTAGATGTTTGGAATGTTGTACTGGCCCGACAGCAACGTCGCGTACAGGTAGGTTGGTACAGAAGATGAGAACAAAGACATGTAAGCGCCAAGGTTGGCGACTGTCTTCACACGGAACCCGGTGATTTTGTTGTTCGCATCCAAAGCCAGCTCTGCGGTGCTGTGGTGATCACGACCATGCGCATCTGTCAGGAAGGCTTCTGTGCGGTCGGAGGTCCACTTGACTGGACGGCCAACGCGTTTTGTTGCCCAAAGACAAGCAATCTCTTCAGGATAGATGAAGATCTTGGAGCCAAAGCCACCGCCAACATCCGGCGCAACTACGCGCAGCTTGTTCTCAGGTGCCACGTTGTAGAACGCGGAGAGTACCAAGCGTGCCACATGCGGGTTCTGAGAGGTGGTGTAAAGCGTGTAGTGCTCTTCTGACGGGTCAAAATGCGCCAGAGCAGAGCGTGGTTCCATCGGATTTGGAACAAGACGGTTGTTGTCAATGTCCATCCGAGTGATGTGCGTAGCGTTTGCAAACGCTTCATCCGTTGGAGCTTCCTCGCCGATCTCCCAATCGTAGATGAGGTTGCCAGCGGCTTCCGGATGGAGCTGTGGTGCGCCATCTTTCAGAGCATCAAGACTGTCAACGACAGCTGGCAGGTCTTCATATTCCACCACAACAGCTTCGGCTGCATCACGTGCCTGCTGCTGAGTATCAGCAACAACAACTGCGATGGCCTGACCGACATAACGGACTGTTTCCGACTCCAAAGCACGGTAAGCGCCCATGTTCATTGGAGAACCATCTTTGGAATGGATCATCCATCCGCAAATGATGTTGCCGATGCCGTCTGCGACCAGCTGATGCCCGTTTAAAACCGCATCAACACCCGGCATTTTCATCGCATCATCTGTGTTGATGGACTTGATGCGAGCATGAGCGTGTGTTGAGCGAACGAAAGCGGCGTGACCCATGCGTTGCATGGTCATGTCGTCCGTGTAGCGGCCATTTCCGGTAATAAATCTTTTGTCTTCTTTGCGCAGCACTCGTGCGCCGATTCCTTCTGCTGTCATTTCCATCCCCTCCCGGAAGGTTGACTTCAGCAACTGTTCATAGGCTCCAGCAGTGCAACGCACCTGAAATAAGGTGCAGCTGGATCAATGATCAGTTGAATTTCCGAATTATTCTGCGGCTTCGAGAACTTCGGCCATTTCGTCAGCTGCGGCTTTGATTGCCTTGACGATGTTGTGGTAGCCGGTGCAGCGACAAATGTTGCCTTCCAGCTCATGGCGGATTGTTTTCTCGTCGAGATCTGTACCCAGGCGATCAATCATATCGATTGCGGACATGATCATGCCAGGGGTGCAGAAACCGCACTGAAGACCGTGGTTTTCCTTGAAGGCTTTCTGCATGATGTGCAGTTGGCCATTTTGGGAAACGCCTTCAATTGTGGTGACAGCAGAACCAGTTGCCTGAACAGCAAGCATACTGCAGGACTTCACTGCTTTACCGTCCATGTGCACGAGACATGCACCACACTGTGAGGTGTCACAGCCGATGTGTGTTCCGGTCAGTCCCTGATTTTCGCGCAGAAATGTAGACAAAAGAGTGCGGTCTTCGACCTCACCAGAAATCTGCTTTCCATTCACCGTCATAGAGACAGTCGTCATGGTTTTCCTCCCTCAAAAAAGCCTGCAATTTCGCGTCCGCAGACTATGAAGCCAACAGCCTTGGTCAGGATCTCCCGTCCTATCAAGGCAGTTGGTTGTAATTTAGGCCATTGGCCTTGTTATTCGGCGGGGCCGTTAGCTTACAAAGCACCCTCTACGCGCCTTGCAATCTCCGACCGCCAAATTCCTAGTTTCAAAGTAACCAATAAAGAGCAATCAAAACAACCAGAGCCATAAGGCCCCAACCTAGCGGACCACCTAAGAATCCCTTGCCCGCCGCAACTTCTACCTTCTCCTCAACGTCTTTGACTGCATCTTCCAACGCATGTTCAGCATCAGCCATGGCTTCAACTGACCCTTCGATGGCATGCTCGTTTGCGATAGACTTGGCTTCCTCGATCAGACCCTGATCCAACTCAACAGCTTCTAGCGGCTCGTCCTTGCCTGCTACCGGAGTTCCACCGAGTTCTCTGTTCAGATTCGAGAAGAACTCCTCAGCCATCTTCTTGGCAGTTGAATCGATCAACCGGTTTCCCAATTGAGCAAGTTTACCACCGACCTTTGCATTAACCTCATAACTCAAAAGAGTGCCATCCCCACTCTCTGACAGGGTTACATCTGCCGAGCCCTTCGCAAACCCTGCAACACCGCCTTTGCCTTCTCCGGAAATTTTGTAGGAGTTTGGCGGGTTCAGATCAGAGAGAGTTACTTCTCCTTTGAACTTGGCTTTGACCGGTCCCACTTTTGCTGTGACCGTGGCAGACATCTCAGTGTCGGAGGTTTTTTCCAGGCTATCGCAACCGGGAATACACTTTTTCAGCAATTCAGGATCGTTGAGAGCTTCCCAAACCTTTTCCTGACTCGCAGGTATTTGCTGCTCTCCAGACATTTCCATGGATTGGCCCCCTCGTTCTTTTCAGTGCTTCCTTTAGGTAGGCTCCACGCCTTAAGGTCACTTTTGCATTCCACGTCATGTAGATTGGACTTAAATCGAGGGAAAAGACAAGTACCTCTCGTGTTAAAATTGTCATGGATGCTCAAAACTTCTTTTCAGAACACAACGACGTTTTATACGTCCTGCATTATGCTGGTGTTCCCACGCTGTGGATACTCACTTAACGGTAAAGAGCTTGTTTTGCGCTAAAGCGTTGACCCGAGGCCCGCATCGCCTTAATGCCTTTTCATTAAATAAACGAATTCAGCGTGAGGCTTTGTCTCGCGTTTGTGCGCAGAAAATCAAAGGCAACATCCTTGAGCAAATCACCCAAAGGCGGCGCTCCACGAACCGGCAATGCGCAATCCAAAAAAGGCGGAGCACGGAAGGACAACGGTCCGAAGCGTGGTTTTTCTGCCAAACGCGATACCCGAGATAATCGGGACCAGAGAGAGGCGCGCAATCCCCGCGACACTCGTGGTGGCAAGAAAGATAGCGCAGCAGCAACGCGCCCGATCCGGCGAGACCAAACGCGCAGCGCTCCAGCCACCACGGTTGTTGAGCCCATTGTACGCGAACATAAGCCAACATCTGCCCGCTTCACCACCCCTGCCAGCGTTTTGCCTGTGATGGTGGAAATGAACGGTTGGGACGATTATGCCCTGCTGGATATGGGACACGGCCAAAAGCTTGAGCGCTATGGCCGCTATAAGCTGATCCGCCCTGAAGCGCAGGCTATGGGGGCCCCTCGCCTGCCAGAAAGCGAATGGAAAAGCGCAGACGCTATCTTTACCGGTGACGTTGAAGAAGAAGGCCCAGGTCGCTGGAAGTTTGCAAATCAGGTTGATGAGATCTGGCAGATGAAATACGGCCCAGCCACTTTCAACGGCCAGTTCATGTCTTTCCGTCATGTGGGCGTGTTTCCTGAACAGGCTGCACACTGGGACTGGGTTGGCGAGCAGATCAAAAAAGCAGATCGTCCGCTCAAAGTTCTCAACCTGTTTGGATACACAGGAATGGCTTCGCTGCTGCCTGCTGCTCTTGGCGCGCAAGTCACTCATGTTGATGCTTCTAAAAAGGCCATTGTCTGGGCACGTGAGAATCAGGAGTTATCCGGCCTTGGAGATAAGCCAATTCGCTGGATCTGTGATGACGCCATGAAGTTTGTAGAGCGGGAAGTGCGCCGCGGAAACACCTATGACGGCATTATCCTCGACCCGCCGAAATATGGCCGCGGGCCGAATGGAGAGGTCTGGGACTTCTTTGAGAGCGTACCGCACATGTTGGCGTGCGTGCGAAAGCTGCTCTCGCCCAATGCGCAGTTCCTGCTGATGTCCAGCTACGCCATCCGCGCCAGCTTCCTGTCTTCTCATGAGTTGATGCGTGAATGCCTTGATGGTTTGCCGGGCACGATTGAATCCGGTGAGCTGGCTATTCGCGAACTTGATGGACCACGATTGCTCTCAACCTCCCTATTCAGCCGGTGGAGCGCACCTGAAAACAATAAGGCTGAGGGAGCATAACCCGATGGAAACCAGAGATAATCACCGTGCCGGTGCAGTAAAGCAGATCACCTCACATTCCAATCCGATTGTGAAGGAAATTAAAGGCCTTGTTGCTCAGCGCAAGAATCGCAAACAGTCCGGATTGTTCGTTGCTGAAGGCCTGAAACTGGCAACCGATGCATTGGAAGCAGGCTGGGGTGTGCGATATCTGGCGCTTGGTCCTGAAGCTCGTGAGAACAAGATTGCGCTAGAAGCGGCTGCGAAAGCAAAAGCCCGTGGCGCCCTCATTCTTGAGGTGAACACGGCTGTGCTTGGTGCGATCACCCGCCGTGACAACCCGCAGATGGTGGTTGGTGTTTACGAACAGCAAACTATGAAGCTGAGTGACATTGACCCGAAAAGTGCCACGACGTGGATCGCGCTCGATCGTGTCCGCGATCCCGGTAATCTGGGAACCATTATCCGCACCGGCGATGCGGTTGGTGCGACTGGTGTTATTCTGATTGACGAAACAACTGATCCATTTGCTGTTGAGACTGTACGTGCGACAATGGGCTCTCTGTTCCATATGCCACTTGTGCGTTGTACTGCTGATGAGTTCGTTGAATTCCGCAAGAGCTGGTCCGGACCTGTGGTTGGCACCCATTTGCGGGGCACAAAGGACTATCGTGCTGTAGATTATAAAGAACCTGTCATTTTGTTGATGGGCAATGAGCAGGCTGGCCTGAGTGATAAACTGGCTGATACCTGCTCTGATCTGGTGAAAATTCCGCAGGCGGGGCAGGCTGATTCAATGAACCTGGCTGTTGCAACGGCTGTGATGCTTTATGAAGTGCGCAGGAACTATCTGAAGCTGTAAACGTAAGCCGGGGGGCTTGGAATGCGCTTGTTGATTTTGGGAGCTGGATATTCAGCTCGCCACTTTGTGAAAATGTACGGGACCGAGTTTTCCTGGATTGGCGGAACGACCCGCTCTCCTGAGAAAATGGAGGAACTGCGGTCCAAAGGGGTTCAGCCGATCCTCTTTGACGGACAAACAGCAAGCGATGAGCTGTTGGAGGCTATTGCCACTGCAACTCATATTCTGGTTTCTGCCGCTCCAACGGACGATGGTGATCCTCTGCTGAATGCTGCGCGTGACGCAGTTGCGAAAGCAAAGCCAACGGCGGTCTGCTATCTCTCGACCATCGGGGTATATGGCGACCACGGAGGTCGTTGGGTGACAGAAACAGCGGAGTGCAATCCAACCTCCAAACGCTCCAAGCAGCGTCTGGAAGCCGAGCACGAGTGGCTTGCATTCTCAGAAGAAACCAACATTCCAGTCAGCATTTTGCGCCTTGCCGGCATTTATGGCCGTGGCCAGAATGCGCTTTGCAATCTGGACAAAGGTAAAGCACGCCGGATTATCAAAGAAGGTCAGGTTTTTAACCGTATTCACGTGAGTGATATTGCTGGTGCTGTCCAGCATGCGTTTGAAGACAACGCCTCCGGTATTTTCAACGTGTGTGATGATGCGCCGTGTCCGCCAGAAGATGTGGTGGAATATGCTGCTCGTCTGATGGGGGTGGAGCCACCGCCAGCAATCGCCTTTGAAGATGCTGATCTTTCACCTATGGCGATTTCGTTTTACGGCGAAGTGAAACGCGCGAGCAATGCCAAGCTGAAAGGCGCTTTGGGGTATAAATTCAAATTCCCGAACTACCGGGAAGCGTTGGATTATATGTGGGAGAACGGCTGGAGCTAGAGCGTGTGAAGAACACGCCTTGATCCAACCGCTCACCTTGCACCGGTTTTGACCGCAGAGCGGATTTTTATACTGTTTCGTGTTGAGGCAGGTCTCCTTCTATCTCGTAGTAATCGCCTTTGCTGGCGCAGAAGATGTGACCTGCCAGTTTCGAGCCTGTCGGTTCTTCCAGAAGCCCAGCGCTGAAGTAAACTTCATGAGCAATCTCGGGTATTTTGTCTCCGTGATAAAACAGGCTGCTGCCGCAGTTGTTGCAAAATGCGCGCTTCGCGTAATCAGAGGAGCGGTAATATGAGATGTTCTCTTCTCCGCTCTCGACCTTCAAAGCATCAAACGGAATCGCGATTGCATGGAACGGTCCGCTGTTCCAACGACGGCACATTGTGCAGTGACATAAACCAATATCTTTCTGGGGCGCTTCAGCCTTGAATGAGACTTCGCCACAAAGGCATTTCGCTTTATAAATCCGCAAGTCAGACATATCTCTCTCCCTTAGAGCTTGTTGGGTAACCTTAGCCGAGAGCCACGGTTTGGGATAAGATCAATTTCCTCATCAATCTTCGTAGGCATATTGAGGGCGACCATCTTCAATCTCGTAGTAGTCACCCTTTGTGGCACAGAAGATATGATTGCCTGCTGTGAGGCCTGTTGGCTGCTCTAACGTACCCACGGCAATCGCAATTCGGTCTTTCCATTGAGGATGGCGGTCTGCATGCCAAAACAGGTTTGATCCGCATTTTGAACAGAAGCCGCGGCGGGCAAACTCAGAGGATTCATAGTATTTGACGGCATCTTCGCCAGAGATGAACTTCAGATCTGCCAGCGGCAAGCTGAATGCCTCAAACGGGCCGCTGCCCCACTGACGGCATTGCTTGCAATGGCAGCTGCTGACCGGTTCATTCGGCGCTTCACCTTCAAAAGTGACCGCGCCACACAGGCAGCGCCCTTTAAATTCAATGGTCTTCGTCATCTGACTTTCCAATACCTACTGAAATGAGATGGCCCCTCGAATCGAGAGCTATGCGATTCCTTAAAGAGAACATATAGCGAACATTTGTATTCAGCAAGCGTTCAGGTTAAGTCTCGTATCTGGGTTTCATAGATTCAATTTTTGTCCAATCAGATGTGCGGGGCACTACAAAGGCGATTGGGCTTTAGGGAAGGCATGTTGGGGATGCGGGTACTATTTACTGTTGTTGGACTTGGGCTGGCGCTGAGTGGTTGCGCCTCCCTTTCTGAGGAAGATTGCAAGGTCGGCGACTGGCAGGGCATTGGTGTTGTTGATGGGCGCGCTGGTTACACCTCTGACAAGCTGAATGAACATACAAAAGTTTGCGGCAAATACGGCGTCACACCGGATGTGAGTGCGTATATGGCTGGACGCACCATTGGCCTGCAAAGCTACTGTACGCCAATTTCTGGCTTTGAGCAGGGCCGTGAGGGTAAGAGCTATCGTGGTGTATGCCCAATCGCCACAGAAGAGAGCTTCAAAGTTGGCTACTCCCTGGGCAACCAGCTTTATTCAGTCAATGAGACTGCCAGTGAAGCTCAGGAAGCAGTCTGGGAAATTCAACGCCGTATAGACCGGCTTGAAGAAGAAGCACGCGGCGAAGATTGTAAGTCTGGCAAGGAAGGCAAGGCCTGCCGAAAAGCTGCTGATGCCGCCCGGACCGACTCGTATCTGGCTCGTGCGGATCTACTCCTTGCACAAAACAGGCTATTCTCTCGCGAGCGCCAACGCGATCGTGTCCGAAAAGAAGTCACCAATAAGCTGCTTGACCTTGAACCGAGCTACAACCCCTCTTAAAATTTGCAGGCAAATGCAGATTCTTAGGGGAAGGCGAGCCGATGAAAACGTGGCGTGTTTATCTTTCAGGTGAGATCCACACCGACTGGAGAGAGCGTATTGAACATGGTGCGGCTGATGCTGGCCTACCTGTTCATTTTGACAGCGCAGTGACCGATCACGAAGCCAGTGATGATTGCGGTGTCGAAATTCTAGGCCCGGAAGAAAACAACTTCTGGCGAGATCACAAGGGGGCAAAGGTGAATGCAATACGCACTCGCACGCTGCTCTCTGAGGCCGATATCGTTGTGGTTCGCTTTGGCGACAAGTACCGGCAATGGAACGCAGCCTTCGATGCAGGGTTCGCCTCAGCATTGGGCAAGAGCATCATCGTGTTGCACGAACCAGCTCTGACGCACCCATTGAAAGAAGTGGATGCAGCAGCCCTTGCTGTTGCCGAAGACCCTGACCAGGTGGTTGATCTGCTTCGTTACGTGATCCGCGGCGAGCTGTAAGCCCCTCCCAATTCAAGGGAAGACGCTGTTTCACCACGGCCCTACACTCTCCCCTCGCTATGAGGGATGAGTGTGGGGCCTTTTGTTTTTTGGGGCTCTGAACATCAAGTATTGAATGCGATGAGGGTGTTGCCCCAGTGGCGGCCTTTGACCCAGATTGGGGCTGAGACCAGTTTGATCATCATTACTTTGCCGCCCCCCATATCTCGGCGATACGTTTGCAGGCTGTATTCCTTGGTGTTCTTGCTTGCGTTCAGGCCAGCATGATCATCGAACATTCTGCGGTTACGGCAGTTTGCTGCATTCCAGAGCGGGTCATTGCCTTGCGGTTTTGAATAGTCTTTGCTGTGTGTTGGCAGATAAGCGTTCTTATCTAGCGCTGCGCAAAAGACGATGTGGTCATCGAGATCTTTGACAGGTTCCTGAATAGCTGGAAGCACCCGGTCGGTCATTTGGGTGAAAAGCGCCATGAACTGAGCTGGATTGGAGCCTTCAATTGGCGTGTAGTTGAAATCGAAGAGATCATTCACTGAGATTCGACCTGCGTCCACTTCAGCTTCAAACGCTTCCATGGTCTTGCCAGCGGTCTCTTTTGCTACTTCGATCATCTGCTGATTGAGGTTGTCGCCATGTTCGACAGCCACTTCGGCGAGAAGCGCGTCGGCGGTCTGAGAGGTTCCCAGCATCTGGCCCGAGACCTGTTCGATGCTTTCCGCATTTGTTGAGACAACACCGATCACTTCATCACGGTTGCGCAGAAGCTCTTCGGTATCTGCATCGTTGTTTGCACAAGCCGTTCGTATGGAGTCCGTATTCGCGGAAATGTTATCTACCATCGCTTCCAGTTCATGGAAGAGGTCATTGATGGATTGTGTGCTGTTCTCAGCAGTTCCGACTGTGCTAAGCGCGCCCTTACCTAAATCGACCAGGGTGTCCGCTTCTTTGCCGAGTTGGAGAATGGTCTGGTCGATCTGCTCCGTCGCAACAGTCGTTTGCGTTGCAAGAGCCTTTACTTCACTGGCTACGACAGCAAAGCCTTTCCCTGCTTCACCGGCACGGGCTGCTTCAATGGTTGCGTTGAGTGCCAGCAAATTAGTTTGCCGGGCAATGGCATCAATGGAGCTGGAGAACTGGCGAACGTTGGCAAATGAGGCCTGAAGACCTTCCAACTGCCTGTTGATGCTGCTGATGGCTGTCGACAGGCTATTGATATTGGCGAGCGCGTCGGTCACCACCTCCTGAGACTTAGACATAGTATCGCGGGCGTTAGACGTCTGCTCAGCAGTTTGTTCAACTGCGGCACTGACTTCACGGTTACTTTCGACAACGCGCCCAGACGCGTCCTGGAGGCTTTCCATGGCCATTCTCAAAGCGCCTGCAGTGTTATTCACGGCGTCCAGCTCTCCCGCAGCTGATGCCATGTCCAACGCGAGCGCATCCAATTCGCCAAACAAGTGTGCGCTATCAATGGAATTCTTAGGTTCTGCAAATTCCACCACTGCAGACTGACCGATTACTTCTCCTTGGTCGTTTGCAGCGGTTTCAGCAAGCATTTGTGTATTACGCTTAAAAAAAGCCATATCGAAAACCTCTCAATCACGCAAAGATTTTCATATTTTTACTTATAGATTATTAACCTTGTTATTATTCCTCTTTTCAATTTCAAGCTACTGTATTAAAAAGGATAATTACAAAACATCCTGTGATTATTTTTCTATTTTCGAACTACTATGCGCGGTACATATGATTTGTCGTGAAATGTGCTTATCAGATCAGGACGCAGTTATTGCTCTTTGGAAAGCTGCCGGGGTCTTCCGTGAATGGAATGATCCGATGCGGGATATCGAAAAAGCACTGGAAGGCGAACACTCTACGATCTTAATCGGTGAGTTGGATGGCGCTATTGTTGCCAGCATAATGTGCGGTGAAGACGGGCATCGTGGCTGGTTCTATTATGTGAGTACACACCCGGACCATCAGGGGAAAGGGATTGGCAAGGCAATCACGGCAGCAGCAGAAGAGTGGTTGCGGGCTCGAGGTATTTGGAAGGTCCAGCTGCTCGTGCGTGGTGATAACGCGCAGGCTGTCAGCTTCTATGAAGGACAGGGGTACAATGACACCCACTCCATCTGTTTGCAAAAGGTGATTGAACCGCTGTGAAGCATAGTTTTACGCGGTTTTCACAAGGCTCTTGGAAACAGTTGAAAGCTTGCCTGCTTGGTTTGAAGCATTCCCGAAATTTACTTGCGACACCAAATCATTAGACGTCAATACTTAGTTTTCTGATCGCCTACAGCACTCTGACAGAATTATCCCATCAAATTTAAGTAATCAATAAAATTAAATAATAAAAACCAACAATAGCTATGAACCTCAACAACTTAACTCTAAGACCCATAACAGATCCTTACTCCAACATGCGATGCACTTTAACTTGAATACGATATTCATATTACATCTGCAGGATTTTCATCGCCCTATTGCTTCGTGAAGATGTCATGTTAGCGCTCTAGTGTGCGCTCACCTTCTTCTACGGGATTTTTCCAATGACGAATGAATTTATGAATGAACTCACAGCAGATGAATGGGATGAACAGAACTTCCCACGTGCTGAAGAAAATGAATTTGACCGCGTTGTCGAGCGTGCGATTTCACGCCGCGGGTTTCTGGGTGGCGTGTTGGCATTTGGTTCCGCCGCAGCTGTGATGGGCACTGGTGTCCTCAGCCTCTCCATGTCTGAAGCCAAAGCTTCTACTTCACGTTTCGCGTTCAAGCCCATCCCAACTTACACTGATGCGACTGTACATGTGCCTGAGGGCTACAACTGGGAAATACTGGCGCGCTGGGGTGATGCACTGGTGGATGGTGCTGAAGCCTTCAACCATGAGACAGGTGGTTCTGCTGCTGGTGCTGACAAGGTGTTTGGTGAGAACACCGACGGCATGGAAAGCTTCCAGTTTCAGAGCAAGCAGTTGCTGGCGATCAACCATGAATACGCTAACCGCAAGATAAACCTGCCCCAGAACGAAGATGGTGCTCCTAAGAGCGCCGAGGATGTTCTGAAGCTACAACATCTGCAAGGCGTGGTCGTCATTGAAGTGGAAGACGGGGACAATGGCTGGTCTATCGTGAAGAACAGCCCGTTCAACCGCCGCATCACACACAACACCCCGATGACGTTGGCAGGCCCTGCTGCTGGTCACCCTTTGCTGCAGACAGCAGCTGACCCTTCCGGTACGCAATCGCTTGGCACCTTCAACAACTGTGGTTCCGGCAAAACACCGTGGGGCACGTACCTGACTTGCGAAGAGAACTTCAACGGGTACTTTGGCGCGACTGAGGCTGCTCCTGCGGCACGTCTGGACGGTGTTGATGCTGGCTATAAGCGCTATGGCATCAACGAGACGGGTTTCAACTATGACTACCATAAGTTCGATGAGCGCTTTGACATTGCGAAGAACCCGAACGAACCGCATCGTGCTGGCTGGATTGTAGAGATCGACCCAACAGACCCAACCTCAACACCGGTGAAACACACTGCTCTGGGCCGCTTCAAGCATGAGAATGCAGAAGCTGTTTTGGCACCAGATGGCCGCGTGGTCGTTTACATGGGGGATGATGAGCGCGGTGAGTTCATGTACCGCTTTGTCTCCAACGGCGTTTACGCTCCAGGGCAGCCAACTGATGGCTTACTCGATGAGGGTACGCTCTATGTTGCCAGGTTCAACGATGACCAGACAGGTGAGTGGTTGGCGCTAACCCCAGTGACCACTGGTATGGACGCGGCGAGCATCGCGATCTTCAGCCGTATTGCCGGCTCTGCTGTTGGCGCGACCACCATGGATCGCCCGGAATGGATTTCTGCCAATCCTAATGCAGTAGAAGCTTATTGTTGTCTGACCAACAACAAGAACCGCGGCGTGAAGCCAAACGCAGGTGGTGACGATACTTCCGTCAACGGGCCGAACCCACGCGAGACCAACAAATACGGCCAAATCGTGCGCTGGCGTCCGCACAATGAGGATCATGCCGCTGATACGTTTGACTGGGATCTTTATGTGATGGCTGGCAATCCTGCCGTTCACGAAGGTCCGAAGGCCGGGTCTGCAAACGTCAATGCTGGCAATATGTTCAACTCACCAGATGGTATGGCATTTGATGAGACGGGCATGGTCTGGATCCAGACAGATGGCAACGACAGCAATGAAGGCGATTTTGCCGGAATGGGCAACAACCAGATGCTGGTTGGTGATCCTGTAACAGGAGAGATCCAGCGTTTCATGACCGGACCAACCGGTAGCGAAGTCACTGGCCTGACCTGGTCTGCTGATCGCCGCAGCATGTTTGTGGGCATTCAGCACCCGGGCGGTAACTGGCCAGACGGCGGCAAGCTGCCACGCTCTTCCGTCATTGTCATTAAGCGTGATGATAATGGTGGGATTGGGTAAGTCATTGAAGTGAAGACTTGGGCCCTTCGGGAGAAGTTCCGGAGGGCTTCTTTGTATCTATGCTGCATGATGAAGCTATTGTGCCACCTGTAAATCACTGCTTCCCGGAACAGTCACTCCAGCATCAGAAACCTTAGCCTAAAACTGACCTGTTAACCTTACAACAAGTAATCCTATAGGTGATCAATTCCTAATTCTTTCTGTAGCTCTACAACCAACCCTTCGCACCAAGTGATCATCATCCAATGGGCTTGGAACAGCTCATCTAGATCGAGCTTGATCCCAACATGCCTATTGCCCCTATTGTCAGTTGGATATCGAAATCGATCAGCCAAAGGATCAACAGACTGAGCATCTTCAAACAACACGAACACCTTCTTGGTGATTTCATCGTCCATGTATAGGCCTTTGTCGGTAGCCGCTTTCTTTAGCTCTTTAAACAAAACCAAGAGATTGTGGCCGGGTTTGCTTTTGAACTTACCTTCTATCTGGAGAATTGAAGACTTGGCCGTGAGTTCAATGCTCTGCCGCCATACGCTGAGCAATGGCAGTATCAAGAAATTGGATTGCTCAGCTTTCACGACGTCCCACAACTTTTCAAACCCGCTTTGAAAGCTGTACGAGACTAGATCCCACGATCCAGAAGTTAAGTCGGTGTGCGAGTCGTGCAAGACCCCTTCTAGATAAGGGTACTCTTCCATAATTTTATCGGAAAGTGCTTTTCGCTTTTGTGCCGACATGATTTCCTCAATGAATACATACTCAAAATCTCATTCCTTGCGCCTCGATAGCAGGCTGGCTTTGGCAAGGAAAGCAGTGTTCTCATTACAAACATAGTTGCTTCTAGATCTGCAAAACTTAAGACGTGGCGGCCGAGAGAGGCAGCCCGTATTGGTGTTTTGTAGACTTTGCAACAAGTGCTTCCTGCATACTGTGTTCTTCCAGCAGCCAGCACTCATCTCTTCGGGAGGGAAATATATTTTCCCTTCGAACTCTCTCAGAACACCAATAGATAGACACAAAAAAAGCAGGCTCCTTTCGGAACCTGCCTTTTTCAAAAAAGCTTCTGCTTTCTACTATAGCAATTAAGCTACAGCAGCCTGCGCCTTTTCAACCAGTGCTTTGAATGCGTCTGGCTGATTGATCGCGAGGTCAGAAAGAACCTTACGGTCAACTTCGATGCCAGCTTTGTTCAAGCCATCGATGAAGCGGCCGTAGGTCATGCCGTGTTCACGGGTCGCTGCGTTGATACGCTGGATCCAGAGTGCACGGAAGTTCCGCTTGCGAGCTTTACGGTCGCGGTAAGCGTACTGTGCCGCTTTCTCGACTGCCTGCTTAGCAACGCGGATGGTGTTCTTACGACGGCCATAGTAACCTTTGGCTGCCTTAATAACTTTTTTGTGACGAGCGTGGGCGGTGACGCCTCTTTTTACACGTGACATGGTAGTCTCCTAGTGTCAGGTTTTAAGGCTTAGCCGTAAGGCAGATATTTTTTCACGATACGTGCATCTGCATCGCACAGAGTGGTTGTACCACGTGCGTTACGGATGAACTTGGTCGTGCGTTTAATCATGCCGTGGCGTTTGCCAGCCTGGCCACACTTAACTTTGCCAGTCGCGGTCAGCTTGAAGCGTTTTTTAGCTCCAGACTTCGTCTTCAACTTGGGCATTTTGCGTCCTTTCTTGTGATGATCAGTAAACTGATCAAAAATTTGCAATGGATGCATCAGAAGCCGCCACGGCATGCCCTGTAATTTCTGCCTGATTTCCTATAAATACCTAGGAGGCAAACTACAGCCGGGCGACTTTGAACGAGGCCTTATAAAACTGCCAGCAGGGGAATGCAAGAAGATTTCAAGAGAACTTGCTGACTGGAACTCGGTCTCTGCTGATAGCCAAGAATATCAACATCTGACCACAATAATAAAATGTCCAAAGTGCTACTGAAACTGGTAGCTGAAGAGGGCTGATGTCGTCCAGGCGGAAGAGCTGGATAGCTAACAAAGTGTCAGACATCATGAAGGCGAGAGCGCCTATCAAAACCCAGCCACCAACCTGTGCTGCCATCCCTCCCATAGTTGCTATCAAAATTATATAGATCGCAACAGGAATCATGAGATCACCGGTAAAGGGAAGCAACCACCAGCCAGTTGACAGCACCAGAACTGAGAGAGCAGCTCCTGACACTATGAATATCCTGGAATCGAAATGCCTGATTTTTCGAGAGAACAGGAGGATATAAAAAACATGTGCGACCGCAAAACTGCAAAGCCCAACAAGGAACCAAACTTCACCCGGCACAGCCAGCGATGCATCTCCAACTGATGATGTCGTCAGGGCCAATGCAAGCAGGAGCGGAGCTTGCGTTACAAAAGCCCAAAGAGCAACAACTCCGAGAGCAGTTGTTTTCACAACGGTTTTCAGTAATGACGGGTCTTGCCAGCAAAAATACACTCCATAGGCAAGCGCAAAACTAAAGCTAATTAAGAAAATAACCTGTCGCATTATCATCGCCTAATTTCAAAACCTATCGAAACCAGGCTAAGGCGCCTTTTGATCGAATGAAATAGCCTATACGGCAAATAATTTTCTACAAAGAATGTTGCCGACCATGAAGTGCTTTAGATTTCTATCCCAAGCCTTTTCATCGCGCTTGCACACTGCGTGAAGAGCAGCTTACAGGCTTCACGCTCAACGCCTTCAATCACTGTGATCTGGGGGCGCTGCACCATATGACCTGTCAGATCCTTCGTTCTCAAATCCATTTCCTGAGGCCAGAAGTGGGTCGCGTCCTCATTGGTGAAAGCGCCGAAAACAACCTGATCAATGCCAGCCCATATGGTTGCGGCGGTACACATGGCACAAGGCTCACAGGTGCTGTACATGGTGCAACCGGCAAGCCAGCGAGAGCCCAATATTTTACTGGCCTGCCGAATGGCATTGACCTCTCCATGACAGGTCGGGTCACACTCCCGGATCACACTGTCATAAGCCTGAGCCAACAACCTTCCGTCAGCGGTATAAATCGCCCCACCGAATGGAGAAGGATGCAAGGTTTGGAAGGAGGAAGCAGTGAAGGCAACAAGCGCTAGCATTCGCTCGTGATGTAATTTCATCTCGTCATTCATAATCAGCCTCCACTCTCAGGTACAAACGAAAATACCCGACACAATGTGCCGGGTAATCTCAAAATTCTCTGGGGCTGCGGTTGAGTAGCTACACGGAAACAAAGCCGGAGCGCTTCAACCAACCCGTATTAACGAGCGATAGGTGAGAGCACCATCATCATCTGGCGGCCTTCAAGCTTTGGATGGGACTCGACTTTAGCGATGTCCGCAGTCTCTGCTTTAACCTTCAGGAGCAACTTCATGCCGAGATCCTGGTGAGCCATTTCACGGCCACGGAAGCGAAGTGTCACCTTCACTTTATCACCATCTTCAAAGAAGCGCTTCATGTTCCGCATCTTCACTTCATAATCATGAGTGTCGATGTTCGGACGCATTTTGATTTCTTTGATCTCAACGATCTTCTGTTTTTTGCGTGCTTCTGCAGCTTTCTTCTGAGCTTGGTACTTATAGCGACCATAGTCCAGAATCTTACAAACAGGTGGCTGACTGTTCGGAGCAATTTCGACCAGGTCCAAACCTTGTTCCACCGCCATTGCGAGGGCTTCTTCGGTTGGAGTTGGGCCGAGGTTGTCACCCTCGGTGTTGATCAGCTGCACTTCGCGAACGCGAATCTCTTTATTGGTGCGCGGCCCTTCCTTAGTGGGTGGCGGTGCGCGAAACGGACGGCGAATGTGAGTATCTCCTCTTTAGACTGCCGAACTTGCGAATATTTGGTAACAGTTCAATGACTGGTTCCGACTGTTTCGTCAAGTCGAGAAACGCGTGGGAAGGGCATCAATTGCGCTGCATTGCTAGAATCAGGAAAAATGCCACGTAAGTCAACACTAGTTTTGTAGGTTCTGACGCGACATTTACAACCAGTTAGCTTCCTGTTGGTAACAGCTCGCGGTAAACGTTTAGTGTGGCATCACACATAGCCTGCTTGGTGAATGACCGTTCTACATGGTCATGAGCCCGTTTGGTGAGTTTGGCACGGTCTCCAGCGCTCATATCCAAGGCCTGAGCCATCAACTCGCAGAGTTCTTCAGCATCACCATTTTCAAAATGCCAACCAGTACGCTCTTCAGCCTTTACAACAGGCGGTACAAGAACCGTTTCCGGTACAGCACCAATGTTGGAGACGATGATCGGCACACCCGCTGCTTGCGCTTCTACAGCTGCACGACCAAAAGCCTCGGCTTCAATGGAAGCAACAACAGAAACATCTGCTATTGCGAGGGCTGCCGGAACATCTGAGCAGTGCCCAACGATGCGCACGCGTTCTGTCAGATCAGATTCTGCAATCTGAAGTTCCAAAGACTGGCGATAGGATTCGCGCCCCTGATCATCGCCCGCCAAAACCACAAGCACGTCATCATAGCCGCCACGTTCGATCAACTGGCGCGTTGCTTCAATCAGCACGCGCTGGCCTTTCCATTCAGTCAGGCGAGCAAGGTTTATCACCACGCGGCGGTTGTCAGAGACACCCCAGCGCGCACGCAGGTCTGTGATACGCTCATCGCTGATATTGTCGGGGTTGAAGGATTCCACATCCGGGCCGCGATAGATAACCGAGGTTTTGCCTTTTGTGCGCGGGTCGCGTTTTTCCACCAGATCCGCTGTGAATCTGGAGTTCGCGATCACCTTGTCCGCACGGGTCATGGAGGAGTTGTAGAACGCCTTGAACTTGTTCGTTTCCTTATAGATGCCGTGATAGGTGGTGACATAAGGAATATTGAGACGATGGGCAGCCCACAAGGCCGACCATGCAGGGGCACGGGATCGGGCATGCACCAGATCAACTCTGTTCTGCTGGCAGATACGCTCAATCAAATAGGAATTACGCCACATGGTCCAAGGGTTCTTGGACTTCACTGGCAGTTCAAAGTGCACCGCCCCTGTTGCTTCCAACTCGGGGACCATGCGTCCGCCCTGCGAAATCACAAGGCTATTCCAGCCTTCGTTGACGATCGCCTCTGCGACATCCACTGTGGTGCGCTCGGCTCCGCCGGTTTGAAGGTCGGGGACAATTTGCAAAATGGTCGGCACTTTGGACATTTCTCTATGTTTTTTGAGAGTGATCCAACTATGCTCGCCAAAATGTCCGGCGGGCAACTGTGGAGGCACTGTAATCAGGTTTCCGAACAATTGCCGGCCAGTATAAGCCGATAAGTGTTTGGAGGTTATGAATGAGTGCTGACTTACCGCAATTCATCAGCGTTGGCAAAGGAGACAGTGCACGGAAGATCGCAGTGCGACATGATGAACGCGGTGCGCCGGGTGTTCTGTGGCTTTCCGGTTTCAAATCCGACATGCTTGGCACCAAGGCCGAAGTGCTTTGTGAGTGGGCTGAGAAGCAAGGCCTGACCTGCACGCGCATGGATTATTCCGGTCACGGTGAATCCGGCGGTGAGTTTGTTGACGGCACCATCTCTCTTTGGTTGGAAGAAGCCGTTGCTGTGTTCAGGCAGTTCTGTAAAGGACCGACCATTTTTGTTGGCTCTTCCATGGGTGGCTGGATGGCACTGCTGCTGGCAAAAGCGCTGCATGAAGCCTCCGAGACCATTGAGGGCACCCTCTCCGGCATGGTGCTGATTGCCCCTGCCCCGGATTTCACCGAGGAGCTGATGTGGAAGCATGAATTTACCGATGAAATCAAGCAGGAGATTATGGAGAAAGGCCGCTTTGAGCGCCCATCCGAGTATGAAGATAGCCCATACATCATCACCCGCGATCTGATCGAGGACGGCAGGACAAACCTTTTGCTTGGCGCGCCGATCATCACCAATTGCAAGACCATCATTTTGCAAGGTCAGAAGGATGATGCAGTGCCGTGGCAGCATGCGCTGCGCATTGTTGAAGGCATGGCCCATGACGATGTGGTGCTGACACTGGTGAAAGACGGCGACCACCGCCTATCTCGCCCGGAAGATCTGGACCGCATGATTGCTGCTGTGGCGGAACTGGCCCAGCGCTAATCTGATTTTGTGGTTAGGCTTCTGTGATGGTAGCCTAACTGCTGCTCATTTGACCGCATAGTTCTGCGATTTTTTTGCTGAACCAGTCATAACGCGCTGCCAAAGTGCGATGCTTTTTAGCTGTCAGATAGAGCGGGTCACTGACGGCTTCTTTCAGCTCCACAATTCTGATGTTCGCTTGTGCCTCAAAACTGCGAACGGCGGTTTCTGGTAAAACCGTGTACCCGAGTCCTTGCGCAACAGGTACAAGGATCTGACTGAGCTGGTTGATGTAACCGGTTGTTCTAAGGTCAGCAGAAACAGCACTTATCTCTGGAAAATTTGGCGTGAGCAGGTGCTCTGCATAGTGTAGTCCATCCGGATGATCGATGAAGCCCAGCGACTCCAGGTCCGCGAAGACCGATGGGTTCCCCTCGAAATCGGCTGGCACCACAAGGCAAAGCGGTTCATCGCCGATGTGGTGTTGCACAAGTGAGGACTGAACAGTCTGCTGAGTAACGATGCAGAGATCGACCTCATTGCTTTGCAACAGTTGGAGGCTGCGATGATTGGGAGCGACTTCGACTTTCAGCAGCAAACCGGGATGGGCGCTCTGTTGCTTGAGAAGCTTTGGATAGAGGTAAAGCGCCATAGACCCGGAACAAGCAATGCGGATTTCACCGGTATTGGGATCGTCTTGCTGTATGGCGGCGCGAAGGTCTGCTTCCTGCCTCTCTGCTTTCAATGCAAAGCCCAGTAAAAGCTCTCCTTCCCGCGTCAACTCAAAGCCCTTGCCGATTTTTGTGATCAGCGGCGCACCGATTTGCTGCTCCAGCTTTTTCAGGTGCTGGCTTACACCCGGCTGTGTCATGCCAAGCTGATTGGCTGTCTGGGTGAAATGACCAGTTTCAGTTAGTTTAACGAAGGTCTTAAGCCACTGAGAATTCAACATGGCCCAAGAATACATAACATTAAATTATCATAAAACTAATAAATGATAATTTTTGGTTTTCTCACAGAGTTGCTACATCCAACGTATCCAAGGCATTCCGCCTGTAATGTTTAGCGTAGAGAGGTCTGTTATGTCCGCACCTTATCCAAGACGTTTCTCTCACATCGGTCTTTCCGTTCCGGATGTTGAAGCCGCAGTGAAGTTCTATCGTGATGTGATGGGCTGGTACATCATCATGGAACCAAGCGAGATTGTTGAAGATGATAGTCCGATTGGTGAAATGTGTACTGACGTGTTTGGTAAAGGCTGGAAGAGCTTCAAGATTGCTCATCTTTCCACCAGTGATGGCATTGGTGTGGAGCTTTTTGAGTTTGCGCAGAACGAGACCCCGGAAAATAACTTCGAATATTGGAAGACCGGTATCTTCCATTACTGTGTTCAGGACCCGGATGTGGAAGGTCTGGCCGCCAAGATTGAGGCTGCTGGCGGTAAACGCCGCATGAAGGAGCCGCGCTACTATTATCCTGGCGAAAAGCCGTACCGCATGATCTACATGGAAGATCCATTCGGCAACATTCTGGAAATCTACAGCCACTCCTATGAGCTGCATTATTCCAGCGGAGCCTATAAGGAATCCTAGGTAAACAGGTATGTGCGTGACGAATTTTAATCGAGCACATCTAAATCTGCCCAAGCTATCTTAGAGTAGCTGAAAGGCGTTTGCTCCCAAATAGACCGGAATTCTGACAGGCTTTGAAGAGTAACGGTCCATGTCAAAAGACATTCTGGTAGCAATCGCCTTTTTTTCTGCCAACGGACATACCGAGGCACTGGCACATGCAGTCGCTCGTGGCGCCAGTGAAAACGGTGCTACGGTCACTTATGTGCCTGTCAGCGATTATGAGGATACGGACTGGGACGCTCTGGAAGCTGCTGATGCCATCGTTTTTGGAAGCCCTACCTACATGGGCGGTGTTGCTGCCCCCTTCAAATTCTTCATGGATGCCTCTGCAACCGTTTGGTACAAACAAGGCTGGATCAACAAGATCGCCGGTGGTTTCAGCGTATCAGGTTCCATGAGCGGCGACCGGCACAACGTCTTCCTTCAAATGGCAGCCTTTGCAGCCCAGCATGGCATGATCTGGGTAAGCCTTGGCATGCCGCCGGGCAATAATTACAGCTTTGGCAGCGACGAAGATCTCAATCGCCTTGGCGTGTATTATGGCGCAGCAGCGCAGGCCAACATGGATCAAGGGCCAGAAGTGGCTCCTCCTCAATCAGACAGAGATACAGCCTTTGCCTATGGCGCCCGCATTGCAAAGGCGACACGTCGATGGGTGGAAGGTGGAGAAAACCATCCATCTCAAGGAAAGAGCCCTTTACACTGAGGGCTTAAACCGCGTTTCTTGTAGGTGATCAAATTTGGAGTGGACCGCTCAAACGGCATCAAGCTTTTGTTTCGTCGCGTATTCTCATTGGTGCACCGTTGGTGGTGACCAGAGGTTACGCTGTAGACGTTGCGTTGGAGGCAACTGAATGGCATGGATCTGGCTCATCATCGCTGGCCTGTTTGAAATGACCTTTGCTGTCTGCCTCAAGCTGTCTGACGGCTTTACCAGACCGCTCTATACAATAGCCTTTATCATCACAGCCTTGCTGTCACTTTACTTCCTGACCAAAGCCATGGTGTCCATACCGCTTGGTACAGCCTATGCTGTGTGGACGGGGATCGGTGCCTCTGGCATCGCTATCCTTGGCATCTTCCTCTTTGGAGAACCAGTCACCTTCCTCCGCCTCTTCTTCATAGCCATGCTCATCGCCGCAATCGTGGGGCTAAAGTTTGTTTCGAATGGGTAGGGGGGGGAGAGAGACAGATTTTTTAGATACGCTCAAAGTGGGCATCAAACATATCGGCCAACTCTTGCGAAGCTCTGATCGAACCGGGTGATTGCCCGCCGAAGCTGCCACCAACACAGAACAAATTGTTTTCTAGTATCGATGTGCGTAGCATTTCCGTTTCCAGAAGTGTGAATTTCGGCTTGTAGCACACCACTCCGTGTATCTTATGCGTCTCTTTCATGTGTCTGATATGTTGCGAATATTCCTGCAGATCATGCAGAAGCAAGACCCTCACTTCAGGCATATCTTTAGCGCTTAAATCTGCTTTCCTTCGATACCGCAACAGTTCTGTGCTGGTATGAATGCGTTCGCGGTATCCAACATACCTGCAGTTTCTCAGACTGCATGTTTCCCTGAACTGCCGCGAATTCGCCTCTTCGTTATTAGCCGCTATCAGATTGAAGCTGGCAAGTCTCGATAGCTCGCCCGACTGTATCTCGTTCAAACTACTAAAATAGACGCCCTGATCAGCAAACTGATGATGCTCGGTGATATTCAGGTTTGGAAAGAACAATTCGAACTGCACGGCAAATTCATTGCCCGGTTCTGTCGAGTGCAGTATGTTTTTGAGCTTATCCGTTGAGTGCTGCTTTCTGAAATGGAACTTATAGTTCCTTCCGAAGCCAACAGCAGAATGGCCACGATAAAGTATTGCTGCGATTGGACCACTGGTTATGTACGCTAAGTGCTGACTACTTTTGCAGATAAAGTTGCCTTCAAATTCTGCAGAACTCAGCTGCCTATTTCTAACTGCAACAATCTCGTATCCGCTCTCCAAGAAGTCAGCTCTGATGGCCTCGGCAAACCTTTGTTGATTAGACGGGTCTGGCTTAACGAGGATCATGTTGTGTTCCATCAAGGCTCCTCCCGTCAGCAAGCTGCCTAACCGCCTAGATTGTTACCAGATTATCATCCAAAGTTTCGACGACCTCTACCCGTGCCGGATCCCTCAGCAGTTTTGCAAACTTATATTTAAAGCTACCACCGGAAAGCTCGACAATTTGTTCTGATACCCAGGACGGATCAAGCATCGTCTCTGTATCTTCCTCGGTATCGTCCCAGAATGGCGTTCGAATTCCCGACGGTGCTGCGACAAGAACTTTGCCGAGGCTTTTGTCACGCACGAGTGACGCGCCTAGCATTCCCAGCGCAGATTTGGTCGCGCAATATGCAGGTTCCAGCTCACGAGGCGTATACTGTGAACTGGAGGTGATGAGCATGATCTTAAGAGGATGATCTGATCTTCTTTTCAGGCGCTGTATCAGCATCATAGGTGCTAGCAGGCCGACATTGACCATAGTTCCGAGTTGATCATCAGCAAGCTCGTCAATATGCCCACGTTGAAGGAAACCTGCGGCGTAGATAAGCGTATGAACATTGTTGAAGCCGTCCAACACCTGATCGATGTCAAGGGCTAACTGAACCGGGTCATCTGTCATCGAGAATTTTTGAAAGGTCGCTCCTTCAAGCTCAGGATTTTGGCGCCCAGTAAGCCCAACATTATGGCCTTCTTTTACATAATGCTTCGCCAGCTCAAGACCTACGCCAGACGTACCACCAACAATCAAAATATTCTTTTTCACGAAATGATGCCTTCTCAGATTTGCATTGAGCTTCAAAGTTTCTGGTCAGTTAAAGGAGATTGAAGCGTAGGTCCGAAACGATTCAGCAGAGCGTCCTACTCACTTGCTCCCTCGATTTCCAAGTGTTAACACTACCACCATCAGTTGCAACGTATTGGCAGCATCTTCATTTGCGAAAAAAATCAGATCATATTTCTTTACATCGGCAAAAAGACGTTCGGTGGGGGGACTGGGTAGAAACCTATCATGCAGTTACCGGGGATGTGGTGAACAAAGCCTATTGCCCGCCCGTAGAGAACTTTTCTGCATCTGTAAGCGCCCGATTTCTTCCAGATGCCAGCCTTTGTCTGATTTCCGGTGGTCACTATTATGTCGAGCGAACTGAGAAGCGAACTGCACAAGACAACATCGATGTGTATTGCATTCAGTTCTACTGCCATACCGGAGGAAGCGAACTTGAATGCTCCAAAGGGAGCTTTGGACTGCAGAGCGGTGATCTGATTTTTTATGATGCTACACAGCCCATGTCTGCACATCACGCAGATTATCAACTTTGCAAGTTGATGCTGCCACGCGAGAAGTTGAGTGGTTACATTTCAGCCCAGCGTAGCCACCCTATCCAGATCTTTCGCGGGAATTCTACTCCCTTGCCAATCATTCGGCAATTGATGCTCAGTCTCAGCACAGAGATCAACACACTTACAGATGATCAATACACCAGCATTGTTGATTGCATCGCAGAGTTGGTCGGACAGATCGTGTCACATCAAGACAATGAAAACTCCAGCTCTACACTTTCCCGTTCAGTTCAGCATCTCCGCAGGCTTCAAGCAAAAGGCCTGCTCCGACACAACTTATCTAACCCTGACCTGAGCAGTGATGATCTTGCCCACTTGATGGGTATTTCGCGAAGTACCCTTTACCGTCTGCTTGATCCGATGGGAGGCTTTGCAAAATACCTACGCACCATGCGGTTAGCGCGGGCCCGCCAGCTCCTACGCCTGCAAAATCGGAAAGAAATTGGAGAGCTCGCTGAGGCGTGTGGCTTTAAGCACTTATCGACATTTTCCAAGGTGTTTCGAAGCGAGTTTGACATGAGCCCCAGTGAAATGCTGAATGAACTGCATCGGAGCAAGGGGACTCCACTCAATACTTATATTCATTGGGCCAAAGCACAATAATTTCTGTGTGACGAATTTAAACTGTTGATAAATAAAAGAAATTACCTCTTCACTGACAACACATGAGTGAGGCTTACTTTTGCTTCATCGTGTCAAATGAGCCCAAAGACCTCCGAACTATTTTCTCTGGTGCTTCATGGCAGTCCTTAACTGTGAGTTTTTCCGTAATTGTCGGACACTTCATTTTTGCCAGGACTTCAATTTATGCTCATCAGTGAATGAAACAAATATTTGCAGTGCTCTCTATCTCGGTACTTTTGGATGATTAGCGGCCAAGATTCAGCCTCGCTTTTTCGGACTCTTATTGCTCATGCACTTTTCACCTTTCTCGTCAGAATTTCATCTAGCAGGTTTGGCGCTTACTTTACTTTGGTCACCTTTTACCATCACAACGAGCCTTGCACAAAGCCAGCTTCAATGGCCACCTTTGGAGGTGGTCACTTCTCTACCTCACCCACAAGACCCTTCTGTAACTCTCTCTCTTGCTAACGCTATCAATGCAGATGGGACAATAGTCGTTGGCGTACAGGGCCTGGCAGGGGCCTCTAGCGCAGCTGTCTGGAATACAACTCAGTCCCCCACTGTCCTTCTTGGCAATCTTCCAGGATATTCGAGCTCATTTGCGACAGGGGTCAGCGCTAATGGGCAAGTTGTTATTGGCAACTCTATAAAATATTCAAATTCGAGTGTGGTACATGCATTCCGTTGGGAGGGAGGTCACTTACAGGACCTTGGGCACCTTCCTGGAGGAAACGAGGCATTTGCAACCGCGACCAATGCATCTGGAGAGATTGTGGTGGGCAACGCAGATAATTCCAGCGGCCTCACACGCGCATTTCTTTGGCAAAATGGCAGCATGCAAGACCTAGGTACGACTGGGGGCGCTAGTGAAGCAGCAGCAGAAAATGTAAATGCCGATGGAACCGTAGTCGTCGGCACTTTAAATAAAGGAAACCAGATCTCCGGAGCGTTTCGATGGCAAAATGGCCTGATGGAAGAACTCAATCCTCTCACAGGGGATGTTGAGGCTGATGCAAAAGATGTAAGTGCTGATGGACGGATCATCGTAGGGCATTCTGGAGACCGTAGCACTCCCAATGCCACGAGATGGGTCAATGGCAAAGTTGAAAGTTTGGGGACTCTTCGCGGAGATTCCTACTCCTATGCTTTGGGGATAAGTGATAGCAGCGGTGTTGTTGTCGGCAACTCAATCGGAGCTGCCAGAACACGCGCATTTCGATGGCAAAATGGAGAAATGAAAGATCTCGGCCAACTGACAGGGGCTGTTGCTACTCATGCGATTGACATTAGCGCTGACGGTTCAACGATTACCGGCTACTCATATGATGGAACCACGTACAGCGCCTTCATTTATCGCACAGCTATTCAAGATCTCACTAACGTGCAAGCTTCTGCCATTGAGGTCGCAAATGAATTTGCGAATGCCGTGGATCTGAATAGTCATTTAGCGAGGAAGCTTAGGGAGGAAGAGTGCCACATTTCGCAGGGCCGCAATGCCTGTTTGGGTGTTCGGGCTGGCGCAACTAGTTTGTTTCAGGGGACCAATGCTTTTGGTGGTAGTTTAACTGGTGCAGTCAACATCAGCGATGCTTTCAAACTCGGTGCAAGTGTTGGGACCTATGGAGAAGGGAATACTGGTTCAACGTTGGACTTGAACTACGGTATTGGCGTCGGTGCATTCGCCGAGTATTTGATTGGTTCGTTACCTCTCGGTCCTAAGGATACGCCTGTTCGTGCCCGCCTTGATGGGGCATGGCTTTATAGCGATGCAGATGTCACACGTGGGCAAGATTTCACTGATGTACAGGTAGGAAGGGGCTCCACTCATTTCAGCAGCAGGACTGTGGGTGCGCGACTTATTGTAGATCATCAACTCTCAGAGAATTTCATGATCTCCCCCTATATCGGCGCATATTGGGAGAACACCTATCAAGCTGGATATGACGAGCAAACAGAGCTGGACACCATCGCCTATATTCACGGTAACTCGACAAGTGCAGCTGCTGGTGTCTTTGGCCTCCGCTCCCGGTTTTCTGTTTTCGAGCAACTGGAACTCGGTTTTGGTTTGCAGGGGGAAGTGGACTTCTTTGTAGATGACGTTGAGGTATCAGCTTCTACCAATATCCCCGGTCTGGCACATTTTTCTGTTGGTGCAGATCGTTCAAAGAACAGAGCTCGTTTTGTTGCCGAAGCAAGTGCAGCCTATAATATGACTGAGCAAAGCCGCGTTGAGGTCATGGGGAAGGTCTTTTCGGCCCGTTATCAGGACCAGCTTAGTGGCGATCTTGCTGTCAGGTTCTCAAGCAGTTTTTAAGTGCGTGGCATACATCGTCACTTTAGCTACCGGTATTGCTTCGTAGTTTCTTTCATCAGGTCGCGGGTCCATTTGATCATTGGGTCGTGGTGGTAGCGCTCGTGCCAGTAGAGGAAGAATTCCTGGTGGTGGTCCTTGAGGAAGTCGGGCACTGGAGAGGGAACGGTGTTGTGGCCGTTGTAGATTTGGGTGTCAAAAATGGAGGGCACCAAAAAGAGCATGTCGGATTGGCCACAGAAATGCATGGCGGCGAAGAAACTGCCGATTTTTACAGCGACGTTTCTTTTGTGGCCCAGCACTGCCAGTTTCTCATCAATTATGCTGTGCCCCGCCCCGGTGATCATGACCGAGATATGGTCCTGACTGAGGTAATCCTCCAATGAGACGGGCTTGCCTGCAAGTGGATGGTTCCTGCTCATCAAACACACGTAGCTGAAGCGGCCCAGCGAAAAGCAGTGAAGCTGGCTTGTTGCTGTGGTTGGGGTTTGGCCTGACAAGACGAAGTGGGCTTTTCCATTTTCCAGCGGTTCGAACTGATTGCGGATGTCGCTCTTCATCTCCAATTTCATGCCGGGTGCTTCACGCTTCATCCGTCGTAGAAGTGGAGGGCCATACAGATTCAACTCCAACTCCGGCCCAGAGAAACGAATGGTTTCTTCTGCAGTTGTGGGGTCAAACTCCGGTTTAGCGATCACATCCTTGATAGTTGCCAGAGCGGACGGGAGCAGCCTTTGGATCTCTATAGCTCTTTCCGTCAACTCATAATCTCCGGCAATGCGCACCAACAAGGGATCTTGCAGGGCATCGCGGAGACGCTGCAAGGCACGGCTCACTGCAGGCTGGCTCATGTGCAATTGTGTGGCAGCAACAGATACATGCCGCGTTTCCAGCAGCTTCTCCAAAACGACGAGGAGGTTCAGGTCTACACTGCGTAAATTCACCTGACGCATAATGATTATACCTTACATGCATTAGACGAATGATACTTAGCCGAATAGACAGGGGCTGTCGATCTCACAGTGCAGGAAAAGGAAGTTGCAATGAGCGTGCAGAGCAAGGTCATCGTCGTTTATCATAGTGGGTATGGCCACACTCAGGTGCTGGCGGAAGCCGTGCTTCAGGGTGCCTTGGATGTGGGTGCGGATGCTGAACTGATGTCTGTTGCCACATTGGATGATTTGAACTGGGACAAGCTGGCCGCGGCTGATGCCCTTATCTTTGGTTCGCCGACATATATGGGCAGTGCGAGTGCACCGTTCAAAGCCTTTATGGATGCCAGTTCCAAAGTTTGGATGGAGCGCGGTTGGGTGAACAAAGTCGCTGGAGCGTTTACGGTTTCCGCTTCTCGCAGCGGCGATAAACTTGGCACACTGACACAGCTGAGCGTGTTTGCTGCGCAGCATGGCATGATTTGGGTTGGGCTGGATCTTATGCCCGGCAACAACAGCAGCAAAGGCTCTGAGGAAGACCTCAACCGTTTGGGCAGCACGCTGGGTGTTATGGCACAGGCCAATGCAGATGAAGGGCCGGAGGTTGTTCCGCCAACAGCCGATAAGGACACAGCTAAAGCACTTGGTGGCAGAATTGCGAAGGTTGCAGCCTCCCTCACCCTTGTGAGTGAAGCGGCTTAACCCTTAATTCACTGCAATTGCAAGTGCTTGTATTTCTGCGGGTACAGGTGCCATCTCTTCACCTCATTTTTGGACAAACTCGATACGTATAAGAGCAAATTAAAACACAAGATCACTGTATCGGGTTTGTCTATGAAAAAAAGAAAACGCATTATCCTTTCCATTGACGGTGGCGGAGCGCGCGGCCTTATTCCAATTCGACTGCTGCGCGGCCTTGAGACCAAATTATATGAGCGCGGAAAATCCGCTCCTCTTTGCCGATACTTTGATTTGATCTGCGGAACATCCAGTGGTGGCCTGATTGCTGCTGGGCTGACAGCACCGAACCCAGACCGTGACAAATCCGGCCAGCCAGCGATGACGCTCAGCGAGCTGCAAGAGTTTTTTGAGATCGAAGCCCGTGAGCTTTACATGAACAACCGCAGGCACTGGCTGCCTCGGCGCCTCTACCATACTTTCGGGCAGTTCAATAAGGGCATTCAGGAACGGCCCATTGAGCAAGCTATCAAGCAGCATATTGGCTGGAGTGCACTTTCCTGCAGTATGACGGCTATTCTGCTGACTGCGTATGACCTGAAAAACCGCCGTGTTGTTTCCATGAGCAACAACACAACCGGGCGGGATGATTATTATTTCTGGCAGGCTGTGCGGGCAACGACCTCCTCCCCATCGTGGTTTGAACCAGCCCGCGTTGAGAACCTGACAACTGGCGATGAAGAAATCATGATTGACGCTGCCGGCTTCCTGAATGACCCAGTACTTGCAGCCTATGCAGAGGCGCGTCGTCATGGATGGGCGCCTAAAGACATCATTATTCTCTCGCTTGGCTCAGGTAATCCGGTTGAAGAGAAGCATAGCTTTAATCAGGCAGTGAACTGGGGCACCAGTGGATGGCTTTCTCCAGAAGAAGGTACGCCCCTGCTCTCCAGCTACATGCATGGGCAAACGGCCTCCACGGGACAGTATGCTGACGTGCTGTTTAAAGACATGCCGGGGATTGAGTACATTCGCCTCAACGCTGATCTTCCACACTTTGGCAGCGACATTTATAGCGTGCGTCCGGGCGAAGTGCTTCAGCTCAACCGCATTGCAGATGACCTCCTTTCCGGCCACGGAGATGAGCTGGACAAACTGGCCGACATCATGGAAGAAAGGCAGGATGGCCCCGGCTTTTAGGCTTCACAATCCTTCCGCCCCTGCTACAACCACTAGGATGAATAGTGAAAGTGATTCACGCTATAGCCGTGGATCCATCGGAGGGATCATGTTTGGGTTGAGAGGTCATCAGCGCACGATTGCCTTAATGGCTGGTGGAATTGTTGTAAGCCTGCTTTCTGCTGGTGCTCATGCTGTACCTCTTCCTGACACGAAGCCTCCGCTCTCTGCTGAGGATTATCGCGACGCCCTGAAAAAGCAGCCAGAATTTCCGGGAGCAGCCAAGTATCACTTCGGGCACAAGAAAACACCTGCCAAAACGAAACCTCTCTCCTTTGGCAGCTATGCAAGAGGTTGTGTTGCAGGGGCCGTCTCTATTCCTGAAGACGGTGAGAACTGGCAGGTCATGCGCCTGTCTCGTAACCGCAATTGGGGGCATCCTGTTCTCATTGATTTCCTGAAGCGTCTGGCTGCTGATGCGCCAGATTTGGGTTGGAATGGCTTGCTGGTTGGCGATCTTTCGCAGCCGCGCGGTGGCCCGATGTTGACGGGTCATGCTTCTCATCAGATTGGATTGGATGCTGATATCTGGCTGAGACAAATGCCAGACACACGCTTCAGCGCCAAGCAACGCGAGTCAGAGAGTGCGATTTCCATGCTGAATGGCAACCTGAGCAAACCGGGGGCGGACCGCCGCGTCAACCCGAAACGCTGGACGGATGCCCATGCGAAGCTAATCCGCCGCGCTGCCCAGGACGCTAGTGTGGCTCGCATCTTTGTAAATCCGACAATCAAGAAAGCACTGTGTGAGTTTGAGAGTGCTGATCGCGACTGGTTGCGCAAAGTACGGCCCTGGTGGGGACACCACTATCACTTCCACGTGCGGATGGCCTGCCCAGACGGCAGCACACAGTGTAAAAATCAGGCCGTGCCACCTGCTGGTGATGGCTGCGGTAAGGAGCTGACCTATTGGCTTTCTGATACCCCCTGGGTTCCTAAGAAGCCGAAACCAGGTGAGAAACCAAAACCACGCAAGCCAAAGCCTCCGCTTGCTGTTGCCGACCTGCCTAATAGCTGTGCGACGGTTTTGAGAGCAGAGTAAGTTTGGCGCGCACATGGTGATGTAGCTGATCGAACAACCTCCGGTTTGTTCGGCGGTGACTGCTTTCATGTGCTGGTGTTTAGCCCATGCTTTTCGGATGAGGCTGAGGTAGAAAAAATCATATTCATGGCCGTAGAGACTACACCGGCATGTTTGCAAACAAACTGTCCGTCGTCAAAGATAGTTGGACAAAATTGGCTTTCGATTAGTGGAGTGTCTGGCCCAATTGCGTGTTGATGTTAAGCGGCTTGTGCGTGGTAGCGCAAGCGTCGGTTTTGAATAGTTCTGC
>NZ_LMCH01000007.1:0-161226 GCF_001623095.1 Pseudovibrio sp. Ad5 | reverse complement strand
TGGGACGGGTGGCCCGGCCGCAGACCAGCAGGACACTCATGAAGGGCTGTGCAAGGGTAGTTGAGGCAGCCCTTGGAGTGCCGTTCACAGTGATCTAATCAAGAGACACAATATTGGTTTCGACCGGTGGTGGAGAGGCGACGCTGCGTGTCGCGTGACCGGACGATCCTTTAGGGAAGGACGTGCCAGACAACGCATCGGTTAAAATTCCGCAGGTCTTATCAAGTGCCTCTAGGCGGTTACATAAAGCGTAGTGCAAAGTGAATAAAACGTCACGTTCACAACTGTTCTTCATCCGCTCGCTCAGCACCATATGCTGCACATAAGCAAGGTTCTGGAGATCAGAAACAGCAACATTTATTTCGTCAAATTCATTCTGAAGAGTATTTGTGGCGCCACAGGCGCATGCAGAGTCGTCCATTATCAAAGCCTTTCTGACTTGGCTGTTGAATGAACCGCACGACAATGAGCTTGTGACGGCCCGCTGGCGAGCGGGAGGTTCACAACCTGAGTCAGACAGGCGAGTTTATTCCCCCCCGAAGGAGGTGTTGTATTCACCGCCCTCCCGCTCATAGCAAAGGGTTTGCGCCCTCAGAAAAAAGGCACAAAAAATCCGCTAGTTGACGGGAGCGGTTACCGCTGACAAGAGGTTGTGAAGCCTCACATATGAATGTGGAATGGAACCGGCCACCTGTCAACGAAAAGTTGCAAAAGCGAAAGAACTGTTGCCGCAAGGATACGCTGGTGAGACCCCACCACCGTCATCCCGCACAAGCGCAGCGCTATGCGGAACCTAGAGCCCCAGCCCTCTCCCTCGTCTTCCCGCACTTGATGCGGGATCCAGAGCTGCCCTCACCAACACCAGCACCTTTGACACTGGATACCGGATCAGCGCTCCGCTTGTCCGGCATGACGGTTGAGGCCCCAGAGCAACCAACCTGTCACTCTGGATACCCATCACAGCCAACAAAACACCAGTGCTTTAATAACCCAGTGCGCAGCCGTCTTTGCGTGGGTCAGAGCCGCCAATCAGGCCGCCGCCGTTGGCTCGGTCAAACATGATGGCCTGTCCACCGCCGATAGGGGAAGCTACAATAGCAACCTCATGGCCTAAAGCTTGCAGTGCTTCAACCGTCTCCGCTGAGACACTGGTTTCAGCTTGCAAAGACAAGGACTTCTCGTCGATGAACATACGAGGGCAATCAATGGCTTCCTGCATGTTCATACCGTAGTCCAGATGATTGGAAAGCACATGGGCATGCCCGCACGGCTGATACCCGCCGCCCATCACACCAAAGCTCATATAAGGCAGTCCGTCCTTTAGAACCATCGCCGGAATGATAGTGTGCATTGGCCGCTTGCCGCCAGCAATCTGGTTTGGATGCCCCTCTTCCAACGTGAAGCACGCCCCACGGTTTTGCAAAAGCACACCGGATTTCGGTGTCGCGATACCAGAGCCGAAGCCGTGATAAATGGAGTTGATGAGCGAAATGGCCAGACCATTCTCGTCAACCACACTAAGATAAACCGTATCAGACTTCGGTGAGAGCACCTCTTCCGGCTGCCTCGGCAACACAGCATCCGTGCGGATCAACTTGGCAAGACCGTCGATGTAGTCGCTATCAAGAAACGCCTGCGGGTCAAACTCCATAGTCTCAGGATCAGCAAGAAAACGATCACGGCCAGAATAAGCAATCTTGGCAATTTCCATCTCCAGATGGAACCGCTCTGGCCCCATTGGATCCAGATCTGCCCAGTCAAACCGCTTCATCAGCTCCAGCATAACCAGAGCTACAATGCCCTGCCCGTTAGGTGGCAATTCAGCAACCGTCACACCGCGATAGTCCGTGGTGACGGGCGTCAGATCAACAGCCTCATGCGCTGCCAGATCGTCCGCTGTCAGGTATCCACCCTTCGCCTGCACTACTGCTGCAATCTCTTCAGCAATCGGGCCGTTGTAGAACGCATCCGCTCCACTCTTTGCAACAGCTTCCAGTGTCTCAGCCAAGGGAAGGTTACGCATCATTTCACCAACAACAGGCGCACGACCATCCTTCAAAAACAGCTCAGATGCACCTTCATCACGCTTGAGAAAGTCAACAGCACCTTTCCAGTCCGCAGCCACACGCGGGCAGACCGAGTACCCATCACGCGCATAACCGATCGCCCGCTTCAGAACCTTATCGAATGAAAATCGTCCATGGTCTTTGAGCAGCTTCTCCCACCCACGCAAGGCTCCCGGAACAGTCACGGCGTGAATTGAATCCACAGCAACATCAAGCAAACCATCCGCTATCAGCTTATCTGCACTCACATTTTTAGAAGCACGCCCAGAAGAATTCATGCCCGACAACGTACCATCCGGCTGCGCAACAATGGCAAAGCAATCACCACCAATGCCCGTCATATGCGGTTCAACGACAGAATGAACAGCCATCGCGGCCACAGCAGCATCAACGGCAGTACCGCCCTCTCTCAAAATTTCGAGCGCTGCGTTGGTAGCCAATGGATGGGATGTCGCTGCCATTGCATGTGGTGCATAAACAGCGGAGCGACCCGGAGCATGAAAATCTCTAAACACGAAAAATCCCTCTTTGTAATTACCAGTGAATCTCCGGTCCCCTAACGAAGAATTCCCCGTATCATCATCCTCTGCTAAAACAGGGTGATTCAGCAAAACCTATCAGGAAATACTTATGGTGCAATTCAATCTTGATCACGCCCGGACAATCATCTCAGCAGCACAGGCTAAAGGAAGCGAGCTAGGCCTCAAACCACTCACCGTCGCTGTGCTGGATGCAGGCGGCCACCTCGTCGCGCTCGAACGTCAGGATGGCTCATCAATTTTGCGCCCACAAATCGCAATGGGCAAAGCCTATGGCGCCGTAGCCGTTGGCGCAGGGTCCCGCTGGCTCAACGACAACGCCCAAAGCCGCCCTCACTTCGTGCAGGCACTCAACGGCGTTGCAGGCGGTGGCATTGTGCCGGTACCGGGTGGCGTTCTGGTCCGCAACACTGACGGCGAAATTCTCGGCGCAGTCGGCATCACCGGCGACACATCCGAAAACGACGAAGCTTCAGCCATTGCAGGCATTGAAGCAGCTGGTTTCACTGCTGACGCAGGCTGACACAACTTTACCGCAGTTGCTGGACTATATTGCGCCCAGCAACTGCACCATCATCACGGTTCACTTCATTTCAGATTGGTACCCATGCCCATTCGCTTTGTTATTTTTGATATGGACAACGTCCTTTACGATTATGACCACCCCTACCGTCTGAATGTCCTCGCTGACATGACCGGCAAACCAGCCGAAGAGATCGATCATATCGTCTTTAAGGGACCCGAAGAAAACGCCGCCGAAGCAGGCACGCCGCACACTGCAGCAGAATACCTCTCGCAGTATCAACGACTTCTGGGCCATCCTATTTCACGTGAAACGTGGGTCAAAATCCGCCGGGACATGATGACCGAATGGCCGGATATGCTCTCCCATGTGGAAGCAATCAAACAAAACCACGAAGTCGCCCTGCTCACCAACAACGGCATGATGTTGAAAAACGCGCTCTATGAAGTCGCTCCGGCACTTGAGCCAATCTTTGGTGACCGCGGCCATGCCTCCGCTGAATTCGGAACCCGCAAACCAGACCCGAACATCTACCTGACAGTCTGCGAGAAGTACGGCTTCCAACCAGAAGAAACCCTGTTCGTGGATGACCGCCTCGACAATGTGGAAGGCGCACGCGAAGCAGGCCTGACCGCTTACCAGTTCACCACAGAACCAGCGTTCGCCAGTTACATTCGCACACTGGGGCTGATCAATGAGCAGGTTCCGGCGAATTAGAAACATCCCACTAACCGGGTATTCAGCAGACCAGCAATCTGTTCGCCTCAAAGACGGTTTCTCTCCGTAAACTTGTGCAATTGCAACACACGCAAGTTGAGATGGAGAGAAGTCTGTACCTACGTCTGACCATAAGCTCAGCGATGCTCGCGGTCTTCATCGCACTCGCCATCTTGCCATCCATCGCTTTCGCAGGATCATCACTGGCATGGCCGCGGGGCTTGATGATTGTGGCACTGGTTTACTTCGCGCAAGTCGGCGTAGGCTTATGGCTCGCCCGCATAAATCCCTGGTTGTTCAAAGAACGCACCTCGTTCCCCTCCAAGGCCCTGAAGGGAGACAAACGCGCCACTCTCATTCTGTTCGGAGTGATCTTCGTCTACTTCCTGCTCGCTGCTCTGGACGCTCACCTCTGGCATATCCTGCCTCAAACGGGAGACGTGAAACCAATCCTCAGAGGCCTGTTCCTCTTCCTGTGCGGTGTCATTCTCATCGTCTGGACCTTCAGCAAAAGCCCCTTCGCCAAGCCAACACCTCAAATAGACCTGAGCGAGCAGCAATGCGTTGAAAGCTGCGGACCGTACGCACTGGTCCGCCACCCCATGTATCTCGGTCTCATGTTCTGCATCGCAGGCCTTTCCATGATACTGGGCTCAAAACTCTTCGCCTTCCTCGCAATCCCGCTCATCATCCTCGGCTTCCTGCCGCTGATGAGAACTGAAGAAAAAACCCTCACCAGCAACTGCGAAGGTTACACAACCTATACTGAGAAGGTCCCTTGCCGCTTATTCCCGTGGATCTATTAAAAAAGCCGAAGGCATCCCTCCGGCTTCCATAACTCAGCAGCAATGTGCATGTATCAGGCGTCTTTTTTGGCTGCTGCCAAAGCTGCGATCTGCTTTTGCATTTCTGCAAGCTGCTCTTTCAGGTCAGAAATATCGCCGCTGCTGGCCTGCGTTTCTGCAGGTTTAGGCGCAGCTTCCTTTTCCGGCGTTTGAGCTTGCCCCGGCATATCCGCAGGATTAGTACCATCAAACGGCAGGAACATCTTCATCGCACGGTCAAACATATCCGCATTTCGCTTCACCTGATCTTCCAGAACCTCAAAGGCAGAGGAGCCAAAGTTCTGGTTCATCTGGCTGCGCAACTTCTCTTGCTCTCGGGTGAGAGAGGACATGGAGAATTCCAGATAGCTTGGCACGAGGTTTTGCATACTGTCACCGTAAAACCGGATCAGCTGGCGCAGGAAGGTAATTGGAAGAAGGTTCTGCCCCTTGCTTTCCTGCTCAAAGATAATCTGCGTCAGAACAGTCCGCGTGATGTCATCACCGGATTTGGCGTCAATGACGACGAAGTCATCTTCATCCTTCACCATCACCGCAAGATCCTCGAGAGTCACATAGGTGCTGGTTCCAGTATTGTAGAGCCGCCGGTTGGCGTACTTCTTGATGATAGTGGCTTCGTTTGTCTTAGCCATCAGATTTGAGTACCTCAATGCGCTATTATGGCTGATCTGGAACACTATCCCAATTTGCTCCGGCCAGCTCCCCCCTGATCCCATATTTTTTACATACGAGATTAACTAGTAAGCCGCAGAGTAAGCTAAATCCCACCTTTCACGCTAGCGGTTTCATTGGTCTACTATGGTCTTAATTGGAATTATCGAATTCATCTGGCTTTCCCCCCTACAAATTGAATAGTCTGCCCATTAGGTATTCTACGAGTTCGAAGGATCTCTTATGCTGCATTGCACCAGCATGGCTGCCCGCCCTGGTGATTTGCGTGCGAATAAGAAGTCCCGCATTGCACAAATATTGGAGAATTGCACATGACCTCGCCTAATGATGTTGTAATTGTAAGCGCGACACGTACCCCAATCGGATCCTTCAACGGATCCTACGCCAACACCCCAGCTCAAGACCTCGGCACCGCGGTTATCAAGTCAGCACTTGATCAGGCGAAAGTGGAAGCAAACGACGTCAACGAAGTTATCTTCGGCCACGTGCTCACTTCTGGTCTCGGTCAGAACCCGGCACGTCAGGCAGCGATCAACGCTGGCATGGCAGATGATTCGACCGCTATCGTTATCAACCAGGTTTGCGGGTCAGGCCTGCGTGCTGTCGCTATGGGCATGCAGCAGATCCAGTCCGGTGATGCAGATATCATCGTTGCAGGCGGTCAGGAAAACATGACCCTGTCCCCACACTGCCAGAGCTTGCGTGCCGGCGTGAAAATGGGTGACTACTCCATGACTGACACCATGCTGAAGGACGGCCTGATTGATGCATTCCAAGGCTATCACATGGGTATCACTGCAGAAAACATCGCAGAAAAGTACCAGATCACCCGTGAAGCTCAGGACGAGTTCGCTGTCTCCTCTCAGAACAAAGCAGAAGCTGCTCTGAAAGCTGGCAAGTTCAAAGACGAAATCACTCCAATCACCGTAAAAGAGCGCAGAACTGAGCGCGTGGTGGAAGATGATGAATTCATCCGCATGGGTGCTGAAATCTCCGCAATGCAGAAACTGCGCCCGGCATTCAAAAAAGAAGGCACCGTAACCGCAGCCAACGCATCCGGCATCAACGATGGCGCAGCAGCTCTTGTTTTGATGAGCGCAGACGCAGCTGAAAAACGTGGCCTGAAACCGCTGGCAACCATCAAGTCATGGGCAACTGCTGGTGTTGATCCTGCATACATGGGTCTTGGCCCAATCCCTGCTTCCAAAAAAGCACTCGAGAAAGCTGGCTGGGCTATTGATGACCTCGATCTCATCGAAGCAAACGAAGCCTTCGCAGCGCAGGCTCTTGCCGTTGGTCAGGAACTGGGAATCGACTCAGACAAGCTCAACGTCAACGGCGGCGCAATCGCTCTTGGTCATCCAATTGGTGCATCCGGCGCGCGAGTACTTGTAACTCTTCTGCATGAAATGAAGCGCGAAGAGAAGAAAAAAGGCCTGGCAACCCTATGCATTGGTGGAGGTATGGGTATCGCACTGTGTGTTGAGAGAAAATAACCTCAACATTGGTAGTAATGTCACCTAATTGGAATAATTGAGCTTTATGGTCCCTGCGTAAAGTTCAAGTCAATTCCCTAACTAATGACGGAGTTGTCTTTGCTCCGTCATTATTATTACCTGTAACGGTGGGTTCCAATATTTTATTCCTAAGGCGGGGAGTATATCGATGAGCAGGGTAGCAATTGTAACCGGAGGAACGCGTGGCATCGGCGCAGCGATTTCCAAAGGATTGAAGGATGCAGGATACACAGTTGCCGCAACATATGCAGGCAACACGGAAGCAGCTGATAAATTCAGCGCAGAAACCGGCATCAGTGTTTACAAATGGGATGTAGCGGACCCTAAGGCCTGTGAAGCAGGTATTGCTCAAGTGGCAGAAGAGCTCGGCCCGGTCGAAGTTCTCGTAAACAACGCGGGCATCACCCGCGATGGCTGGTTCCACAAGATGGATTATGACCAGTGGACCGCCGTGATGAAAACCAACCTCGACTCAATGTTCACAATGAGCCGCCCGGTTCTGGATGGCATGCGCGAGCGTGGTATTGGCCGCATCATCAACATTTCTTCCATCAATGGACAGAAAGGCCAGATCGGCCAGACCAACTACTCCGCAGCAAAAGCAGGCGTGATCGGCTTCACAAAAGCACTGGCGCAGGAAACAGCGCGCAAGGGCATCACCGTGAACTGCATCTGCCCAGGCTATATCGACACTGACATGGTCGCTGCTGTCCCTGAGAAGGTTCTGGAAGGCATCATCGGCCAGATCCCGGTCGGTCGCCTGGGCAAGGCAGAAGAGATCGCAGGCATGGTCTGCTACCTCGCCTCCACAGCCGCAGCCTTCGTCACCGGCTCCGTCATGACCATCAACGGCGCCCAATACGTCGCAAACGGTTAATACGCAGCGGTGAGGGACCTCCCGCTCTGAAACGTTAAATGACGATCAAACACCAAAACCGCCTCTCTAAGGGGCGGTTTTTCTTATCTGGAACGCACCGACAAAATTTGGCAAGTTTGATGTGTGCAGACAATTCCGATATGACCTCTCGTTTGCATATGAACTCGGGTGGAAACGCAATGCCAGATCTTTCAACGCTGCTTCTGTTCACAGCAGCGTCCTTTGCTCTCACTGCAACTCCCGGCCCAGACATGCTGCTAATTGCCTCCCGCAGTGCAGCTCAGGGAAGACGTGCAGGACTAGCCACCTTTGCAGGAATTGCCACAGGAACATACTTTCATGCGTTTGCCGCAGCCTTTGGCCTTTCACAGCTCTTTCTTGCTGTTCCTATCGCTTATGATGTTGTTCGGTTTACAGGCGCTGCTTATTTGCTGTTTCTGGCTTGGAAGGCATTCACCTCAAAATCAGAGGTCGCCAATACAACTATTGAAAATAAGACGCACTCATCCATTCAGATGTTTCGTCAGGGCCTTTTAACTAACCTACTCAATCCCAAGATGGTCATCTTCATCCTGGCCTTGTTTCCTCAATTTGTGAAACCAGAAGCTGGAAACGTCGCAGTTCAGATAATGATCCTTGCCACCGTGTTGAACACAGTCGGCTTCTTCATCAACGGAACTGTCATTGTCGCAGCAAATCACATGATGCGAACACTCGGAGGCAACGGAAAGCTTAAGTTTCTCGCAAACTATGTTTTGGGTGCCGTGTTTGCAGGCCTTGCAGCAAGATTAGCTTTCGAAAGCCAACGCTAGCAGAAAATCAAAAAAGGCCACCCTTTCACAGAGCGGCCTTTCTTAGTTCAAGCGAAGCACCACAAAAAGAAAAAGCCGCCCCGAGGGACGGCCTTTTCAAAATCAACTCGCGCTGATCGCTTCAGACTTAAGCGTCGTCTTTAGCCTGAAGGATCTGACGACCCCGGTACATACCACTCTTCAGGTCAACATGGTGCGGGCGACGAAGTTCGCCGGAATCCTTGTCTTCCACGTAAGCTGGTTGTGCCAGAGCATCAGTAGAACGGCGAAAGCCGCGCTTCATACGCGATACTTTTTTCTTAGGAACAGCCATTGTAGCTCTCTCTCTCGTCACATGCGCACGCGCCACTCAAGCGCGGCGTTAACGTGCGAAATACACAATCTCTCAGATTGGCGGGGGTTATACAGGCAAACAGAAGGATTTGCCAGTCCTTATACGAAAATAATTTCGCACTACCTCTCCGGCGCCGAAATACAGTTAAGCACTTCGCCGGCCACCTGAGCTCGGCTACGGTTTATACCGGCAAGCCTGCGATGTCCAGAGCTAGGTTTTGCGGGATTCCTGGCAATTGGGTTTGGGAGCGCTGTAGCCAGCAAAGAGGCCTGAGTCGCAGAAAGTTTTGCAGCACTTTTCCCAAAGAAAGTTCGCGATGCAGCTTCCACTCCAAAGATCCCCGGACCCCACTCCGCAACGTTCAGATAGATCTCCAAAACCCGCCGTTTTGACAGCACCGTATCGATGAGCATCGCCAGAGGAACCTCCAGCACTTTGCGCAGATAATCCCTGTCGTTCCAGAGAAACAGGTTCTTCGCAAGCTGCATGGTGATGGTACTCGCCCCCCGAGGGCGCTTGCCTTCAAACAACTTCCAGGCCTGCCCACGCACCGCAGGCCAGTCAACACCGCCATGAGTGCAGAACGTAGCGTCCTCGGAGACGACCACAGAACTTTGTAAATTAATGGAAATTTCTTCCAAAGGCACCCATTCACGCCAAACGGGTTGACCAGTCACAACGCGAAACAGCATCAGACTGGAATAAGGAGGAACCACAGAATACAGCAGGGTCAACACCACCGGCAAAGCCACAAGCACCCCGAGTGTACGCAACACCCAACGCCTGATCCTGCGCTTTAATGGCTCTGGTTTCTCCTTTGAACGCGCTTTCTTCAAGCACTCTTCTCCGATACATCTTGAGGAACCGAGACGTCTCTTTGAGTTTCAACCATAAAGCGTTCCAGAGCCTTGCAAAGTAATTTTGCATTTCCTTCAAAAGAAGATTTACGCCTCCAGACCATTCCAATCGTCCGGCGCGCATTCTTGTCGGCAATCTTGATCAGCTTCAAAGAGGTCCCGCGGTCGATATCTGCATCTACTGCAATACGTGGCACCAAAGTGACGCCGATGCCGTTATCCACCATTTGCACAAGTGTTGATAAAGATGTGGCTTGTACATCTTCATTTGCCGTCAGCATGCGCCCTCCCGTTGCGGCAAGCACATGGTTTCGCAAACAGTGGCCATCTTCCAACAGCAACAACACCTCATCTGCCAGATCTTCCATCATCACTTCATGAGCTCCCGCCAGCGCGTGTGCGCTCGGCACGGCCAGATAAAAATCATCGCTCCCAATCTCGGCAGATTCAAACCCCGTCGTGTCATAGGGCAGCGCCATCAGTGCCGCATCAATGCGCCCTTCCCGCAAAGCAATCATCAGATTGCGCGACAGATCCTCACGAAGGAACAATTGCAGCTCAGGATAAAGCTCTCTGAGCTGAGGCAGAAAGCGCGGCAGCAGAAACGGAGCAACGGACGGGATCACCCCCAACCGGAACCGACCACACAACGGCTTGTTCTGTGCACGAGCCCCCTGCACAAGGTCCTCCGCATCACGCAACAGCAAAGATGCCCTCTCAAGCACCTTCTCTCCCGCTTCAGTCAGAACGAGCGTGCGGCCAGAGCGGTCCAGCAACTCACATCCAAGAATACCTTCCAACTGCTTGATCGAGGCAGAAAGCGTTGATTGTGTGATGAAACAAGCCTCTGCCGCCTTCGAAAAAGACAGGTGTTTGGCCAGCGATTTGAAGTACTGAAGCTGTTTTAATGTGGGTAACATTGTGCGACCAGATGACACAGATCAAAGCTCATAGATTAGAATTTCTCTAAATTTTGGCGGAATTTGGCCAATCCCGAGACAACTTAGCATGCCCATCGAAAAAATCGATGGACTTCTTCGTTATTATCGTTTTGACCGATCAAATCAAGAGTTGCATAAAGACCCCAACGAAGACGTATTTTCCAAGTCTTCATGAGAATCACTAATCGACGCGCTCTGGCGTCATTCCATATTTAGGAGAGTACCATGCTCGGTATCGGCGAAAAGCTTCCAGAATTTGAAGTAGTTGGCGTAAAGCCTGGTTTCAACAACCACGAAGAAAACGGCGAAAGCGCATTTGAAGCAATCACTGAAAAAAGCTTCGAAGGTAAGTGGAAAGTAATCTTCTTCTACCCAAAAGACTTCACTTTCGTATGCCCAACCGAAATCGCTGAATTCGCTCGCCTTGCAAGTGAGTTTGAAGACCGTGACGCAGTTGTACTCGGTGGTTCTTCCGACAACGAATTCTGTAAGCTGGCATGGCGCCGTGATCACCCAGATCTCGATAAGCTGCCAATCTGGGCATTCGCTGACACCAACGGTTCCCTGATCGACGGCCTCGGCGTTCGCTCCCCAGACGGCGTTGCATACCGCTACACCTTCGTTGTCGACAACGAGAACACCATTCAGCACATCTACGCAACCAACCTGAACGTTGGCCGTAACCCTAAAGACACCCTGCGTGTTCTCGACGCTCTGCAGACCGACGAACTCTGCCCATGTAACCGTGAAGTTGGCGGCGACGTAATCGCAGCTTAAAGCGTATTCCCGAAAAGTGGTTCCGGTTTTCGGGTAAGAATACGCGAGAAAATAAGGACTTAGAGCTTGGTGCGTGAATGCATATGAAGGCGCCAAGCTCTAAGTCCGGAACGATCAGGACCGGAGCACATAAAGCGAAAAATCGCAGGCTCCGGTCTTTTTTAGCGTACTTCCGAAGACAATAAAAAACAGGTTTCGGAAGAGTTTGCGCATCAAAAACTAAAAACCATCACTTTGCACGTGGCCCATTGCTAAAATCATTAGGAGAAACATCATGTCCATCGATTCCTTGAAATCCCGCCTTGGTGACTTTGCTAAGGACGTTCGTTTGAATCTTGGCTCTATGGGAACTGATGAATCTCTGACTGCTCAACAGAAATACGGCCTGATCGTCGCTTGCGCCATCGCCACCCGCAACGCAGACGTGAAAAAGGCCCTGATTGCAGAAGCTGCTCCGCACCTGTCCGCAGAAGCGATGAGCGCCGCCAAAGCTGCTGTGTCAATCATGAGTATGAACAACATCTACTACCGCTTCGTACACCTCTCCTCAAATGAGCAGTACGGAACCATGCCTGCCAAATTGCGCATGAACGTGATTGGCAAGCCGGGCGTAGACAAAGTTGATTTTGAATTGTGGTCGCTTGCTGTATCCGCCATCAACGGCTGTGGCATGTGCATCGATAGCCATGAAGCTATCCTGCGCAAAGCTGGAGTAACTGCCGAGATGGTGCAAACAGCTGTTCGTTTCGCATCAATCATCCAATCTGCTGCTGTCGCCCTTGAAGCATCAGAACTGGAATTGGAAGCAGCTGAATAACCACAAGCACCTCTCTATAGGGTTTCGCCCTGTTTAATCCCCTCCCAGGATTATTCGTGCCCCGAATAACAGGCGATACCTAAACTGGCTCCAAGAGCTAAGCCGAAGCCCCCCAGCTTCGGCTTTTCTTTGTAATGGGCCTCTAACGAACCTCATTCGGCTCGGAAGGTGTATTGAACACTCCCACAAGGATGATCAGAAGATCAACGAACGCCCACGCAGAGACAATCATTCCCAGCCCCAAAGCTCCACTGACAACGGCCAGCATTCCGTTTGGATCCAACGTCTCCATCCGGTTCAGACCGCTCACAATCAGAAAAGCCGTAATCAAAGAGAGAACAAGCATCACTGCTCCGCTCAGCGGCTTCCCAAGATAAAACCGATGCAGCCCCAAGCCGCCCAAAAAGAGTGACAGGATCACCGTCACCACAGCAGATTTGTGCGGATTCTTGAGATAAAAGAAACCTCTTTTACTAGGCGGAATGACGGTTTGATCGCTCATAACTACGACCTCCGGTGAGCTTTGATCACACTCAGAGGCTGACACGCATTATCGATCAACACATCTCTCGAAATTTACGGTATCGAACTAGGGGCTATGAGTTCTTCCTAGGCAAACCTGAAGAAACCAAGACGCCGCCTCACAGCTGCCCTAAAAGCTCTCCCGAATAAGCAATACAATCAGCACGATCAGATCGATAAACACCCAAATGTTCGCAATCATCGCCATGCCGATGGCAACGCCGAAGCCAACCCACTCGCCTGTCGTCAGATCAGCAATCAAATTATGCCCGTCCAATCCCATCAGCAACGGGATCAGGATCAAAACTGCTGTAATGTTCAGGCAGTTGATAACAACAGCACTGCCAAGCTTGCGCAGATAAAACCGGTGGGCCGCGAACTGCCCAAGCAAAACGGCATAAGCTGTCAACTTACCCGGTTCGGAAAAATTGAAAATGCCCTCTCGCCGCCTTTGCGAGGGCAATGGAATATCATCAAACACCAACGACCTGCTTTCACCCATGCATTCTAAACATCAGGAAAGTAGCCAATGATTTTACTGGGCGTCGATGATCCAACCCAACAAACCCCGGAACTAATTCCGGGGCCATTTCTTTAATACAGAGCAGCTTAGGCCGTTTTTCTGCGATCATCACGATGAGAGATCATCGCCTGCTCATTGTCACCAATGAAGTCACGGATAATCGGCACTGCATCCCGTTCTTTAGAAAGGATCAACTGGAACACCATGAGCCGCCCGTGCAGGAAGTTCATTTCGCAGCCTGACAGATAGAACTCCCACATTTTGCAGAAGCGCTCGTCATACAGCTCTTTGATCTTGTCTCGGTTACGCTCAAAGTTAAGGCGCCAATCTCTCAGGGTGTAATAATAGTGCAGCCGTAAGATCTCGTTATCACAGACCCAAAGACCTGTTTTTTCAATATCGGCAAAAGTCTCTGAAAGAGCAGGACAATATCCACCTGGGAAGATGTACTTACTCAGGAACGGACCCGTTACACCCGGAGGTCCACTGCGACCAATTGAGTGAATGACAGCATAGCCATCCTGTTTCAGACAGTCTCTGACCTTAGCAAAGTAAGCACCCAGATTGCCGTGGCCAACATGCTCCATCATGCCGACAGAAACAACGCGGTCAAACTCACCTTCAAACTCGTTGTAGTCCAGACAGACAAAATCAACCTTGCCCTCAAGACCGGCAACTTTCACCCGTTCTTCAGCAATTTTGATCTGCTCGGTAGAGACATTGAGAGAGGTCACCTGCGCACCGGTCTGCGCCATGCGAATGGCCAGAGAACCCCAACCACCACCAATTTCAAGCACTGACATACCCGGCTTCAGGTCCAGCTTGGCAACCAGATGATCCAGCTTGGCCTGCTGGGCTTCTTCAAGTGTGTCTTCAGGTGTCCGGTAATAAGCGCAACTATAATTGAGCCCGTCATCCAGAAACAGCCGATACAAGTCCGTCGACAGATCGTAATGATGACGCACCTGCGCTTTGTTTTTCTTCAGGTTCAGGCCAAGTCGCCGCCGCGTATGGCCGTCTTTCATGAAGGTTAGAATTCGTTGAATAGGATGTTCTGTAAGCAGGCCATCATTCGCCATGAATACAGCAACCAGATCATTCAAAGTGTGACCCGGCTCCATGGTGATCAAGCCATCCATATAGGCTTCGGCTGCTTTCAGCTCAGGATCAATCAGAAGTGTGTAGGGAAGTTTCTGACTGTGAAAACGCAATGCAGCGGAGGGGCCGCTTTCATCGCTACCAAAAACATGTTTTTTGTCTTTGACATCAAAAATTACAAGTTGCCCTTTCTGGACAAAACTCGACAAAATCTTCGAAAGTGCACGCATTTCTATTCCCCCTATCATCTCTTATAGCTGACTTACTAGGGCGCCTTATTGCGAGGCTCTTATTATATGACCTTAGGTAACTTTAGATTTAACCTAAAGAAAAAAACAGCCACAAGGCAACTCCGCAGGAAATCTCAGCCGAATATATACGGGGCGAAATTCCGCAGGAACCTTACGGTAACACGCCATTTCACTTGACGTTGAGCTGTTTTCAGGACAAACGATCAACTTGCTATCTGTCGAATAGGTAAGCACTTTCAAATCTGTTGTATTTTAATTGCTCGTTTGGGATGGGGTTCTGTGTCTGTTGCTTTAAAATCGGTCATCACCGAAACCGCTCAGTCTCTTGAAGAAAAGCTCACCTCTCTATTAGGGGAGACAGTTCGTTCTGAGGAGTTGGCCCGCCCTGAACGCTTGTTGGAAGCGATGAACTATGCAGCGCTGTCCGGCGGCAAACGTCTGCGCCCGGTTCTCATGGTGGAAGCTGCACGCTTGTTCGGTCACGAAGATGAAGGCACGCTTGTAGCCGCGTCAGCACTGGAATGCATTCACTGCTACTCCCTCGCCCATGACGACCTGCCTGCAATGGATGATGACAATGTGCGTCGTGGCCGTCCAACAACCCATAAGGCATTTGACGAAGCAACGGCGATCCTTGCAGGCGATGCACTGCTCACGATCGCATTTGATTTCATTGCTGATGAGCAAGTGCATCCTGATCCGGCCATCCGTCTACGTCTGTCGCGGGAATTGTCCCGCGCATCCGGCATTGGCGGCATGGCAGGCGGTCAGATGCTGGACCTGGCCTCTGAGCACCGCGACAGAACAGAAGCTGAGATCCGTCAGCTTCAGGCGATGAAGACCGGCGCACTCATTCGTTATGCATGTCGTGCAGGCGCAATTCTCGCAAATGCCACAGACGACGACATCGCTCGCCTCACCCGTTTTGGTGAAATCATCGGTCTGGCATTCCAGCTGGCAGATGACCTGCTGGACTTGACTGGCGATGCAGAAGTAGTTGGCAAGGCAACAGGCAAAGATGCAGAAGCTGGCAAGGCAACCCTCGTCAGCCTGCTGGGTGAAAGCCACACCCGTCAGGAGCTCTCACGCTTGATTGCAGAAGCAGATGAACTGCTGGAGCCATACGGCGCAAAGGCCAACACCTTGAAGACGCTGGCCCGTTACATCGCTGATCGCGAAAGTTAAGCCGTCACTGCCTGCGCAAATTCAACGTCAGCTTCCAGTAAAACAGCAATACTGCCCTCATACCCACGAAGAAAAACGAGCGTATTGTTGTGATGCTCTCTGATTTGCTGTCCGGTAGCGTGCTCTTTGTCGTGCGTGGTGTGCGCGTCATTCACCAGTCGCAGGTTAAACCCAAGCGAAGCCGCACGGCGGAACGTGGTATCCACGCAGAACTCCGAGGCAAATCCGCAGATCGTCAGATCAGTGATGCCGCGCTCATCCAACAACTCTTTCAGATTGGTTTTGTAGAAGGAATCCGGTGCAGTTTTCCGCACTTTCAAATCACTGTCCGTTACAACCAGATCTTCCGGTAATTCCCATCCGTCAGTACCATAAGCCAATTGATGGTTTGCCCGTTCATGCTGAACAACGATAACTGGCACATCTGCTTCACGAGCTTTTGCACTCAGCCTGTTGATACGAGCAATTGTTTCATCCCGCTCAAACGGGTGCGGCTCCACATCAAACAAATATTTTTGTACATCAATAATAATAAGCGCGGTGCTCATCGTACCCTCATTTATCGGAGGAACAAGCGCCTCCGACTTCCCCTAAAAATATGCCCATGAATTAGTCATAAGCAATTGTAATCAATAAATATTTTCTTTGACCTTTGTAACCATCAAACAGATAGTTGGTCCTGAAGCAGATGGACAGGAGGTCGTCACATGAATCATGAAATGATGATGGAAGGCTTCGCCCTTTGGCAAGTCGTCATTATGATTGTCTGGATATTGGTTGTCGTCATTCCAATCGCGAGAATCCTGAACCGTCTCGGCTTCTCAAGGATCTGGACCATTCTGGCTTTCATTCCCTTGGTCAACCTGATCTTCCTCTGGATCCTCGCATACGTTCATTGGCCAGTCGAAGACAGAATGTAGCCTGTTACTTCACGCTGATAACCTGATGATCTCCCAAAATGTCCGGCAGATTTCCGGGCATCATAAACACTGCATTCGGCGTTCCGGCAGCAGCCCACACTTCATCAAAGCTCAACAGATCTTCATCCACGAAAACCGTCAGCTCCTGCTTATGTCCCAGCGGTGGGATACCGCCAATAGAGAATCCGGTGACGTTTCTGACGAACTTGGCATCAGGCCGCCCGATCGGCCCACCAACGACTGTAGAAATGGCGTCTTCGTTGACACGGTTCGTCCCGCTCGCTAGCACCAGAATAGCTTCCTCGGTATCCAGCTTCTGAAAGACAAGGGATTTGACGATCTGCTCCTGAGCGCAGCCCAGCGCCTGCGCAGCCTCTGCAGCAGAACGTGAAGACTCTGGCAACTCAACGACTTTCAACCCAAGCCCACGATCATCCAAAAAACTCTGAAATTGCTTTGCACGCTTACTTTGCAACATATAACCCCTCCTCCGGCCTGTGCTTCCTTTAGATAGTGGTTGGCGCTGAAATTCCAAACCGCTCTTTCAGGAACCGGAGCGCCAATGCCTGCGTTTCACCATTGATGGAGTGATCCAGCCCCGCCAGATCATGCGCTTCCACATCAAACCCTGCATTCTCCAGCGCCGTTTGAGCAGTCCCAAGATACGCCACCGCCACCACATCATCCTCACTGCCATGCAGAAGCATCACTGGAGGCCGCACCACCATCTGCTCCACCAGATGCTCAGGTCCACCCAAAACACCGGAGAAACTTAGCAGGCCTGCCGCCTCAGAAAAACGCCGAGGCCCCACATGCAAAGCAACCATAGCCCCCTGCGAAAAGCCACCCAGCACCATGTCCCGCTCCAGCAGACCATAATGCTCCAGCTCGGCATCCAGCACCCGGTTTATCAACGGCGCAGCAGCCTGCACACCAATCCAGATTTCCCGCGCATCAAACTCAGAGGCCGCAAACCACTGCCGCCCCTCAACCCAATGCGCGCATGGCTCTGGCCCATTCAGGCAAACAATTGCGGTTTCAGGTAGCCCGTCGCGTAAAACACGCGCTGTCGGCTCCATGTCCCCGGCATCACCGCCATACCCATGCAGCAACACCAGCAGTTTGCGCACCGGTGCATGGCTCGGCTCCAAGCGGATGCACTCAAGCTCGTGCATACTCATTCAGCCTCTTTCATCGTCATATGACCAGTAAGGTCTTGAAGCAGACCATCCTTCAAAAGGGCGTGCATCACCTCACCATCATAATAGCGCTCTTCAACAACCTTACCAGCATCCCAGCGTTGCCAGCACAAACCGTCAATCTGCTGCAACACACCAGCACCATCTACAAACTGGCTGAGATTGCGGAAGGCGCATAAACCACGCGCCTCATCAATCACAACATCTTCAATCTTGCCAATGATGGATTGCGCTGCAGAAATAAACGGCTCTTGCTTGGCACGGCCTTCAGCAGCGCCATCCGCAAACAGCACATCATTGGCATACATCTGCACAGAGGACGCAAAGAAGGCATCAAACGCTTCAAGCGGCTTCCCATCGCGAAGCAGTTCAATCTGTGCGTCCACAGCACCCACAAAATCATTAGATTCCATCAAACAGCTCCCCATTTGGTGATTGGCTCAGCCCTCTTTAAACCGGCAAGGTCTCGCGTCCTTCTTTCATCACGCGATAATAAGACCAGAACAATCGCGCCGCAGTTCCACGATGAGGAGACCATGCCTCAGTAATTTCGGCAAGCACCTTTCCCTTGGGGCGCTCTTCCAGATCAAACGCATGCTGTACAGCCGCCTGCAAAGCCACATCACCAACCGGAAACACATCCGGATGCCCAGCGCAAAACAGCAGGAAGATATCTGCGGACCACGGACCAATGCCCTTAATCTCACAAAGCCGCTTGTGTGCGACCTCACCCGGCCAGTCCACCGCCTCGTTCAAACACAAACCAGCCTTCAGCTCTTCAGCAATGGCCTTCAATGTTCGCAACTTGGCATTGGAAAGCCCAACACCCAACAGTTCCTCATCGCTTTTGGAAAGCAGCACATCCGGCTCAAATGGCACCACCAGTGCCTCCAACCTTGCCCAGATGCTCGCCGCAGCCGCCACAGAAAGCAACTGCGCCACCACGATATTGCAAAGTCCGGCAAAATCAGCTGAGCGCCTGCGCAAAGGCACCTCACCTGCAACATCAGCAACGCGAACAAGCCGCTCATCTAACTGTACAAGAGACGCGAGCTCCCGCTCAATATCCTCAAGCGTATTTATAGGTCTCAACGCCCCCTCCTCAAGCAAGCAAAGATGCTCTAATAACAAGCTGTCCATATTCCAAGTAGAACCATTTCGCAAATGAACTCGCCTGTCTATCGCTTTGCCCCTTCACCCAACGGCCACCTCCATCTTGGCCATGCCTATTCGGCCATCCTCAACGATGCAGCTGCAAAGCAAAACAGCGGTAGGTTCCTGCTGCGCATCGAAGATATCGACACAGTCCGCTGCACCCCGCAACTGCAAGAAGATATGCTGGAAGACCTGAAATGGCTGGGCCTGCACTGGGAAACGCCAGTTCGCAGGCAATCAGAGCATTTCAGCGAGTACGCCAAGGCACTCGCACAGCTGGAAGCAATGGGCCTTGTCTACAAAGCCTACCTCACCCGCGCCCAGATCAAACGCTTCGTCGCGAAGCAGGATGCATCGGACACGCCATGGCCACGAGACCCTGACGGCGCCCCACTTTACCCCGGAGACAGCAGCGTTCTCTCAGAACAAGAACAAAAAGCCCTTCAGAACTCCGATGCGTCCTATGCCCTGCGCCTCAACATGGCCAAAGCCATTAAGTTAGCGGGAACATCTCTTACTTGGAACGAAGCACATCACGGAAAAATTCAGGCCAACCCGGCAGCCTGGGGCGATGTCGTCCTTGCCCGCAAAGACACCCCAACCAGCTATCACCTCTCAGTAGTCGTAGATGATGCCCTACAAGGCATCACCCACATTCTGCGCGGCAAAGACCTCTACCACGCCACCAGCGTCCACCGCCTGCTGCAAACTCTACTGGACGTACCAGAACCGCACTACGAACATCACGACCTCATTCTCGACAAAACAGGCCGCAAACTCGCCAAATCCGCCAAGGACACTTCCCTCCGCGAACTAAGAGCAAGCGGCGTCACTTCTGAACAAATCAGAGAGAGGTTGGGTCTGTAGCTCAATACCCCTGTACCTGAATGAACCAGAGCCAGAAGCTTACGGTGAAAACCGAGATGCCTGTGGTGATTGCGATGCCGTTGGTGGACATAGCATGACCGGTGCCAAACTGGTTGGCCATGATAAAGGAGAACACGCCTGTCGGGCACGCTGCGATCAACGTTGCCACACCCACCCAGACAGAAGGTAGGCCCACCACGTGTGCAGCAACTACAAACACCACAAACGGCATTAGGATCGACTTGATGATCGCCAGCACGCTGCCAATCGCCAGATTACCGCGGATACCGTAGTTCACCATGCTCATTCCCACTGCAACCAGCGCCACAGGTGAGGCAGCTTTCCCCAGTGGAGCCAGAACGTCATCAGCCAACTTTGGAATTTCCAAACCTGATACATTCCAGAGCAGCCCACCCACAACACCATACAGGATCGGGTTCGCCAACAAGCCTTTGCCAACTGCAATCAGAAGCTCTTTCTTGGATCGCGGCGCTTTATGACCATCAATCACCACCGCGCGCTCCATCAATACAGAAGACGTCAGCGCGGTTAGCGGTGCGTGGAACACAATGAGAAGCGAAATCAAAAGCGTTCCCTCAGCTCCATAAACCGCATCAATCAACGGAATACCAACCAACACGGTGTTGGAGAAAGACGCCGTCAGCCCGGCAATCACCGCTGCACGTGCTTCCCGCTTAAACCCAATGCGGACAAGCAGGCCACCCAGAAAAGCAACCACAATCATGGAACCGTAGTAAGTCGCCCAATACCCCCAAGGCGAAATGCCATCCAGGTCAGCGGAACCAAGGCTACGGAACAACAGGATAGGAATGAGAAGGTTCACGCAGAATTTGCTCAGAATATCGCCAAGACTGCGATCCAGATATCCAACATTTGCAACAACATAGCCAATGCCAACAAGAGCAAAGATCGGAAAGACGACGAAAAAGACCTGAACAATCATGGGAAACTCGAAAGAGGGTGCAAGACCTTCTTAGTAGCCCAGAAAGTTTAAGATCCAAAGCCAGAAGCTCATTGTGATTATTGAGAAAATGGTCGTCAGGCTGATGGAGTTCGCACTCATGGCATGCCCGGTTCCAAACTGGCTGGCATAAAGGTAGGCCACAACACCTGTTGGGCAGGCCGCCGCCAGTGTCGCCACCGCCACCCAAAGCGGTGAGAGCGGGAAGACATAAGCACCCAGAGCCAGTACCAGCGCTGGCATCAGCACAATCTTGAGCAAACTCAGCACGCTGCCAATGGCAATGTTCCCACGCACACCATAATTGAGCAGCGTCATTCCTACAGAGAACAGCGCAACGGGGCTGGCAGCTTTTGCCAGAGGATGCAGCACACCATCCAGCAATACAGGCAATTCGTAGCCCGAGAAGTTCCAGCCCACACCCAGCAAAATAGCAATAACCAGCGGGCTCTTGATCAGCGTGGTGAACAGCGAATGCATAACGTCTTTGAAAGGCCGTGCTTCCTGATAGCCGTCCACCACCACCGCCCGCTCCATCGCCAACACAAACACCAGTGTTACGGACGGCGCATGCACGGAGATGATCAGCGAAATAGGAACCAACGCTTCTTGTCCGAATGCTGAAGTGATTACTGGGATACCAACCAACGACATGTTGGAGAACGCCGCCGAGAACCCGCCAATGCAAGCAGCTCTTGCTTCCCGACCGAACACCTTGCGCACCATATAGCCACCCAGCACGGCACTGGTTGCCAATGCTGTGTAATAAGTGCCCCAAAGCGCCCATGGGCTCAGCCCGGCAAGATCAGATGTCGCCAGAGTACGGAAGATCAGAACCGGAATAAGCACGGTAATGCAGAAGGTGCTGAGATTGTCACCGACCTGCTTGCTCAGCAGCCCGGCATATCCAAAGCCATACCCCACACCCACTGTCGCAAAAATGGGAAACACCACCTGCAGCGTACTAAACAGCATTCCGTGTCCGCTCTCTTTCCACCATACAGCACTCTCCCAAAGGGCAAGCAGGTGCGCTTGCAGCATCAAAAAACAAAATCTCGGTGGATCCTTGCCAGAACTGGGCGAACTTTTCCTGCCAGTGTTTTAGGCTCTTCTTCGAGGATTGATCAAGGAGTTATCTCATGCCTGCGCCCAAACTGGCTCCAAAGCAGGATGTTGCAAGGCTGGTGCACGACCTGAAGACACCACTGTCTGCCATGAAAACGGCTTCGGATCTGATCGCACAGGAACCACTCAGCGATCGGCAGCAACATCATCTGAACACCCTGCAAACAGCCATCAACTCACTTGCGAAGCTGACAGGTGCAATCCTCGGCGCAAACACACAGGCTGAGCATCATAGCCATGCAACAAGCAAGGCAGGGCCTCAAGCAAAATCACTTTTGGATCAGCTCACCTACATTGCAGATTTGTTTTCACCACAGGCAGCAAGCTCTGGTCACACCCTCACCCACCGCTGGTCACGAGAAGCGATGTCAGCCTACCAAACCCAGTCAGATGAACTGCAGCGCATTCTCGCAGTCCTGGTTGATAATGCTATTCTGTACAGCAATACGGGCACCATCACGCTCAGCGCACATATCAAGTTCTCAAACCATCAACCCAACATCGTGGTAACGCTCAAGGATGCTGGCCCAGGCCTGACACCAGAGCAAGCTTCACATCTGGACGCCGCCCCAACGCCAAAACGTAATTCCGACGGCCATGGCCTCGGGCTCTGGAGTGCGCGGCACCTTGCCTGCGACCATCACGGAGACCTGAGGCTCATCACCAATACCGAACATGCTGCCTGTTTTGAGTTGGTTTTGCCAATCCAAGAGATCGAGCAGACACAGCAACTTTCTACTCCAGCCCAAAATATGACGCGCTCCAAGCTTTCTGGCTCTGTGCTGGTGGTTGACGATAATGAACCAAACCGGGAGTTGCTAGCAGCAATCTTCTCATCATTTGGCCTGACTGTGCGCATCGCAGACAGTGGAAAGCAGGCGTTGGCTGTACAGTCAAAAACTCCATCCGACCTGATCTTTCTGGATCTGAATATGCCGGAAATGAGCGGCTCGGAAACACTCACTCAGATGCAGGCAAACGGACACGCCAAGGATAGAGCTAGCTTCGCGATCACGGCAAGCATCGCGCCGGAAGACCGCCCAGCGCTCTTCAAACAAGGTTTCACGCAAATTCTGGAAAAGCCTATCAACCCGTCAGCCCTCTACAGCCTGCTGGAAAGCACGCTTCAGAAGGTCAGCTAGCCAATCCGCATGAAGGAAGCATCCAGCGCTTCATCAAGACGGTCGTTGCCCCAATAAAGATCGCCCTTTTCGGTGATCATGCTTGGCGCTCCAAACACACCTAACGTCTCCGCCTCAGCAACTGCTGCCCGTAAACCAATCTTGACCTCAGTGGTTTCAGCCTGACGCATGACCTTATCTGCATCCAGATCCAGCTCACGCAACAAGGCAATCATCAACTCTGGCTTGGAGATATCCTCGTCCAATGCAAAAGCCATATGAAACACAGCGCGGGTAAACGCACCGATCCACGGTTCTTTACGTCCCGCAAAAGCAATACGAGAGGCAAACAGACTGTGCTGTGGAAAGATCTGTGGCTTCTTCCAGGGCAAGCCGAGGTTTGCAGCGGTACGCGCAACATCCCGCCACATATAAGCCCCCTTCTTCGGGTTCTCTAAAAATGGAGAGCTCTCTATCCCCTGACGCCGGAAGATCGGCCCCAACAGAAAAGGCCGCCAATCAATATCGATGCCCCTGTCTTTCGCAAGCTGTTCAATACGTGCTGCGGTCAAGTAGGAGTATGGGCTGGCAAATTCATAATAAAACGCGAGCCGAGGCATTTATTCTCTTTCTGATCCAATAGACCGGTAAGACCCAACCTACGGCAATGGAAACAATTTGAATTTATCTCGCAGGCCCCTATATGGGGGTTTGGCACTGCGAGACGTAATCTTGCTGAGCACCAATGGAATTTCAAGGCAGCACATTGGCGCAACCTTCGAAAACAAGTATACCGCCTTGTAACCCAAAAGAGCGAACTCAGGAATTCCCGTGGCAAAAGACGGTTCGAAGACTTCAATCCTAAATAAAATCATTAGTTTCTGCGGAGAACGCCCGTTCACGGCAATCCTGACATATATCCTTGTCGTCTCAGCAATCTTTCTGATTTTCCCGAGGCTGGATATCTGGGCCTCCACCTTCTTTTATGACGGTGAAGGCAGTTTCCCTGTTTCAAAAGACCCGTTCTGGCGCGGTCTGCGATACTTCGGCGTCTACATCTTCCAGTGGGTTGCAGGCCTGTCCTTGTTTGTGATGCTCTTCAAGCTCGCATTTCCAAAGCTGAAAGCGCTGATGGATTTGCGCCATCCGATCTTCGTCGTATCCACGCTCATTCTCGGACCGGGCCTCGTCGTCAACGCATTCTTTAAGAACCTGTGGGGCCGCCCACGCCCGCGCGAAACGGAAATCTTCGGCGGAGACCTGCCATTCATCGGCGTGTGGCAACCTACTAACCATTGTGATAGTAACTGCTCGTTTGTATCCGGTGAGGCATCAGCATCCATCTGGTTGTTCGTGCTGGTCTTTATCGCCCCCAAATCCTGGCGCACTCCTCTGGCGACAGCAATCGGGGCATTGGTCTTTTTCCTTTCCGCCAACCGTGTGGCTTTCGGCGGACACTTCTTTTCAGACACCCTGCTCTCCTGGGGCATCACCATGCTCGTAGTTGTGGGCGTCTATCACTACCTGTACCAGCGCACGCCAACATGGGCTCAGCCAGCTAATCTGGATACCTCCTTCACCAAAGGGGGCCACTGGCTGCGTGCTAAACTTGGCCGCGCTGCCTGCTGGTGCGCACGAAACAGCAAAAGCTTCCTGCGCAAATTCAAATAGTCAGCCCGAAGACAAAAAAAGCTCCGCAACCAACTGCGGAGCTTTTCTTCAATATCCTGCAAAGAACCTAGATCTCGGTCGGTTCCATCTCCTCACGGATCTCCTGAAGCAAATTATACGTCCCGTTGCTCACCAGATCGTACACCTCATCAAAGCCCTCATTCGCTCCGTAATACGGATCAGGCACATCCTTCTGCTCATCCTGAAGCAGCAAGCGCACATTTGCTGTATGCAGATACGGCGCTTTGGACTGGATGTTCGCTAGATTGCTGGCATCCATCGCAATGATGTAATGAAACTTCTCGAAATCCTCATCAACCAGCTGGCGCGCTTCTTGTTTAGAAATATCAACGCCATGCTTTTGCGCTGTCTGGATGCTGCGGATATCCGGCTTTTTGCCACTATGCCAGTTCGCAGTTCCCGCGGAGTCCACGTAAATCTGCTCTTCCAGCCCAGCTTGTTTGACATGATGACGGAAGACACCCTCTGCCAACGGACTACGACAAATATTGCCAAGACACACAAACAGTACACGACGCTGCAAAAAGACCACTGCTCCCTCCAAATCTGACTGCCCGAATATTTAACCCAGCCGAAATCTTTGCTCCAGACTTTCGCGCTGATCTACTCAAATATCCATGGATTTTGCGAGTCAGAAAAACCTACTAAATCTGAGACACCCCTTGCAACAAAACCAAAGGTGGTCTTGTGTCCGAGCTGTTGACCTCTACCGCAAAAGAATTTGCCCTCGCAGAATTACCGCATTGGACCTTGTCTGAAGATGGCAACGCGATAGAACGCACGTTCACCTTCCGGTCCTTTGCACGCGCATTTGGCTTCATGGCCAGCGCTGCAATTCTGGCAGAAAAGATGAACCACCATCCTACATGGACGAACACCTACAACAAAGTGGATGTGTTACTTACCACCCATGATGCAGGTGGGCTGACCGAGCTGGATTTCAAGCTTGCCCGCAAACTGGACAGGCTTTGCGACGCTTAATCATCTTCAGGAAGAGTGCAATCAGCATTCAATCTTGAACTGACGCACGTCACCTACCATCTTATTCTCAATCAGCACATGGCCGTCTTGCTGGCACATATGTGGAATATCGATTGCAGACATTGGATCAGTAGCTTTCACAACAAGCTGCTCGCCTTTTGCCATACGCTTAAGATGCTTGCGCGTCTTCATCACCGGCAGTGGGCAGTTGAGACCTCTCAGGTCCAGAATATTTGAATCTTCCACCAATGTTTCACCAGGTACTCGAGTGTGGCACTGTGTTTGATGCTGGGCTAACGGAACTTTGCGCAACAGTAAAGTGAATATTGGGGAGTAGACCATGGCGACGATGGAACTGGACGGAAAAACAGAGACCAGCAATGCGCTTGAGATTCTGGACTTCTGGTGGACGGCAGGCGGCCCCAAATGGTTCAACGGCGGCGAAGCGTTCGATCAGGAAATTCGTGAGAACTTTGAAGCCGACGTAGAAGCCGCCAATCGCGGAGATTACGACACCTGGACAGCGACGCCTCACGGCACTTTGGCCCTCCTTTTGCTGCTCGACCAATTCCCGCGCAACATCTATCGCGGCTCCTCAAAAGCATTTGCATCCGATCCCAAAGCTGTAAAAGTCGCTCTTGAGTCATTGAACAAGAACTTCCATACCGCCTTTCCTATGGGCTATCGCATGTTTTTCTTCCTGCCATTTGAGCATTCAGAAGAGATGGACATGCAGGATTTGAGCGTGGACTTGTTCCGCGGCCTTGGTGATCAAGACACCTACCATTATGCGCTGATCCATATGGACGTGATCCGTCGGTTTGGCCGTTTTCCTCACCGCAACGAAGTGCTCGGTCGAACCTCAACGCCAGAAGAGACCAAGTTCCTCGCCTCTGGTGGTTTCAGAGCATAAGCAATCTGATCAAAAATTAACCACGCATCAGACGTGATTACAAAATAGGCAGAGTCAAATTATGGCTCTGCCTATTTTATTGACAGACATATTCTGCGCATCCCAGCCATTCCAGCGTCACAACAAGAAAATTTAATTTCAATCAAGCCGCTGAATTTTCAAGTTTATTCCAACGCCTCCATCCTCCGGAATCTACACAAAAATCGATATTTCTCAAAACTGGCACGCTCCTTGATAGAGAGAGGGCAAGCGTGCCGGCCGGGCATTCTGAGAACGACCAGATAACTGGCACTTTCCCGGTCCTGAAGAGGTCTCCAGAACTCTTTACGGCGCAATCGATGAGAGAGGGGAACGGGAATCTGACATGAAAATCATTATGGCAATCATCAAGCCCTTTAAGTTGGATGAAGTGCGCGACGCACTCACCACTTTAGGCATCCAGGGGCTCACGGTAACCGAAGTCAAAGGCTATGGCCGGCAGAAGGGGCACACCGAAATCTACCGCGGCACAGAATACGCCGTCACCTTCCTCCCAAAACTAAAGGTCGAAGTCGCAGTTGCAGCAGACATGGCAGACAAAGTTGTCGAAGCCATTGGTAGCGCAGCGAAGACCGGCCAGATCGGTGACGGCAAAATCTTCGTCTACTCCATTGATCAGGTCGTCCGCATTCGCACCGGCGAAGCCGACGCAGAAGCAATATAATGAAATGAAGGGGACAGAGAATATGAAACGCACCTCCACCCTTGTTGCCGCAGGCTCACTCCTGGCACTTTCCGCAGGTCCAGTCATGGCAGAAGAAAAGTATGCCTTAGCTGTCGACACCGCTTACATCTTCAACACCCTGCTCTTCCTGATTGGCGGCTTTCTGGTGATGTGGATGGCTGCAGGCTTCGCCATGCTTGAAGCTGGCCTCGTCCGCACCAAAAACGTCTCCATGCAGTGCCTCAAGAACATCGCTCTGTACTCCATCGCTGGTCTGATGTTCTGGATCACCGGCTACAACCTCATGTACACCGGCGTTGACGGCGGCTTCATGGGTTCCTTTGGCCCATACTCCTTTGACCCTGTCGGCGGCGACGCACTGGACGCAGGTTACTCGACAGCGTCCGATTGGTTCTTTCAGATGGTCTTCTGTGCAACCACAGCCTCCATCGTGTCGGGCACCATGGCAGAGCGCATCAAGCTCTGGGCTTTCCTGATCTTCGTTGTCATCCTCACAGGCGTTCTTTACCCAATCACTGGCTCCTGGCAGTGGGGCGCTGGCTGGCTCTCAGAAATGGGTTTTGCTGACTTTGCTGGTTCCACTCTCGTCCACTCCGTTGGTGGCTGGGCAGCTCTTTCCGGCGCAATCATCCTCGGCGCGCGTAAAGGCAAGTACGGCAAAAACGGTCAGGTCTATGTCATGCCGGGTTCCTCTATGCCACTGGCAACTCTGGGCACCTTCATTCTGTGGCTCGGCTGGTTCGGCTTCAACGGCGCATCCCAGCTCGCAATGGGCACCATTGGTGACGTTACAGACATCTCCCGCATCTTCGCAAACACCAACATGGCTGCTGCGGGCGGCGTGGTCACCGCAATTGCCCTGACACAGGCCCTCTACAAGAAGGTCGATGTTACAATGGCTCTGAACGGTGCATTGGCTGGTCTTGTTTCCATTACCGCTGAACCACTGGCTCCAAGCGTGCTCCAGTCTGTCATCATCGGCGGCGTTGGTGGCGCAATTGTCGTCTTCGCAGTGCCAATGCTCGACAAGTTGAAGATCGATGATGTGGTTGGCGCAATCCCGGTTCACCTGCTGGCTGGCATCTGGGGAACGCTCATCGTGCCGTTGTCCAACTCTGACGCATCTTACGTCACTCAGTTCATCGGTGTTGCAGCCGTCGGCATCTTCACCTTCGTGGCCTCCACCATTGTCTGGTACGCAATCCAGCTGGTGGTCGGCCTGCGTGTTACAGAAGAAGATGAAGCCATGGGCCTCGACAAAGCTGAAATTGGTGTAGAAGCCTATCCAGAATTCGGAACCGGCTCCCAGCGCCTCTGAGTTCGCACCAATTCTGGGAGGATCAAAACACTCTCCCAGAACTAAAAGATGAAATCACAAAGCCCGGCAACCACCGCCGGGCTTTTTCTATGGCAGCATTTGCCAGTCTATCATTTTCTCTCAATAGATAGCTCTGTGTTCAAACGCTAAATACTACAAAATCAAAGCAACCCAAAAGCTTAGGAATGTTGATACCCCAGCTTACTAGTCGGTTCAAATCCGCCTACCACATTTGAAAGACGGACTTCACCTTTCATAGGTGGTACTTTCAGGAATGCCATATACGTCCATTTCTAATCAAGATTCGCTCTTCATCCTACGTCCAAACAAAGAGGCGCAAGCGCCCGAGCTTTGGAGTCCAATGATGAACAGTGAGTTGGAAGCAGCAGTTAAAGAGGCCAGCCAGAAGTGGCAGAACGCGTTCAATGCGGGTGATGCTCAAGCTTGTGCCAACTGCTATGAGGCAAACGCTGTTATGGAGGCCAAACCGTTTGGCACCTATCACGGACGAGCCGAAATTCTCGAGTTCTGGCAAATGCTCATTCGGGAAGGCTTCTCAAAAATCGAGTACATCAACCCCAAAATCGTCGCATCAGGTGAAAGCTCCGCAATCCTTTCTGCTGACTGGAAGATGAACAAAGCCCACGGCAACATCTCCAAAGAACTCTGGGTTCTGCAATCAGACGGTACCGCGCTGCTGCGAGAAGACTACTTCAGCGCCGCATCTTGAGATCACGAGGCAGATCACAAAAAAGCCCGGCACATGGCCGGACTTGGTCGCATCGCTCGAAAGCTGAGGCACTTGCTCAGCAGTCGCGATAGTAAAAGTAGTCCAGACGATCTGCGATATCATCCAGAGCAAAGGAGTAGCCGCTCCAGTCCTCATCGATCCACGCATCTTCAAGCCGGTCAACCGCGCGGTCCAGCTTACCATCACCCTCCAGCTCGCTCAGCAAGCGACCCACATCAATCAGGTGACCCAGAACGCCATCAGCACTTGAGCCTGCACGAACGCTACCCTCAAAGAAGACTTCGTCGGAAATATCATCGATGTCCGAAATCGTCGCATTCAGATCCGAGCAGCTCAACTCACCCCATGCATAAGCAGGGCTTTGAGAGACCAACCCGACAAAACCGATTGAAGCAGCAACAGCAAGTGCTTTGAAACCACGCATTATCATTCCGAGACCTTCTTCCGTGAGACGCATCTGGAGCAAAGCTCTCAAGATACCTGTAACCCAAACAGAAATAGCAAGGTCGCAAGGCGGCGCTGTCTCAAAGAAGACAGAAATTATGGTCTCTTTGAGATTTCTCAGTGATCACTGACGCCCGTCAGTCAGCCCTTTCACAAAGGCTTTCTGACAGAAAACCACAAGCAGGATCGGCGGTAACATGGCCAACACAGCAAGCGCCAAACCTTGCGGGCTTGTGCGCCCGACCAAGCTAAGCCCCTGCACCAATGTCATTCTGGTCTCCTCACTGGAAACCATCACAGGCCACAGATACTGGTTCCATCCCTGCACAAACATCAGCAGGCCGAGCGCCGCAATCATCGGCGCAGACGCAGGCACCAGAACGTCTTTTAGAAACTTGATCGGCCCTGCCCCATCAATCCGCGCAGCCTCAGAAAGCTCAGTCGGCACCCCCAGAAAAAACTGGCGGAAGAAGAATGTCCCAACCGCAGAAGCCAACAGCGGCAACATCAAACCCGGATAGGAGTTCACGAGCCCCAGCTTGCTGGTCACAGCATATGTCGGCAGAAACCGGGATTCCAGAGGCAGCAGCAAACTGCAAAGGATCACCCAGAAAAAGAACGTCCCAAAGCGCACCCGAAAGAACACCAGCGCATACGCCGCCAACAGAGAAACAGCCACTTTCGCCAGCGCAAACCCGGCGGCCAGATAGAGCGAGTTCAACGCCATGGTTATGCCAGTGACACCGCCAGTAAACCCACGCCCTTCAAACAGCGCTCGGCTATACACCTCCACCCCATATGGCCCCGGCAGAAACTGAAGGCCATCCTGACCAAGCGTAGCGCCAGAGTGCGTTGAAGAGAAAGCGATCACGATCACCGGCCCGACGATCAAAAACACGCCGATAAGCAGAATAAGATGATCAAAGAAATGTTTGCGGGGCATATTCATCTCAGAAACGAAGCGCAGTCCCCCACCACGAAGCATGGTTTTCGAAGACAAAGACGCAATCAACAATACTGAAAGCAGTAGGAGTGGCCCCGTTTCCGGGCAAACTGCTTTAAAGGATCGTTCCAGAGAGAAGGCAAAAGGCAGCCAGACCAACAGAACGCAGCAACAACGGAAACACCGTAGAACTACGCAGTCCAGGTTTCAAGCTCTCTAAGTACCTATAAAACCACAATTCCTGAATGCTTGGCGTGATTTTCCGGCTCAACATGGATGGTCACACGTGCGCCCGGCATCTTTTCTGCGATGCCTTCCTCAATACGATCGCAAATCGCATGGGCATCCAGAACGCTCATCTCACCCGGCACAACCAGATGAAAATCAACAAACGTCACATGTCCAGCATGGCGGGTCCGCAAATCATGAGCCTCCAGCGCACCATCTCCAAACTTGGAGATCAACGCCCGGATTTCCTCCTGCTCCTCTTCAGGAGCCGCCTCATCCATCAGGCCACCAACAGATTCACGCACCAGCTTCCAACCGGACCACATGATGTTGACCGCAACAATCCCCGCAAGGATCGGATCAAACATCTGCCAGCCTGTTGCCCACACAGCAGCGATACCAACAAACACACCGAGAGATGTATAAACATCCGTCATAATATGCCGGGCATCCGCCTGCAGCGCAGGTGAGCGATGTGCCTTACCAATGCGCATCAAGGCCATTGCCCAGAACAGATTGATGACGGAAGACAGGAAGTTCAGCGCGATACCCTGAAAATTGACCTCAAGCTCATACGGCTCAGTCAAACCCATATAGGCTTTGCGCAGGATCAGGATTGCCGCCAGAACAATTAGAACACCCTCAAGAACAGCAGCAAAATACTCTGCCTTGTAGTGCCCATAGGGATGGTTCTGATCAGCAGGTTTGCGCGCCAGATATAAAGCACCGGCAGCAGCAGAAGCACTGGCAATATTGATGGAGGTTTCAAGAGCGTCAGAATAAAACGCAATGGAGCCAGTCAACGCAAAGGCAAAGTATTTAAGAGTAAATACCAGTATGCCAATGACGATGCTGCCCAGCGCAAAGCGCATGCTCTGGTCCATGTGCCACATCCACCCTAATTCAAACTCGACGACTGCTTAGAAAGTTATCGTCCTCTATCAGGTTTCAGTGGCATATTAAACAATGGAACAGGGTCAAACAGCCAGTTTTTATGCTTATTTGCACTCAATGTTTGCAAATGAAAATCACTCGCAATTTATCGGCCAATTCTACTTGTCGTAAAAAGCTGCACCAATGATTTCGCCTGGCATCTCACCGGAGTTTGTCTGAACCAAAACAGCCCAGTTCTTGGAATCGAACATCTTCAAAGCGGTCCGTGGCAAACGGAACACTTCAGCGGTACCAGACCACATGCCAATCGGCATGATGCTGCGCACCACGTTCTTATAAGTCTGCGTTGTACCAGCGTTTTCACCGCGCTGGATTTCTACAACCGCTTCCTTGTCAATTCCAAGAAGATAAACGTCAGCCTTTTTATCTGGCTGCTTCAAAGAACCAGAGAGCTGAACTTCAAGCGCATTGTCATCAAGCATCGCCTCAACCTGAACGCTCATGCCAGAAGATTTGCGGATCGCGTTCTTCACAGAACCACGATCACTGCCAACCATATGCCCCCGGCCATTCACAACAACCTGAGGCGTATAGATCTGCGCATCACCACGGCTCTTGGCATAATCCTTCTGGCGCTGAGTGAACACGGGAGAACCCAAAGTGTCCTTCCAGCCAAAGTAATCCCAATAATCTACGTGGTAAGAGAGGGTGACCACATCCTTCTGGTCTGAGACAAGCTCCTCCAGAAACTGGTCCGCAGGTGGACATGACGAGCAGCCCTGGCTGGTAAACAGCTCAACCACAGCCTTTGGTGTTTCCGCCTGAGCTGAGAGAGAGGTCGCAAAACCAATTCCCGCTGCGAGAATAACACCCGTCAATCTATTTACAGAAAACCACCGCATTTCGGCCCTTCGCAATTGTTCAAGTCATCGCTGATGCAGCGCTAACCTAAACAATAACCAGATAACTGTAGAATCACATCACAGTGAGCCCCTGAAAACCGAAGGCATCAGGGGCACTGCTTCTATTTGGACTCAGTCAGCACTTTTTCAAGCTCTGGTAAGAAGACATCACGATAACTGGCGGCACTCAAAGGTCCGATAAACTTATAGCGGATCTGAGCCTTCTCATCGACGATGAACGTCTCAGGAACCCCGTAAACGCCCCATTCAATGCCAGCCCGGCCAGTGTCAAAACCAACGCGATCATAAGGATTGCCCAGCTCAGCAAGGAACCGGTTCGCCTTAACATCCGTGTCCTTGTAGTTCAGACCAGCAATCTCAAAACGATCATCCTTGGCAAGATCCATCAAGTATTTGTGTTCTGCACGGCAAGGCGCACACCAGGATGCAAAGATGTTCACCACAGTCACCTGACCAAGCAGATCACTGCGCTGGAACCCGGGAACCTGCTGCCCATCACGCTCCAGCCCTTTAACGGGAGGAAGCGAAAACTCAGGTGCCGGCTTATTAATCAAGGCAGATGGCAGTTCTTTAGAGTCATGGCCTGACAGCATCATGAAACCCATCAGAACCGCAAGAGCACCAAAAACAATCAGCGGAAGAAGAAACAGCGGAGAAATGCCTGATTTCTTTTCCTCGTCCATTTCACTAGCCATTCCTGTTAGCTCTCACTCTTTTCATCAGAACCTGCAGAGACCACCTGGCTGACAGAAGGACCAGCGCGGCGTGTGGAACGACGACGAATACCGCTTGCTTCCAACGCCTGCATCTCTTTGTCCAGCTGAGTTTTGTCTGAGCGCACCCAGACAATCAGCACAGCAATAACAAGTGCAGCCATCGCATAAGCAGCAATCACATATTCAGCGTGACGACCAAACTCTGAAAAATCCATTGTCCTTACCTCGCACCAGCAGGAGCTGCTTTCGTGACCGTGCTGCTGGACGCAGCCGGAGCAACAGATGCTGCACGCATCCGCATTGCTCTGATCCGACGGCGCATAATCTCGTTACGCATGCTCATCAGATGCAAAGTCACAAACAAAAGCACAAAAGCCAAAGCCATCAAACCAAGCGGGATAAGAATGGAAGAGTGAATGGCAGGGCCGTCAGCACGAATAATGCTCGGCGGCTGGTGCAGTGTGTTCCACCACTCAACGGAAAACTTGATGATGATGACGTTGATCACGCCAACCAACGTGATAATCGCATTTACTTTTGCAGCTTTGATAGGATCTTCAATCGCCTTCCACAGCGCGATAATGCCAAGATACATAATCAGCAGCACAAGGAAGGAGGTCAATCTTGCGTCCCAGACCCAAAAGGTGCCCCACATTGGCTTGCCCCAGACAGCGCCAGAAAACAGAGCCAGGAATGTGAATGCAGCACCAATAGGTGCAGACGCCTTGGCTGAAACATCAGCTAGCGGATGCTTCCAGACCAGAGAACCAATCGAAGAAAGTGCCATCATTGCATAACACATTAATGCAAGCTGGGCAGCAGGGACATGCACAAACATAATGCGCACTGTCTGGCCTTGCTGATAATCTTCAGGCGCAACAAAAAACGCGAAGTACAAGCCAACTGCAAGCGCAGCGACCGTCGCAACGATAAGCCAGGGAAGCACAGCTTTCACAAGCTTCAGGAACCGGGTTGGGTTTGCAAGATCGTATAAGGTCATAGAGCCGTTCTAAACTGAGAATGACGAAGCATCAATGTGTACATAGTGTCACGGACCCATCACAGTCATTGATTACGCGCAATTTGACGCTTCACTTCTTCGGGATTTCACCCATTTTAGACGATTTTACATAGACTTAACGCTTCTGGCAATTTCAGCAGCCTCACGGCTGCCGTCATCAGTCACCAGAAACGCGAAGCGCTGCAGCTGCTGCAAGAGGTCCAACAACAAGACCAAAAAGTGTCAGGGCACACAAAAACAGGAACGGAACGAGGAAGTTATTGGAGTCGATCGCTCCCGCTGTCGCGGCACTCACACCAAAGATCAGGATTGGAATTGCCAGCGGAATAACCAGAATGGAGAGCAACACCCCACCCCGCCGCATGGACACGGTAACACCAGCACCAACCGCACCAACAAGCGTCAATGCGGGGGCGCCAACAAGCAAGGTCAGGGTCACCAGAACGATGCTCTGGAAATCCAGACCCACAAACAAAGACAAAACCGGCGTCGCCAACACCAGCGGCAAACCCGTCGCCGCCCAATGGGCAGCACATTTAATCAACACAACCAGCTCAAGCGAACGCCCGGACATCACCAGAAGTTCGAGACTTCCATCCTCGCGATCAGCCTGAAACAGGCGATCCAACCCCAGCAAAGTTGACAGCAATGCGCCAATCCAGAGGATAGCAGCACCAATGCGGGACAGCAGGATCATGTCGGGGCCGACACCGAACGGAAAGATCGTCACCACAGCCAGAAAGAACAGAACACCGATCAGCGCACCACCACCAACGCGGTTCGCCAGTTGGTATTCACGAACAAAAAGACTCTTCATCCAACTCATGATCAGCCCTCGTCCTGCTCGTCTTCGTCGAAATAATCGTCCAGATCCGCTCCGGCAAACATATGCTCACTCTCGGTCGTCACAGGCGACAGATTGAGGAACTTGGTGTTTGGCAGGTTGAGCGGCAGGTGCGTCGCAGCAATCACAAGGCCACCAGCGTGGATGTGATCGGCAATCAACCCCAGCAACACTTCTTCAGAGGCTTTATCAAGCGCGGATGTCGGCTCATCAAGCAACCAGATTGGACGCGGCACCACCAGCAAGCGCGCCACAGAAAGGCGTCGGCGCTGTCCGGCACTCAAGTACCCTGCTGGCAAACTGGCAGTATGCGCGATACCAAGAGTATCCAGCGCTTCCAGCTCGCTCATGCTCTCACGCACTTTGCCGCCACCAAAAGCAGCAGGCTCAAAGAAATCACGCCAGAAACTTAGGTTTTCAAGGACGGATTGCAACGGCTTCAATGCATCAAGATGCCCGAAATAGTGTGAATGCTCGGCAACGGAGCGCTCGGGCATGCCACCTTCCAGCTCAATCGTGCCGTTCGCTTTTGCAACCAGTCCTGCAATCACGCGCAGCAGACTGGATTTGCCGACACCATTGGGACCCTGAACAATCAGAGCTTCGCTTGAACCAACTTCAAAGTCGACATGGTTCAAAACTCTGCGTCCACCGCGATCACATGCAACACCCTGACAGACTAACTTCAATTGGTTCATCGCGCCCGAAACCACCACAGCAGCTCACACTGCTTACCAAACTGACGGCGTATCCCGAAAGTGGATCCGATTTCCGGATAAGATACGCTCCAACAAAGAATTAAAGCAGTTTGCATGATCCCGTCTTTGCGCAAACCACTTTATTCAGGAGGCCGTATCACATTCGGCAAATCCTTCGCTCCCATAAACACAGCTAGAATTCGCGTTGGCTCTGTTCCGGTATTCTTACCGTAGTGCCAGGTATTAACGGCCTCAATAAACGCCTCCCCCTTTTTAAAGGTCAGAGGAGCCTCTTTCTCATAGGTGATCGTCAGCTCACCATCAAGTATATATCCGTGAAGAGGAATGGGATGCATGTGCTCTTTAACAGCCTCTCCAGGTGCCAGCGTAATGATGAGGGATGTCACCTGAGCCTGCCGACCAGTCGGATAGAACAAAGGCTGCTTTGTAATCGTCGTCTCGCTCTTATCCAGCAAAACCTCGGTGTTCGAATAAGCCTCTCCATTCTCCTGGGCCAGGGCGCTGACGACATATCCGCCCAACACCAGACAACAAGCACCAACCAAAACTGTAGATTTCATGGGAAACGCCTTTCTGTTGTTTTCAGCTATTCTCTGCGCATTTTTTCGCCACTTCCGGCGATTATTCTTAGGTGAACCAGAAGCATCCTACCGATAATCCCCTTCCGAGCCTTTAAAGCCACAAAGGATCAAACCATAGGCTAGACACATTGTATACCATTGTATATAATGTGATTCATACAAACCCAAAACCGCTTGATCGGGCGCCCCGTTCCGGCCTAATCTCACCCAAGGTAAATTATTAGCCTTCCGCTGCGGTTCAGCTGGAACCTGCGTCAGAAAGACGCTATAGGGACGACAACTATAAGCTGATTGAATTTCAAGAAGCGCTTTTAATGCATTTGTTAAATGATCAAGCCAACGCCATGACGGCGAACCGCCAAACTCCGGGAGATATCGGAGAGGTTCGCCAGCTCAAAGCTCCGTTTCCTGTTCACAGCGGGAAACGAAATAAGGAGATCGCCGAATGACACAATCTCTAGACAGTTTTAAAGCCAAACAAACGCTGCAAGTCGGCGGCAAGTCTTATACTTATTTTTCCATTCCCGAAGCAGAAAAGAACGGCCTTAAGGGCGTCTCCCAGCTGCCTTTCTCTTTGAAGGTGGTTTTAGAGAACCTGCTGCGTTTTGAAGATGGCCGCACCGTCACCGCAGACGATATCCGCGCCGTTGCCGAATGGCTCACCACCCGCACTTCCACCCACGAAATCGCCTACCGCCCTGCCCGCGTGCTCATGCAGGACTTCACCGGCGTGCCAGCCGTTGTTGACCTTGCCGCCATGCGCGATGCTGCCGTCAGCCTCGGCGGTGACCCTAAAAAGGTGAACCCGCTGGTTCCCGTTGACCTCGTCATCGACCACTCCGTCATGGTGGACTACTTCGGCACCACCTCCGCCTTCGCGCTCAATGTGGAACGCGAGTACGAGCGCAACAACGAGCGCTATGAGTTCCTGCGCTGGGGCCAGTCTGCGTTTGATAACTTCCGCGCTGTTCCTCCAGGCACCGGCATCTGTCACCAGGTCAACCTTGAGTACCTCGCCCAGACCGTCTGGACGAAAGAAGAAGACGGCGAAACCGTCGCTTATCCTGACACCCTCGTCGGCACCGATTCCCACACCACCATGGTCAACGGCCTTGCTGTCCTCGGCTGGGGTGTGGGCGGCATTGAGGCAGAAGCGGCCATGCTGGGCCAGCCGATCTCCATGCTGATCCCGGAAGTCGTCGGCTTCAAACTCACCGGCGAAATGGCAGAAGGCATCACTGCAACCGACCTCGTGCTCACCGTGGTTGAAATGCTGCGCAAGAAGGGCGTTGTCGGCAAGTTCGTAGAGTTCTACGGCCCCGGCCTCGACAACCTCTCGCTGGAAGATGAAGCCACCATCGCCAACATGGCACCAGAATACGGCGCCACCTGTGGTTTCTTCCCGGTGGACGGCGACACCCTCAAATACCTCAAGTCCACGGGCCGCGACGCCCACCGCATCGCGCTGGTGGAGGAATACGCCAAGGTGCAGGGCATGTACCGCGACACCCACGCGGAGCCAACCTTCACCGACACGCTAGAGCTGGACATCTCCACCGTTGTGCCATCCATCGCTGGACCAAAGCGCCCGCAGGATCGTATCTCCCTCGCTGATGCCTCAGAAGGCTTCGCCAAAACCATGGCGGAGGAATTCAAGAAGGCAGGCGAAGAGTTCACACGCGCACCCGTGGAAGGCCGCGACCATGACCTTGGCAATGGCGACGTTGTCATCGCCGCGATCACCAGCTGCACCAACACCTCCAACCCGTCCGTGCTCATCGGTGCTGGTCTGGTGGCTCGCAAAGCCCGCGCCAAAGGCCTCAAGGTTAAGCCATGGGTGAAAACCTCACTGGCTCCCGGCTCTCAGGTGGTGACGGATTATCTGGAGAAAGCTGACGTTCAGGAAGACCTCGACGCCCTCGGCTTCAACCTCACCGGCTACGGCTGCACCACCTGCATTGGTAACTCAGGCCCACTGCCACCGGAAATCTCCAAGTCCGTCAACGACAACGACCTCGTGGCCTGCTCCGTGCTGTCGGGCAACCGCAATTTTGAGGGCCGCGTCAATCCGGATGTACGCGCCAACTATCTGGCCTCTCCGCCACTGGTTGTCGCTTATGCCATCGCAGGCTCGCTCAACATCAACGTGGCCAAAGACCCGCTCGGTAACGATCAGGACGGCAACCCCGTCTACCTGAAGGATCTATGGCCAACCACGGAAGAGATCACCAACCTCATCCGCTCCTCCATCACGGAAGAGATGTTTGAAGAGCGTTACGGCGATGTGTTCAAGGGCGATGAGCACTGGCAGAACATCAAGGTGGAAGGCGGCATGACCTACGGCTGGCCGCCAGCATCCACCTACGTGCAGAACCCGCCTTACTTTGAAGGCATGACCATGGAGCCAGCACCCCTCACGGATATTGAGGGTGCGGCAGTCATGGGCCTGTTCCTCGATTCCATCACCACCGACCACATCTCTCCAGCTGGGGCGATCAAAGCAGACAGCCCGGCAGGTCAGTACCTTGAATCCCATCAGATCTCGCCAAAAGACTTCAACTCCTACGGCTCCCGCCGTGGCAACCACGAAGTCATGATGCGCGGCACCTTCGGCAACATCCGCATCAAAAACCAAATGGTACCGGGCGTGGAAGGTGGCTATACCACCAAGGATGGCAAGCAGCGTTGGATCTACGACGCCTGCATGGAATACAAGGAAGCAGGCACCCCGCTTGTGGTGTTTGCTGGCAAGGAATACGGCACCGGCTCCTCCCGCGACTGGGCGGCAAAAGGCACCAAACTGCTCGGCGTGCGTGCGGTCATCGCTCAATCCTTCGAGCGCATCCACCGCTCCAACCTCGTCGGCATGGGCGTCCTGCCCTTCACGTTTAAAGAGGGCGAAAGCTGGCAGTCCCACGGCATCGATGGCACTGAGCGCGTAACCATCCTCGGCGTAGCAGACCTCAAACCCCGCCAGATGGTCGACATTCAGGTCGAATTCGCTAACGGCTCAAAGAAAACCATCGAAGCCCTCTGCCGCATCGATACCGAAGACGAACTGGAATACATCAAAGCTGGCGGCATCCTCCACTACGTGCTGAGGAACTTGGTCTCCGGCTAAGACTGTCCAGAGTAACGCAAACACAAAAACGGGCCCTTCAAGGCCCGTTTTTTATTGGCTGCCCCACCTTCTGAGCCACCACCTCCACCGATGTCATCCCACACAAGCAATCCCCTCCGACATCATCCGGCACAAGCCCCCCTCCGACGTCATCCCGCACAAGCGCAGCGCGATGCGGGACCCAGAGCCACACACTCAAACCTTAGCCACCCCCGCGCTGGATCCCGCATCAAGTGCGGGAAGACGGCGGGGGTCTCCGGTTTCATGAATAACATTCATTTATCACATTAAGAAAATTCTATTAAAATTCAAACACTTTTCCCTCTGAGAGAGTTAATTCAATGAGTAACTCACCCGAAAACCCAATCCTCGTTAGAGAACTCGAAATCTCGAATGTCGCATCATTTAACGAACCCCAGAAAATTGAGCTGAAGCGATTCAACTTTTTCTACGGGCTAAATGGATCGGGTAAGACAACTGTATCTCGACTACTAAAAAATAACGCTGCAGGAGAATTTTCAGATTGCAAAATCACTCTTTCTGACCCTTCCGAAGTCCCCGAGTATCTTATTTACAATGAAGACTATATTCAGAGGACCTTTCACGCAGAAGAGACACAGAAAGGGATTTTCACTCTAGATGAAGCCAACAAAGATGCAGTCGAGGGTATCAAGAAAGCTCAAGAAGAGAAGATTCCCCTCATTGCTGATCTCGCGACAGAAAACGATAACCTAACCAAAAAAGAAAACGAGATAACAGAAGCAAGCAAAAAAATAGAGAGCGATCTTTACTCATATAAAAAGACATTTGAACAAGACGCCGCACTTAAAAAATGTATGACGGGCTTTTTAACGCCCGCATCTAAATTTGCAGATAAGATACGAAATAGTGCTCAATCACCAATCTCAATTGATGATGTCTCAGCTCGTATTTTAGAAATTTCGCATGAGTTCAGAGAGTTATCGGATGGCAATCAACAGGATAAACTCATTTACACGTCATCATTGCCCACGCAACAAAACATTGAAATCGACCCAATTTTTGCGAAACAATTGGCAGGCAGTAAGGATGGCTACCTTTCAGACATCGTTGAAAAGCTCTCTCATGGCGACTGGATAACGGAAGGTATCACAAAGTATCTTGATGCAACCAAAGATTGCCCATTTTGCAAAAGAACTCTCAGTATCGATTTAAAAGCTCAAATACGCGCGCATATCGACGATGAATATCAAACGCAACTTGAGGCGCTTGATATTCTTAAGTTAAATTATTCAACGTTCAAAAATGACATTGAACAACAATTACTTGAATACGAAGAAGATTTAACTCTAAAATCAAATACATTATTACAAACAAAAGTTCAAAATCTAAAAGGACTTATTTCATCAAACCTAGCGCGAATTTCAAACAAATGCACAAAACCAAGTGATGTTGTTTCTCTAGAAGAGACATCCTCAATAATAAACGAAATTATACTTATTATTAAAGAGAAAAATACAGAACACAAAGCCTTCAACCAAAAGCTTTCCAATGCATCTATTGAAAAGAAGAACTTGGTAAGCGAGTTCTGGACGCTCCTTCGCAAACTTTCTGATGCAAAGATTTTGCAGTACGAAGAAGCGAGAAAATCTCTCTTGAAAGAGAAAGATGAAGTAGCTGCTAAAGTCCGAGACTTGAAAAACAAAATACTGCTAAAAGACCAGCAAGTCTCCACCTTCCAAAAGCAGACAAAAAACGTCGAAAAACCACGCAGGTGGATTAACGATCATCTGGGCCTTCTAGGATTAAGTGGCTTCTATATCGAAGAATTCTCGAAGACCGATAATGGTAATGCTGTACCATTTCTGAGATTACGACGAAAAAATGAAAGCTCGAAGGTATTTCATAGTCTAAGTGAAGGAGAAAAAACCTTAATATCGTTTCTTTATTTTGTTCAATCTTGTATTGGTGTAGATGATCCCGATCGAAGCATTACTCTTTCGAAGAGAGTTATTGTAATTGATGATCCAATATCAAGCCTCTCTTTTAATCACGTTTTTGACGTAGCTTGCATGGTTAAGCGGTTTTTCCTCGTCAAAGACAATCAATACGGCCAGGTATTGATTCTGACTCACCATCTATACTTCTTACATGAGTTATTTCAGCAATCCTTTCGGGGAAAAAAGAGTGTGAACATTCAGAGTGAAAGTAATATTTTCCGAGTGCAAAAAGCTGAGAAAACTCAAATCACAAACATCAACCAAAGTGAAATACAGAATAACTACGAATCTTATTGGCAAACGATCAAAGATGTAAAAAATCAAAAAGCATCATCAATCATCCTTCCTAATGCGATGCGCAATATTCTCGAACATTATTTTGGCTTCATCAAGGGTGAAGATAAGCTACAAGCAGCTCTCGAGAAACTGAGTTTAGACAACAACGATGTTAGCTTCAGTGCTTTCAATAGATATGTAAACCGTGAATCTCATTCTGATCAGATTAACCACACTGATGCCAAAGAAGTTGATCCGGAAAAATTCTTAGAACATTTTGAGGCTGTATTTAAAGCAACAAATTTTCATGAACATTATTCTGTGATGATGTCAGATGCATCTTAACTGATGCAATTTTCTATCTTGAAGAATTGTGCCGGGTTTATCCCGGCACTAGTCAATCCCCCACCATCCACACCCTCGTCAAAACCGACAATTTGACAACCTCAGGTTTTCATTCCACATTCATACATGAGGCCTAGAAACCTCCTCTAAGACAGCGGTAACCGCTCCCGTTAACTGGCGGATTTTTTGTGCCTGCTTTATAGGTAGCGCGCAAACCCTTTGCTATGAGCGGGAGGGCGGTGAATACAATACCTTCTTCGGAGGGGAATAAACTCGCCTGTCTGTCTTACAGGTTTCTAGCCTCCCGCTCGCCAGTGGGCCCTAGAAAGTCGAGCTGTCGCGCGGTTGTTCAACCCTGTAAAGACAAAGGGATTGAGAATGACCGACTCCGCATGTGCCTGTGGCACCACAAATACGTTCCAAAATGAAATAGACGAAGTCCTCGTCGTTGTCTCTGATCTGCAAAATCTCAGCTATATGCAGCACTTACTGCTGACTGAGAGACTGCAGCACAGCAGCGAACGCGATGCTTTGTTCACTCTGCATCATGCCTTCCACGACCGACTGGAAGCACTCCAAAAACGCTGCGGAACTTTAGAGCGGGTCGCTCATCCGCAGCCGATAAACACCAAAATTCCGCTTCCTGAATAAGCCCGCCCAGCGCTCCACAAAGCAAGGGAACCTGCCCACGTGGAGCATGTGCTGGCGCACTGTGTAAGAGCATTTGGCAACACTGCCATCCGCTCCGGTGCCGGAAGCGAGAACGCACCTACACCCCGCATCCTCGCGGAAAGCACCCTGCTGGCCTGCGGCGCCACCACCCTCCGCAGGCCAGCGCTTATTTACCAGCGCAAATGCCAGCTTTTGTCAGGGTCAGTTGCCATGCAGCAGCGGCATCAAACGGCGTGACCAGCCCGTCATCGTCCTTGTTCGTAAACGCGCCCATACCATGCGCAATCATGTATTTGGGGTAATAATCTGGCGCATCCTGTCCCTGCAGAAAGTCACAGGCCTCGGCAATGCCATCCTTGCTGTAATTTTCCAGCGCTGCACCAAACGCAGTGCGCTGCGCCTCGTTCATCCTTTGAAAAGTCACCATCCGCAGCACAGAAAGCGCCTGATACGCGCTCTTATCCTTCACCCGCTGCATATCAAAGGTGCCACGCGCAAACGCCATCACATAAAGATCAACGGCAGAGCCATACTGCTCCTTCTCAATGCAATCAAAAATCGACGCATAAAGGTCAGCCGGAGTGTAACTCGTCTTGGCGTCTTCCCGCGCAATACAGCCCACATCATGGGTCACCTGCAGGTTTCCCTCGGCCTGATGATTGGTGATTTTGCCTTGCGCCTGCGCACCACCGGCAAACAACATTGCCCCACCCAATAGGCTGAGAGCCAGATACGAAACTTTCAACGAAAACACCTCTCTAATCGCCCGGAAAGCACCCTTCCCGGCACCTCGCCACTACAATCTGCAGGTCCCACTCATACACCCGTCACCCCACCCCTCACTTGACCTTAGCCAAACACACACCCGGTTATCTGCCAAAGTGCGCAGAGTTCTCATCCGCAACCTCCCCCGCGTCATCCCGGGCGCAGCAAAGCGAAGACCCGGGACCCATAACCATAACCCTCTCGGCTCCACTCACTCATGCTCTCCCACACACAAATGCTATCGCTGCCTCACAAACACCCGCACACATTATGCAGCAACTGCCCCTGAGGATCGGGCTAACACAGGAGGAGCCTGCAAAAAACTTATCCCCCTTGGCAAAAGATGCCGCCATACTAACTCCCATGCCTACGTAACGGGCTGCTGGCGGACCGTCCGTCAGTTTGTCGTAGGCTGGGTGGGGCTTTTGAGAGAAGTAACGTATCTTTCAAAGGTCCGGTGGAACCGATTTTCAAACGTGACCGCATGGTTTGAGAGGAAGGGCCCAAGTCTGAAGGGCATCACGCGGTGACACGAACCGGTCAGAGTGGTTGCGTGTCAGGGATGAAGGAACTGTTTTAGTAAGGAAACTTGCTGGAATAAGCCATCGTCCTTCCAGGAAACTGGCTATCGTGTCTTTCAGGATAAGAGGCGATGTTGTCCATACCAAAATGCCCGGGCAAGGCGACAGCCAATGCCGAAGACTCATAACCAATAAAATGCGCAGGCACTGCCTGCTCGCCTTGCCCTCCCCATTTTGGGAGTTTCACGTGAAAACACCGCCGGACATTTCCAGCGGTGCTAAAGCTGTTTGCAAAACAGGAAGGCTCACGCCGCCGCCTTCTCCTTGAACATGTGAAGCCGATCCGTATCTTCCCACTGCAATCTATAGCCAAGCTGCTCAATGAACACCTTCGCAGGGTGGGTCTTGATCGGGTTGAACGTCCACTGGCTAAAGCCCTTGCGCTGAATATCTTCCTCCGTGCGCTCAAGCAGATACTTCGCCAAACCATAGCGGCGAAAATCCGGATGCACATACACGTTGAAGATATGGGCACTGTCATTCAGAAGCCCCCAATAGCAATAGCCTTTGATGTCATCCGCCATTTCAGCGGCAAAAGTGCGCAGCAAAGCCTCTTCCATCCGCTTGCGATGCACAGCCTCACACGTCTTCCACCGCTCAAAGTTCTGCGGTTCCAGCTCCGCCATATAATGCGCTTCAAGCTCCAGCAAAGCCGGAAGATCCTTCGCTTCAGACACCCTGATTATGGGAACAACCATCTGCGATCCCTCTTATGTCACCATTGTAACTTTGCCCGTATCAAGGTCATACACCCCACCAACCACCTTCAACGTCCCCGCCTTGAAGTGCTTGTCCAAAATAGGCGATGCCTGCTGCAAAGCCGTCACGCCCCACTGTACATTGGCTTTGATGGCATTAACGAGAACATCCCCCTTCTCACCCTGCGCCTGCTGCACAGGAGGCCGAAGAAGCTCAACAAGCGTTTGAATATGACCGGGAAACTGGTTGCCACTCTGAACAGAAGAAATCGCCGCCTTCACAGCACCGCACTTCTCGTGACCCAGCACCATGATGAGCTGCGTACCAAGCACATCAACACAAAACTCAAGGCTCGCAAGCCCTTCCGGCGTCACAACATTACCGGCGACACGCACGACAAAGAGATCCCCACGCCCCGTATCAAACGCCAGCTCCGGCGCCACACGGGAATCCGCACAGCCAAGGATCGCCGCAAACGGGTTCTGCCCAGCAGCCAGTGCAGCACGTGTACTCTGGAAATCAGCAGGAGAGATATTCCCCTCAACATAGCGCTTGTTACCATCCATCAAACGCTTAAGAGCAGCCTCACCACCAATCTCATTCTTAGGAATAGGCGGCTCCTGCGCACTGACAGACGAAACAGCACCAACACCACCCGTTGCCAGAGCAGCACCAAACACACCAGCCGTTTTCAGAAACTTGCGGCGCGCTGGTGATCCAACCAAACCCGCTTTGTCATTGCACATCCAACACATAGGCTTCTCCTGGCCAAACAACAAAAGTTGCAGCCAGCCTAAGAGCCCATTCTGGACATTCTGTTGTTGAATTGAATGAAACAGCCCTAAACGAAAAGAACTCGCAATCGCACCTAAATTTCTCTTTCCAGCCGCGGACCAATTTCTCTGAATTCGTTATTAAGATAAAAACTCAGCGTTGTTTTCCAAGCTGGCTGATGCGGCGCTCCCACTTCCAGGTAAGGCCAGTCCATCTCCTGCCCCTTCAACACTGCCTGTTGCAGCAGTATTTTACCAACCCCGGCACACCGACCAGACGGCACAACGTAAAACTCGACGATTTCACCAAACCGGCCACCAGCATAAATGGCCTTCTTTTCCGAAAGTGTAATGAGCCCGAGAAGCTCCCCCTGAGACCGCGCCAGATAAGCCCAATAGCGAGAACCATCGTCGGACAGAATATCCTCAGCCGTCATTTTGAATTGCCCAACATCAAGCTCATCTTCCGGCCAAAGTTCGCTTTCCATCGCAAAGACGAGCTCACCCAAGCGATGCGCATCCGCTTCTCTGGCAGGTTCCACTGTAATCTCATCGAATATCACGGACCCATCTCCCTGATCTCAAGTCGCAATCACCAGCCTACCAATTTTCAGAGCATCTACCCATTCTCAAAACTGGGAGAATTTAGCCGTATAACTCTAATGCTGTGAGGCCGCCTGATTATTCCCCTCAACAATGATGAAGCTATACTCGAATGGATATTCTGACCAATGATAGTAAGGCGCAGCTTCCTTATGGATCTCACTGTTAGGGATCGGCTTGCCTTTAAGCTTCTGATAAAGGGCAGACATGTTCTCAGGGACAGCCTTGGAGTGCCCCTTCCAAAGGATCGCAACCGGATAGGCGTAATTGATATCGATTCCGGAATACTCTGGAATGGTTACTGCCCAACCCGGTTTCAGGTCGCCAATGTTACCCGCAATGCTGTGAGACGTAGTCAGAACACTTCGCACACCATACTGCGCCAGCGTATCAACAATTGCCTGAGAAGGAAGCGAATGCGCACTTGGCTTTTTAAAACTGCCAAAAGCAAAGTTGAAGGGAATGAGCACAACGATCAGCACTGCCAGCACACTAGCTGTTCCAAGAATGATCTTGGCCTGACGTATTGAGACCTCAGCAAACAGCCACAGCGAAGCAACCAGCGGAGCAAGAAACAGGATTGGCTGAAGCCATCGATCTTTCACATTGGTCGCGCCACTTGCAACAACAGACACAGCAGCAATAACCAGCCCAAAGATAACGACAAGCGTGAGAAGTTTGCGAATGGTCTCATTCACATATTGGTCGTGCTGCTCAGCATCCTTCCAATAAAAGCTCGTCGCCCATGCGCAAAAGAACAGGACCACAGCCACAATGACAAACTGCAAAGCTGCATTTACCAGAGAGATAAACCCGGTCAGAAAATGCCGTTCAACCTTTTCGATTCCGAACTTATGGACACGTGCATAGATGAGGTCCTGGTTCTCAAACATCCAGAAAGCAGGAGGAAGCAAAAGCACGACGGCAACAGCAGCAGAACCAAGAATGTATTTTGAACGTAGGAACTTGCGCCCGTCCTCAATGCAAAAGCCAGCTACGATCAAAGCGACAAGCAAAAACATATAGTTGTATTTGGAAAGTGCACCTGCTGCGATCACAACACCAAACACAACAGCACGCCACCAGCTTGGTTTTTCGATGCAGGTCAGGAAGAGATAAACCGTCCATGCAGAACACGCGAACATCAAAACTGAATGGCTCAACGCCCGCTGCGATTCCCAGGAGATCTGCGGCAGAAAGATAAGTGAGGCCGTCCCGATAGCTGCCAACGTCGGATCAGAGGCCTTCCGCGCTGTGAGCCAAACACCCAGATAGCCGAGAAACAACAAGGTGTTTTTAAGAAGAGCCGTTGCAAAGAGCCCTTCTCCAAACACCCAGAAGAAAGCGATTGTCAGCCAAGTATAAAGTGGCGGCTGCGGGCCATATCCAAGCTGAAAACTCTGAGCCGCAATAATCTGCTCCGCTTCATCCAGGCCCAATACGGGAGACGCAAAATAACGAGTAATGGTCTGGACAATGAAGTATCCGGCAAGAAGCCAGACAAAGTGTTTCGCGATGAACGTAGCCCAGTTATCCGAGACTATGACGCGTTGAAGTTTGGGAAGGAACCCTTGATCTTGCAGCATCTGCACCATGCGCAGTTATCGACGCTTTTGCGCCTTGTTTTCGTTCCCTCCATCATACCAATTACAACTAAGCATTGGCTTTCAGCTTTAATTAAAACCAGCGGCCAATAAAAAAGCCTTCGCAAGCATAACCTGCGAAGGCCTAGAATTTATAAAGGATGCTGCCCTTTAGTGACGGAAGTGGCGCATTCCAGTAACGACCATTGCCAAGCCAGCTTCATCAGCAGCTTTGATCACTTCATCATCACGCATGGAACCACCTGGCTGAATAACAGCAGTGGCACCAGCCTCAGCAGCAGAAAGCAAACCATCAGCGAACGGGAAGAACGCATCAGACGCAACCACACAACCTTTGGTCAACGGCTCAGCAAGGCCAGCAGCCTCAGCGGCATCCTCAGCTTTGCGGGCTGCGATGCGAGCACTGTCAACGCGGCTCATCTGCCCTGCTCCAATGCCAACAGTTGCGCCGTCTTTGACGTAGACAATCGCATTGGATTTCACATGCTTGCCAACACGGAAGGCCATTTTCAGATCTGCCAGTTCCTGATCAGACGGAGCACGCTTTGTCACCACCTTGAGATCCAGATCATCAACAACACCGCTGTCGCGATCCTGAACCAGCAAGCCACCAGAAACAGTCTTCACAAACAGACCCTTGGCGCGCGGATCAGAAAGACCATTCGTCAGGAGCAAGCGCAGGTTCTTTTTCTTCGCAACCAGCTCAATCGCTTCTTCTGTCGCATCAGGAGCGATAATCACCTCAGTGAAGATCTTGGTAATCTCAGAAGCAGCATCCGCATCCAGTGTCCCGTTGAGCGCAACAATGCCGCCAAACGCAGAAACCGGATCACACGCCAGCGCCTTCTCGTAGGCTTCCTTCAGCGTAGGCGCTTCAGCAACACCGCATGGGTTCGCATGCTTGATGATAGCAACAGCTGCCGTACGAGCCGGATCAAACTCGGAAACAAGCTCAAACGCTGCATCCGTATCATTGATGTTGTTGTAAGAGAGCTGCTTACCCTGCACCTGACGAGCCGTCGCCACACCTGGGCGCTTCTCACCAGTTACATAAAAGCCTGCTGCCTGATGCGGGTTCTCACCATAACGCATCACTTCGTTCAGCGTACCGCCAATCGCGCGATAATCCGGAGCTGCCTCATCAATCTGCTCTGCCATCCAGTTGGAAACAGCAGCATCATAAGCAGCGGTACGAGCAAAAGCCTTCTGCGCCAGCTTCTTACGAAGAGCAATCGGAGACTGACCGTTATGCGTATCCAGCGCCACAACCACAGCAGCATAATCAGCTGGGTCAACAACAGTGGTTACATAGGCATGGTTCTTGGCAGCAGCGCGTGTCATCGCCGGACCACCAATATCGATGTTCTCGACACCGTTTGCGTAGTCAGCACCAGATGCAACCGTATCTTCAAATGGATAAAGGTTCACACAAAGCAGGTCGATACCAGTGATGCCATGCTCATCCATCGCAGCAACATGCTCAGCATCATCACGAATGCTCAGCAATCCGCCATGCACCATAGGATGAAGCGTTTTAACACGGCCATCCATGATTTCAGGAAAACCAGTAACCTCGGAAATATCTTTAACTGGGAGGCCAGCCTCAGCAATCGTTTTGCGAGTTCCGCCTGTTGAGATCAGCTCAACTCCACGTTCGGAAAGCGCTTTCGCAAACTCAACAAGACCGGTTTTATCGGAGACAGAAAGAAGCGCACGCTTAACCGATACGAGTTCAGGTATCGGAACGCCTTTGGAGACAACGGCCATGGGTAAAAGCCTACTCTCTTAGAGAAAATGGAAGGGTTTTGACGCCCGCCAAATAACACTTATTCACAGCTGTGGGAACCCATTTTATGGGGATCGAGAGCGGTTTGACGGGTAACCTTTAGGAGCAGTTTACATCCCCTAAAGGCCAAGAGCACAAATGACGTTAGGTCTTCCGCCGCGCCTTGGCAGAGGCTGTCTTTCTTAGCATCCAGGTCACACTCAGCGCTTCTTTTACACCAACACTAAGAACAATCTGCTGCGTTTGACGGTGACCGAAAACGTCTGACAGGTAGATTGATTCCTCAACAGAGAACTCAATCCCATCAGCAGAAAACTCCCAGGCTTCACCATCCGCACACTGCAAAACAACAGCATCACCCAATGGCAACATGGTGCAGCTTACCTGTGGGTGTAGATGGAAGCGGATCGTGACTGTCTCTTCCTCTGTCTTGTCAGACGTTGGCTTGAACCGGTCAATTCCATCCAGAACTGTTCCATCACGCGACAGCGTCAGATCACGTTCATGAACAATGCCATAGCGCTCTACATAGCCATCATGGCTCGCAATCACACGGTCAGAAAGGTCCGTGTCCTGTCGCTCCGCTTCAACATCTTTGGGACCGGATAACACCGGATTACCCAACACCTTATCAAAACGAGAGGACGTCAGAAAACGGCAAGAAGACGTATCGCCAATCCCGGCTGTCGAATGTGCAGCAGTGGAACGAGCCACCATCTTCCAGGCAACTTGCTCTCGTGTAGAGACGCCACAGTTCACCACAATGCGATTGCGCTTTGAGGAGAACTCAAAGGAGAGGCAACCAGCATGCGTATTGCTAGAGAAGCGCGTTGGCGGCGGCGCTCCCACATCAATCATCACAAGGCTATCACCACCAGTGAGACGCTGATAACCGGAATGCGGTGCACTAACAGGCGGTGTTCCACGTGCATCATCATAAGCAAGGATGGTCGCAACCACATCACCCGGAGTAGAAGCCATGCCATTGAAATGAGCAAAGGATCCATCACCATGACGGAAGAAGCGGATCATCGGCATCATGCGGTCAATGGATTCCATCATGACTGGAGACACCGTTTGCCCCTGCATCACAAGCGCCTGGCGGATTGGCAGCAGATCAACAAGGATCTCAATAATCGCACCGGGATGCCGGGAGATATGACCACCATCCGGCAAGATTTGACGCTTCAATTCCTGATCAAGGCGTTTCAGAGCTTGTTTAACGTGACGCCCCTGCCCATCCATGGAAACCGTTGCACAAGCATTCGCCATGGCAACTGTCAGACGCGGCAAGCCATCCGGCGCTTTGTTCATAGTCCGGCGTAGATAGCGCACCTGCCGGTACAGCGACCGCATGAAGGCACGATAGAAATCCGCTTCACATCCGGTCAGCAATAACGGAGATTGAGCCATCCAGCTCAACACGCGGCGCGCAACAACTTCCTGCTTCCAGCCGCTATCATGCCAGCGACCACAGGACCTAATCCAGTCCTCAACCAAGGCACGGGCATTTTGCTGTGCCATGTTGGTCTCAGCAGCACGTAAATGGCGAAGCCATGAAAACCCATGCAGCGCTTTTGACCATTGGAGATTTGGCGGCTCAACATCAAACGGAGATTGCCCACCCACTTCAACCAGATGCCCAGCAAACAGGAACCGGCCAGCATAAATATCAGCGGCGTTTGTAGCATCTGCAGTGCGCAGATCCTGAGGAGCAATAAGCAGACGCGATGGCGCACTTCCAAACGAGAACAAGCGGAACATAGATCCCCCTCGCGCCCAGTTCAGACTGTTTTGAGCCATGTTTTGTGTCAAAAGACTAAGGATTCTAAGTCTTTCAGACACCGTTGCGCCCGTCATACCCCTTCAGCACTCCATTAGAGCGTATCCCCGAAAAGCAGTTTCGGTTTCAGATAAGGATACGCACAAAAACAAAGATTTAGAGCGTGAGCAAGAAAGCGATTTGCAACAACACGCTCTAAACAAACTTAACAAATGGTTTGCGCCCAAGCTCTTTAAATCTCGTTAACCATACCCACTTTGCGCAAATCCATGGTGACATTCCACCAGCTCTTTTTAAGAGAGACGCAAACGAGCCGCGAAAAAGCCATCCAGACCACCGGATGTTTTACGTGAGGATGGGTTCTGACCTGGCATCGCACGAAAGTCGCCTTGAGAATTAATCGCCTCAGCAACGCCGCCCAGCTCTTCAGCTGTAACAGGCACACGCTGCACCTCAGGATGCTCCAGCAACAAGCGCTGAACTTGCAGTTCACCCTCTTCCTGTTCCAGCGAACAGGTGCAATAGACAAGAGTTCCGCCCGGCTTCAACCAACCCAGTGCTTTTTCAAGCAGTTCGTACTGCAGGTCAGCAAGCTTGAGCACATCATCTTCACGCTTCAGCCATGCTACATCTGGGTGACGGCGAATGGTACCGGTGGCAGAACAAGGTGCATCCAGAAGAATCGCGTCAAACAGATCAACCGGTACAAATTCACGAAGATCAGAAACTTCAGTCTCAGCTTCCAAACCAACGCGCTTTAGATTCTGTGTCAGACGCTGCAAACGACGGGCTGAGATATCGACAGCTGTCACATCAGCACCAGCGGCTGCAAGCTGCATGGTCTTACCACCCGGAGCGGCACACAAATCTGCAACCACTTTGCCCTTAATGTCACCCAGCAAACGAGCCGGAACTGCAGCTGCAGCATCCTGAACCCACCATTTGCCATCTTCAAAGCCTTCCAGCTTTTCAATCGGCCCATCTGGCTGCAAGCGTACGGAATAGCCCAGCTGAACTTCACCACCCAGCTTTTCCGCCCAATCATCACGGTCTGCTGGCACGCTCAGGTCCAGATACGGCTCCTGCATATGCGCAGCGGACATCGCACGCGCAGCTTCTTCGCCATAAACTTCGCACCAACGTGCAAACATCCAATCAGGAGCATTCAGCTTCGCAGTATCCTGCTCAGCAATAATCGCTGCACCTTCACGTGTTGCACGGCGCAGAACGGCATTAACGAGGTTTTTGTACGGCTTGGCACGTGCATCACGACCAGCGAGCGTCACAGCCAGGGAAACCGCTGCGTGATCCGGCACGGACATAAAGAACAACTGCGCCATGGCAACATGAAGAATGTCCAGAACGCGACCCGTTTTCTCAGGAATAGGACGGTCAAGGAAACGATCAATCACATCCTGAATCTGGCCACGACGACGCAGCGCAGTGCCAATAATCGCACGAACAAGCGCTCGATCATTCGGCTCAAGGCGTTTATAGCCCGGATGACCGTTGTTTAGATCAAGCTCGCCATCCAGTGGCATGCGCTTGCTCAAAACTTTACCAATCAGATCGGTGGCAGCCTTACGAGCAGCATAGCCAGGATCTTTAAAGGTGCCCTCTACGCTCTCTGTTTCAGAAGCTCTGTCATTGTCTCTTGGAGTCTTCGGTGCTCCAGAACGCTTTCTCCCCTTGAACTTGGAGTTTCTGTCCTGAGAGGATGTATTCTTACGCTCTGCGCTCATCGTTGATCCATGTATTCCAGAATGTGTCGCCAGACCTTCGGCGCCATCTATTCTTTTAAAGATGCATTCTTGTGTGAAGAGCCTCACTCAGAGGCCAACCGGTTTCATCAGGTTCCACTAGAGTTTCGGCGGATTACTGCCAGTTGTAACCAAAGGAGAACTGTCAAATCCTGCTCGGCTAACCACAGAACCTTTAATATTGCAAAGACAATTTGGGAAGCGCGAATAGTTATTCAGGTAAACACGGTACAATCAACAAAGCAAATGCGAGAGACGGTTCGCATTCGCAGATTTCCCTTGCTTTTAGCCCCATGGCCCTTTGGGCTTCCGAGGTTCATCACGACTGGGCTGGTCATTCCCACCACGTTGACCTGATTGGCGGGATGCTCCCCATGGGCCACTTGGACGACGTGTTTCACGCTGCGGCTGAGCTTGCGACGTCTCGCGCACGTTAAAATGACCACCACCGCCAGAACTACGTGTTTCAGTAAAGCCAGCTTCAGAAGCCATCTGACGAAGCGCCGCAATCCGGTTATCTGTGTTCGGATGTGTCGAGAACAGGTTGTCCATGTTCTGACCCGAAAGCGGATTGATGATGAACATATGCGCCGTTGCAGGGTTATGTTCTGCATCTTCATTCACAACCCGTGCCGCGCCACCAGCAATCTTATGCAAAGCGGAAGCAAGCCAAAGCGGGTTACCACAAATCTGCGCACCCATACGGTCAGCCGCATATTCGCGCGTTCTGGAAATCGCCATCTGAACCAAAGCCGCCGCCATTGGTGCAAGGATCATCATCAGGATAGACCCAATCAGACCAAGCGGATTGTTGCGGTTTCCGCCAAAGAAAAGCGCAAAGTTTGCCAGCATGGAGATCGCACCAGCGATCGTCGCAGTGATTGTCATGATCAGCGTGTCACGGTTTTTCACGTGCGCCAATTCGTGCGCCATCACGCCCGCAACTTCCTCTTTGGAAAGAGAGTTCAGAAGACCAGTCGTTGCTGCAACTGCCGCATTCTCAGGGTTTCGGCCTGTCGCAAACGCATTGGGCTGTGGGTTGTTGATCACATAAACCTTTGGCATCGGCAGCTCGGCACGCGCTGCCATGGTACGAACCATGCCATAAAGCTCCGGGGCCTGACGTTCATCCACTTCCTGCGCATGGTGCATGGACAGAACCATGCGATCCGAGTTCCAATAGGAGAAGATGTTCATGCCGCCGGCGATCAATAGAGCAATCAGCATGCCGGTTTGGCCGCCAAGCATGAAGCCAATACCCATAAACAAAGCGGTCATCGCCGCAAGCAGCATACCGGTCCGTACATAGTTCATGGTTTCAATGCTCCAATCTGTTCTTTTAGTTCGCCAATTCTACCGGTCATCCACCAATGAACGCAGTGCCCATTGCAAAATACAGGCTCTCGCGCCTATATCTAAGCCTACGCGATCATTGTGAAACTACCACTACCAGCTTAAGTGGTAGCTCCAAATGGCAAACGCAAGCTTACAACAGCGATAAGCAGCATCAGCCAACGGGGATTGAAATGGAAAAAGACAACAAATCAGCCGTCGAAAACTTTAAAACACAAGAAGTCGATACGACGGAGCAGATTGAAGAAGCGCCAAAAAAACGCCGGTTTGAAGACCTGCCCCCTGCCGCCCAACGTGCTTTAAAAGAAGCTGAAGAGCGCCGTGCAGAGATCGACACAGCCCAAAAAGAAATGCCGAAAGAGCTCAATGGCCGTGGTGGTTTGGACCCTGCCCGCTACAGCGATTGGGAAGTCAAAGGCATTACCAGCGATTTCTAGAACGTATTCCCGACTGGTTCCGGCTTCCTTATAAGACGACGCACGGAGCCGGCCCTCTAGAAAATCCTAAACCACCGGACGATCGCAAACAGTCCCACGCCGAAAATGATCAAAAGCCCGCTGACAATACTAAACGCAACAGGGTCATGACTGCCCGGGATGCCGCCGACATTAATACCCAGCAAACCAGTCACAAAGCTAAGCGGCAAAAACACAACGGCAATTGCCGCCATCATCAGCATGTAGCGATTGGTGTTCTCTGATCGTTTAAACATGATTTGATCGTGAACTATTTCTGCCCGTTCACGGATAGCATCCATCTCCTCGGCAATTCGAAGGGCCCGGTCACCCGCCTCACGAACGCGGCGTTTGTTGATCCGATTGACCCACTCAAACTTCTCAATCTCAAAATTCCTCAAGATGTCCAAATGCGCCAGCATGCTGCGCCTGACAATGGTTGCTAACCGACGAACCTGCGCAAGCTCGCTTTCCCAAGGGTGGTCTCCTGTCTCCAGCACCACATCCTCAAGATGGTCGATCCTATCCTGAAGCACCTCAACCATTTCTTCAGCACGTTCCGCAATCGCCAGCACCAATCGAGCCCAGAATTCTGCCGTGCTTTCTGGTGGCACACGGGTCTTGAACCCCTCAAGCAAACTTTGAAAAACATCCAGCGGATCGTGCCAGATGCAGATCATCCGCTTAGCATCCACCCAGATCTGGGCACATTCCATGTCGCCGCTTTCTTGTTTGGGCAACTCATTGAAAACGTTGATGGCAATAAACGCCCCTCTTGTGCGCACATGGCAATGCGGACGCACCTCTCGGGCTAAAAGATCATCAATATCGCTGTGTTCCAGCCCAACTTCTTCAAGAAACTCGCGGTTCTGAGCGGCAATCCGCTGCAAATAAGCCCAATAAAATTCGTCGGGCTCCAGCTCATAGTCACGCAACTGTTCTAACGTGAGTCTGCGCATGCCTTTTGACTTGGAAAAAACAATGACAAATGAGGAATCCAAATGAATATGGCTCGCCTCAATGTTTTCTGTGGTTTGTGCCATTTCGACAAATCTCGGCCCAAGTTCGATCCTAACTCAGCACACACATCAAAACCCACACTTCTAAAAAATCAGATGACAAACCCCAGAAGAAACACCTATTCAGCTTAGCGCACAGTAAATTGGTTAACAGCCAATTTACCAAAAAACACTAGAGTTTTGGTGCTCCGAGCATTTGTTGTAAATCATTCCTGCGAGAATTCTTGTGTCCACGAAAGAAATTGAGAAAAAATCTAGCGGAGGAAACCCGTTTCAGCGGCTGAATCAGCAGCTCGCTGGAATCGAACCGGGTCTTGATCCAATTGTTATGACGATCGGTGAACCGCGTCATGAGCCTCCAAGTTACGTCATTGAAGTACTTGAAGAAAATCAGAACGGCTTCCGCAAGTACCCAGCAATTCGTGGCACTGATGAATTCCGTGCAGCTGTTGGCAAATGGGTCAAAAACCGTTTTCAACTCTCTGATGTCTTCGATCCAGACAAAAGCGTTATTCCGCTCAACGGCTCTCGCGAAGGTCTTGTCTTTGGCTGTGTTTGCGCTCGCGACTATCTGAAGAAAGACGGTAAGCCGGCTGTTATTTTGCCGAACCCGTTTTACCAATCCTATGGTGCTGGCGCTCATATTGCGGGTGCTGACGAAATTCTTTTGCCAGAACCAGCAGACGGAGTTCTGCCAAATCTGGATGCCATCGATCCAGCTTTGCTCGACCGCACCGTCGCATTCTATTTCGCGTCCCCCGCCAACCCACAAGGCACCGTTGCGCCTATGGAATATTGGCAAAAGCTCATCAAGCTGGCACGCAAACACGACTTTCTGCTCTTTGCTGATGAGTGCTATTCTGAGATCTATCGCGACACGCCTCCAACAGGCATTTTGGAAGCAGCTGAAGCTCTTGATGGCACGCTGAAAAATGTCGTGACATTCAACTCACTGTCCAAACGCTCCAACCTCCCCGGCGCACGATGTGGCTTTGCTGCCGGAGATCCGGAGTTCATCCAGTTCTTCGCAGATTTCCGCAACGTTGCAGCACCACAGGTCCCAATGCCTGTGCAAGCGCTCGCCGTACGCGCGTTCGGTGACGAAGGACACGTGATCGAAAACCGCCGCCTCTACAATGAAAAGTATGACGCCGCTGAGGAAATGTTGTCTCCTCTGTTTGGCTCAGTACGCAAAGAAGGTGGTTTCTTCCTCTGGCTGGATGTATCCCGCTGGGGTTCAGGAACACAGATCGCTGAAAAGCTCTGGCGCGAAGTGGGCGTGAAGTCCCTCCCAGGAGCTTACATCGCCTCGGATATGCCGGACGGTTCCAACCCCGGTGATAAATACATCCGCCTCGCCCTCGTTGAATCTTTGGAAGTCAGCAAGGAAGCCTTCCGAAGAATTTTGGACTCTCTGGAGTAATTGAATGCGTCAGGCTGCTGCAATGCAACGACCAAAAGCAAGCTCTGTTTCACTGGCTGATACAGAGAGCCCGATCAAGCGCTTTATCAAAAGCAACATAATCGTCATTGGTGGCGCGGTGATACTCGTCATCGGTCTCTGTGTGGCGGCAGCCCTCGCAACATGGTCAACGGACGACCCAAGCTTGAATCACGCAACCAATGCGGAGATTCATAATGCACTGGGTCAGACTGGAGCCATTGTTGCAGACGTTCTGATGCAGACAATCGGGCTGGCAACAGCTGTCTTTCTAGTGCCCATCTTCATCTGGGGTTGGCGCCTGTCTCTCAAATACACATCCGGTGTCACCCGCAAACGCTTTCTGACCTGGCTTGTCGGAACCGTACTGTTTGCAGGTGGTCTGGCGGCCATTCCAATTCCATCAAGCTGGCCATTGCCAACAGGACTTGGCGGTTTCCTTGGCGACTGGATCTTCTCAGTTCCAACCGCAATCCTGCCAGAGCTCTCAACCGGCATGAGAACCCTGACCGGTGCTGTCGGCCTTGGTCTGCCTTCAATTGTGCTATTAGCTTACGCTGCTGGTCTCATCGGCAAAGACCCAACCCCGGCAGAGTTCAACGAAGACGAAGCCGTTGAAGATGAATACACTCCTCACGAAGCATTACCGTTTACGGAAGATTCTGAGGAAGACTATGACGGCGAAAACAACCGCTATTATGCAATCATTGGCGCGCTAAGCCACTGGAAGCTCATGGCAACCAGCGCAATCCAGCGCACGGTTTTCAAGCGCAAGCTGGTCACTGAGCAAAACTGGCAGGAAGAAGATTATGCAGCAGCTCCGCATGATCCAAACCAGCCTCAGCAACCTGAATACTACGAAGAAGAACAGCAAGACCAACAGGCAGATCAGCAGTGGGAAGAGCACGAAGCTGATGAGGACGAGCCCGCTGAAAAAGGCGGACTGGTTTCCCGTTTAAGACGCAAAGTAGCGGCCAAGCTTATGCCTGTCGAAGACGATGGCCTCAGCGATTACTATCAGCAGGAAGATCAGGCTGAGCGGTCAGATGTGCAGTTTGACCCACAACACGACAACACCCAACATTACGCTGCACAAAACGAGCACTATCCTGAAGAACAGTGGGAGCCAGTTCCTGCAGGTGAACCCGTTTATGATGAACAGGGATATGTGCTCGGACCAGATGAATACCATGAGGGCGAAGACCTTCATCTCGGCCCTCAGCCAGATGCACCGATCGGCATTGCAAGTCCTGATGAGCAAGAACCACCAATGCAGGCGGCGCCTCAACAACAGCCACCACGCCCTGCTCCGGGACGTTCTGTACCGCGCCCGTTTGCTCAGGAAAAGAGATCTACTGCAATTATCAAACAGCCACCGTTTGAATTGCCAAGCATTGAACTGCTCGCTGAGCCTCAAGCCGATGGCAAACAGCGTCTGAGTAAAGACGCGCTTGAGCAAAATGCCCGTATTCTGGAAGGTGTGCTGGGTGACTTTGGCGTCCGCGGCGAGATCATCGCAGTTCGTCCGGGACCTGTTGTAACGCTTTACGAACTGGAACCGGCACCGGGCATCAAATCTTCCCGCGTCATCGGACTGGCAGACGACATCGCCCGCTCCATGAGCGCGATCTCTGCACGTGTGGCAGTTATTCCGGGCAAAAACGCCATCGGTATCGAACTGCCGAACGCAAAGCGCGAGACCGTATACCTTCGCGAGCTTCTGGATTCTGAGGACTTTGACGCATCCAAAGCAAAGCTGGCTATGGCACTCGGCAAAACCATTAATGGTGAAGCCGTCATCGCCGACCTTGCCCGCATGCCTCACTTGCTCGTGGCTGGTACCACGGGCTCTGGTAAGTCCGTTTCCGTAAACACCATGATCCTCTCCTTGCTCTACAGGCTCACCCCTGAGCAGTGTAAGATGATCATGATCGATCCAAAGATGCTAGAACTGTCCATTTATGACGGCATCCCACACCTTCTCACCCCTGTTGTGACCGATCCGAACAAAGCTGTTGTCGCTTTGAAATGGACCGTTCGTGAGATGGAAGATCGCTACAAGAAAATGTCCAAGATGGGCGTGCGCAATATCGACGGGTACAACACCCGCATTGAGCAAGCCATGAAGAAGGGCGAAAGCTTCACCCGAACCGTTCAGACCGGCTTTGACAAAAACACTGGTGAGCCAATCTTCGAAGAAGAAGAACTGCCAATGGAGAAAATGCCGTACATCGTCGTGGTCGTCGATGAAATGGCTGATCTCATGATGGTGGCCGGTAAGGACATCGAAGGCGCAATCCAGCGTCTGGCTCAGATGGCCCGTGCAGCTGGTATCCACTTGATCATGGCAACCCAGCGCCCATCCGTGGACGTCATCACCGGTACCATTAAGGCCAACTTCCCAACCCGTATTTCGTTCCAGGTGACGTCTAAGATCGACAGTCGCACAATCCTTGGCGAAATGGGCGCAGAACAGCTGCTTGGTATGGGTGACATGCTTTACATGGCTGCTGGCGGTAGAACCCAACGTGTTCACGGCCCATTCGTCGCTGATGATGAGGTGGAAGACATCGTTTCACACCTCAAAGAGCAAGGAACACCAACTTATCTCTCTGACGTGACTGAAGACGCTGAGTCTGAAGGCGGTTACGACGCTCTGACCCAAGGCTCCGGCAACGCAACCAACGACCTGTTCGATCAGGCCGTTGCAATCGTCGCCAGAGACCGCAAAGCATCAACCTCCTACATTCAGCGCCGCCTCTCAATCGGCTACAACCGTGCAGCTTCTCTCATTGAGCGCATGGAGCAGGAAGGCATGATCAGCCCAGCGAACCATGCCGGTAAGCGCGAGATCCTGCTTCCAGAAAACGGCGAACAGTTCTGATACCTCTCTTACAGCAGTCTGCCTATAGCCAATCACGGGGAGACTGCTGTAAAACACTCCCGAAAAGTTGATCAGTCTTTTCGGAGATCTCTAGGCGAATTTATGGAATTTGAGGCATATGCCCCATCTTCGCCTTATGGTAACGATAGCCTTTCAGAATGAGGGTTCACAAATAACCGCAAGCTGGATTTAGAGAAGAGTTAATCAACTCGCCTTACGGTTGTTCTACGAGTTTTGACAGCGGAGTTATATTTATGATTGCATCTCAGGCGATCTCTTTTGGTAGGATTGGCAAAAGCCTCGCAATTGCGGCAGCGCTTTTTATTGGTTCTGTCCCACTGACTGCGGAACACTCCGCCGCTCAAACAGCCCAGCAGGCACAGCCAGTCGCGCTGACCAACGTGCAAGCCATTGACGCCGTTAGCAAGTATTTCAACTCTGTTCGCAACATGCACGGCAAGTTCGTGCAGTTTGGCCCAACCGGCGGGCGTGTAGAAGGCCAGTTCTTCATCAGCCGCCCGGGCAAAGTCCGCTTCTACTACAACAAGCCTTCTACACTCGACATCATTGCTGACGGCAGCATGGTTTCAGTGAAGGACCGTAAGTTGCAGACACAGGACATCTGGCCTCTTTCCCAGACACCGCTGCGCTTCCTGCTGGCTGATAAAATCGACCTCAAGACAGACGCCAATGTAACCAACGTGGTTGTTGAACCAGATCTCATCACAATCGCGATCGACGATAAAACCCGTTTCACATCTGGCCGCCTGACGCTGATCTTCGACGCAAGAAACTATAAGCTCAAGCAATGGACCGTACGCGACGCACAGGGTTATGACACGTCTGTTGCTATCTATGACGTGACTGAGAACGGCGCGACTAACCCGGATCTGTTCAAGATTGATTACATCGCAAATTCCCGTCAGCGACGCGGTAACAACTAGAGCACTGCTATAAAAACTAATGTATGAAGAGGAGTGCTTCGGCGCTCCTTTTTTATTAGCTTGAGAACTTGAATGCAGTTTATCCCTGTTTCGCCTGACCTGCCGAACCTCCCTCTTGCCCCACGCTTGCTTGCAGGGCTGTGTCAGGAGAAAGGCATCAAACTCGCTCTCGACAGCGAGTTCTTCTATTTCGGCTATATCGAAACAGGCGGCGGCAAACGTTTTCCCATCAAGGGCGGTGCTTTCGCACTCAATAGCTATGCTGCTGGAGAGGCTGCACGAGACAAGGATTTCTGCGGTCGCCTGCTACAGGACGCAGGTCTGCCCACCCCAAACTTCAAACTCATTCATTCAGACAAAGCCATCAGGCAACTCAGTACTGCCAACCCACATGTCGCCAAAAGCCTGAATACGCTCACAGGTGCCGGCGAGATCGCTCAGTCACTGGGTTATCCGGTTTTCATAAAACCCAATGAGGGCACTCAAGGCGTTGGCGTTCAGAAGATCTCTGAAGAGGTGGAACTCAACACCCACCTGACAAATGCCTTACGATCCAACGATCGCATGCTGGTACAGGAAGCTGTCTCAGGCCGTGACTACCGCGTGATTGTACTTGATGGAGCTATTCTGGCCATCATCGAACGGCGTCCTCTCGCCATCATCGGAGATGGCACCAACACCATTGCAGAACTACTGGCTGCAAAAATCAAAACCCTCACCACCCGCAGCGGCGGCTATAAGGTTGAAAACGACGACCCGCGCATCCTCAAAGCCATTCAGGAAGCTGGCTACAATCTGGCAACCACTCTCCATAACGGAGAATTCCTGCAGCTCCTCTCCAACGCCAACCTCTCAACCGGTGGTGAAGCAGTCGACGTCACCGACCTCGCGTCGCAAAGCTTCAAAGATCTGGCCGTGGAAGCTGCGCGTGTATGCGGCTTGCGCTATGCAGGCGTCGATATCCTTTGCGATGACCTCAGCAAAGACGACGCACCAGCAAACGTCTTGGAACTAAATGCAGGCCCCGGCCTCACCAACTTCTGGCAGGCTTCCCCGAACCATCATCATCGCATTAGAGCGGTCTATCGGGGTGTTTTAGAGGCCATGCTGGAAACCGCTTAACGGTAGTCCAAAAGCAAAATGGCGGGAAATTCCCGCCACTTCCAACATCAATCAAAAACGTGTCTTACCAAGCGCCAAGCTTGGTCTCTGGCGTATACTTCTCACCATCAACATGCTTGACCACAGCCTGACCACAAATGGTAAGGCCCTGAGTTGCGTCATAAGTCATGGTTGGAGAGCCCTGCAGTTCCCAACCTTTGTTGAGCGCTTCAGTGACGCGGTGACAAAACTTTGCAGAATCCGGTTCGGTGATGAGGCGGTAAAGGCGCATGTTTATTCCTTTAAATTCTTCTGGTGTGGGCGGGAACCTACCAGCCACACCTATCAGATACCAGAGGTTAAAACGTGCGCAGAGTTCAAATTTACGCGTTCACGTGCCGCTTGATAGCCTCAGCAATCGCAACCGTTTTGCGGCCAATATCTGCATGCAAACGCTCAACCATTTTGCCGTCAACCTGCACGGCGCCTTTGCTCTGGTTTTCTGGCAGTTCAAACTCGGCAATCATCTTCTTCGCCCACTCAACATCCGCCTTACTCGGCGCAAAGGCAGTGTTGCAAGGCCCAAGCTGCTTCGGATGGATCAACGTTTTGCCATCCAGCCCCATCTCTGCCCCCTGCTTACATTCTTCTGCAAAGCCCTCAAGGTCAGAGAAGTTGTTATAAACGCCATCCAGAATATCCGCGCCACCAACACGCGCTATCGCCAGGAAGGTCATCAGCCAAGGCATCAAAACAGCACGTCCCGGTAGGATCTTTGCACCACTCTCCTTGCTCAGATCATTGGTGCCGATGATGAACACGTCCAGACGGTTATGCGGGTCCTTCGCAGCCTCAGCAATCTCGGAAGCATTGAGGATAGCACCCGGCGTCTCAAGCATCGCCCAGATGCGAACACTGTCAGTACCCTGCTCTGTCAGATAATCAGCAACGGGCTTGATATCAGCAAGGCTTTCCACCTTCGGCAGAAGCACAGCATCCGGCTTGGCAGCAACAGCCGCTCTCAGATCTTCCTGGCCCCAGGGGGTCTTCATCCCATTGATACGAATAACAAGCTCACGATGCCCGTAACCGCCACCAGCGACAGCCTCACACACCTGGGTGCGTGCCATCTCTTTGGCGTCAGGCGCAACAGCGTCTTCAAGGTCCAGCAGCAGCACATCCACATCCAGCCCTTTGGCCTTTTCCAGTGCCCGTGCGTTTGAACCTGGCATGTAAAGCGCACTACGACGCGGTCTGATACTGTGAACTTGCTCTGAGCTAGACATGACACTTCCTGTTGCGTTGCAAAATCAGGCTGAGTTTAGAGACCTCAATCCGCCTTCACTACTCACCATTCGTGCTATTTGCGAGTTTTGAACCGTCAAACACTAGGTCTTTGGCCGCAATAATAGCATCGATGAAAATCAAGCCAGCCTCAGGAATTAGGCATCCCACAAAATTCCAAGCCCTATGAGACTTTCACACCTTGATTTTAAGGGATTTTTGGGGTCACTCTATAACGCAAAATCAAACGAAGGAACGGGAAGAGGTATAATGGCTGATCTTTCTTTTAGAGCCTTAAAACCCGGTGACGCACCAGACTTGGCCCCTCTCATTGCAGAGAATGCGCAAGCTCTTAAGCGCGGTGCTCCACGTCGCCCGGACGAAGTCTTTTCCGAGCGCCTGCTCGAAGACAAGTCAATCGAAATCATTGGTGCATTCGAAGGCGAGACACTGGTTGGCTTTGCCGCTTTCTTTGACATTCCAGACCTGATCTCTGGCCTGCGCATTGGCCAGCTGGATGATATCTACGTCGTGCAGAACCACCGCCATACCGGCATCGGTCGCACTCTTGTGGAAGAAATCTCCAGGATCGGTAAAGAACGTGACTGGCTTCACGTCCGCTGGCTGGTGCCAAACAAAAACAAGGTCGACAACAGCCTCTTTGAAAATCTGGCAGAACCAGACGACAAAGACAGCTTTATCGTCCCGATTGACCGTCTGGCTCTCGCATAAACCAAAAGCGGCTCTTACGAGCCGCTTTCTTTTATGATCAACTGAGGCACAGGCCCCAGATCAAAGAACGCGATACGAGCACGCCCATTCTCTATGGTCACTGGGATCTTGAGCGTCGGCACGCCATTTACTGCACTTCCCTGCCCAATACTCATCGCAGTCTTTTGCAGCGATTCAAGCATCTTGGAGCCTTGTGGGAACAATGGTCGCAACACATCCTCCAGCTGATGAATACCAGTGATCACCAGTGGCAGCGTTCCATTCAAACGCCCCTGACGGTCAATCACCAGATCACCACCCGTGTTGACGGAAAACTCGCCGCTTTTCAGCTGCAAGCTGGAGAGGTTGACCTTTAATTCTTCATCAACCATCAAATCAGCAATATTGCGAACTTTGCCGTCCAGAAGCTTCGAGCCCTCCGGCAACTGAATAACAAGGCTGATATCCAGCGGCACATCATCAGACACTTTGCCCGCTGTCAGGCCATTGACCTGCACAGCCAGATCAAGCGCGTCCTCATTGCCTTCAACGCGGCGCATATGCGCTTCTGTCCGCTCAGCATTCAGCTCAACAGACTGCTCGCCAATGGTGTAAGTCAGCTTCGGCTCTTTAAAGACAGCGTCAATTTTAGCAGGCTTACTGTTTTCAGCCACCACGCTCGCCTGAGCCGTTTTCCAATGCGCAGAGTATGCAGGCCCCTGCTGGCCAAAGTTTGCCTCAGCAGGGCCAGTCGCCTCAAAGATCACATGGGTCGGGTTATAAGCCAGCGCTACACCACGTAACTCATTGATAAAATACCACTCTCCGTTCTTATCCATGCGGAACGGGGTACAGGTCAATTCAAATCGGAACGGGTAACCGCCAAGTTGCTGGTCACCACATTCAAGACTTCCGCCGTCTGCTTCAGCAACCTTCACACCGTTGCGAATAACGTCAGAAACAATACCGCGCCCAACTGCCCAATAGGCGGACCACCCGCCAATAATCAAGGCGACAAGGATCGCCAAAACGAAATACGCCGACTTTCTTGGAGGCCGGGATACTTTTGGTTCAGTCATCTACTCTCCGTTACCCTCACACAGTGCTGTGAGTTGCATGCTGATTACGAGCCTGATAGGCGTGTCACTCAAAGAATTCTACGAGAAAATAGTTATGCGAGATTTATGGATATTTGGCTACGGCTCACTAATTTGGCGCCCTGGCTTTACTTTCGAGCAAGCAGTCCCCGCAATCTTGCATGGCGTTCATAGATCTCTCTGTGTGTATTCATGGGTTCATCGCGGGACTCAAGACAACCCTGGACTGGTATTTGGGCTGGATAAAGGCGGTGCTTGCATCGGCATGGCATTCAGGGTCTCACCAGAAAACTGGCAGCACACACTTGAGTATCTCCGCGAGCGTGAACAGCAAACCATGGTGTATCTGGAAACACACCGCCGTGTCCGTTTGCTGGACGAGGAAGGCACCAAAGTTCGTGCAGTCACATTCGTTGCAGACCAGAAACACGAGCAATATGCAGGTGCGTTACCGCTAAAAGACCAATTGCAGATTGTAAAGGGGGCTGTGGGTCAGTCTGGCGCAAATCCGGAGTATGTACTCAACACTCACGCACATATGAAGGAAATGGGTATTAAAGACCAGAACGTAGAATGGCTGGCACGACAACTCTCGATATAACTTCAGGTTTCGACTACTCGTCTTCCTGCTTGATATAAGAAAAGATCCCCGTACGCAGATCATTGTGAGCGCGATCCCTCTCCGCGCTGTCTTCTGCCAGAAGATGTACGTATGCACCCTGCGAAGGTTTCAGCGCAGGCATTGGGGCCTTTTCATTCGACATACCCAAAAACCCGAGCCAGACAACGGCTTCGCTCTTCTTGTCTGTGATCAGAACAAGGTTCTCCGCATAGTCAGAAACCTCTTCCGGAGAGATCCGGGTAAAGAGGTAACGATGCCCGGATGCACCAGACCAGTATTTGAACTGGCTACCAGCACCTAGCTCCTCTGACACACGTGGAGACCTGCCACTTGGCAAGCGATCATCAAACAATGAGTACTGCAACGCACTCTCCTGATTTCTCCTGCTATTTCCCATAGTACTTTATAGAACAAACTGCGAACATGTTACAAGTTAAGCCAGAGCATTGTCAAAAAAAGAAGCCGCCTTTAAGGCAAAGGCGGCCTTCTTCCTTTGAAACATCTGATTTCCACGCAAAATCTTTATTTTTTCTTATATTCTGCCTGCAGTACACGAGCTTCTTTGATGATAATGTTATCCGGCGTATCTTTTTCCGCTTCATCCAGCAAACGGTCAGAGGCAGTCTCGATCCGTTCCTGCAAAAGCTTGAAGAATTCCTCTGGTGGCAAGCCCGGCTGAATAGGCTCAAGGATCTCTGCTTTGATCGTGCCAGGGAAACGGAAGAACCGGCGACGCGGCCAATAAACACCTGAGTTAAGAGCAATCGGAACAATCGGGCAGTTCAGCGTTTTATAAAGGTGCACGATACCATATTTGTATTGTGGCTCAGCACCAGCAGGACGGCGTGTTCCTTCAGGGTAGATGATGATATTGCGATTTTCCGCAATTGCCTCAGCGGCCCGTCTACCCATGGCAGCAAGGGCCTTACCCTTTTTACCACGATCAACAGGGATCTGGCGGAACTTCATCAGATACCATCCGAAGAACGGCACCCAGCGCAGCTCACGCTTCAAAATAAACGTTGGCTGGCGATAATACTCAGCAAGCGCAAATGTTTCCCATGCAGACTGGTGCTTGGAAACAATGACACAGCCGGTATCTGGCAGGTTTTCGATGCCTGTGATCTCAGATTTTACACCACCAACCCAACGCAACAGAAACTTCTCTACACGGCCCCAGAATGGCAGCAGCCACCAGCAATACCGGACAGGAAGCACAAACAAAAACATACATGCGATCATAATGATCAGGGTGCTGATGTAAAAAAGCACGTTAAAAAGAACGGAACGCAGGACGAGCATAGGACCTTCACAACCATTTCCACCTGACACTATGCCAAGGTGAATTCAGATTTCATCTTACGAAATTAAGAGGAGTGTCTTACAGGGAATACAGCGTCCAGCTCAACTCGCAGCCGAACGAGGATATACTTCACATATTCGCGTAGGAGAAGCTTTGTTATCGAAGAACTTTCATACCAATGCTCTAAATCCAGCTCTTTATGGTAGACAGGACTTGGGTAAAGCTCAGCATCCGGCAGGCGAACTTGCAATTCGGCCAATGCTCTAGGCATGTGATAGGCACTGGTAACGACCAACAGTGAGCTGAACTGATTTTTTCGCACCCAGTTGGCAGTTTCCTCGGCATTCCCGATGGTATTGAGCGCTTTTCGGTCCAGATCAACGCAGCAATCAAACAACCACATGCGTTTGGAATTAAGCCGCGCGATCTGCTTTGCACTGGTTGATGGATGAACGCCTGAGATCAAAAGACGCTTCGCGCTTCCCACTTCCAGAAGATCCAGACTTTGCGAAATCCGGTCTCGACCACCCGTCAAAACAACAATGCCATCAGCATGTTTGGGTACAACGGCCTGCACAGAGGGCTGCAAAACTTCCACAAACCACAAGAAGCCAGCTGCAAAAACGACAGAGCAAATCAGAAACAACAAAAAGAAAAAACGGACACTGCGCCGGACAAACGACTTCCGGCCAGGGCGTTTATCAACGCTGGCTGGTACCGGCTCTTGCTCACCGGTTGCTTTAAATTTAGCCGCTGTGTCGCGCGTATTCAAAGAATGCTCCATGATGTCGCTACAATGCTTATAGCCACAAACCTGAACGAATATTTTCCTGACTACATATCAGAACTGGCGAAAATGGAAAGAAAACGACACTTAATCCATATTTGCCAAATGTCTGTGGACAGCCAGACGAGACGTCAGGGCGGTCAAGACCGCAACAAGCACCACAACAGCAACAATTCCAACATACCCAATCGCACTCACCTGCACCGCCCCAAACAAGGCCTGCACCTGATTTCCACTGACGGAAGTGATGTCCGAGCTCCCAAAGAAGCCCATAACCAGAAAGCTCAGTGCGGCAATCGTACCGCCAATGACCCCGCCTTTAAGCCCTAACACCAGGAAGTGACGCTGAAACTCGGAGGCAATAAAACTAACTTCCGCGCCAACAAAGTGCAGCACCTCAACCACATCCTTGTTACCGGACATGGCAGCCTGCGTCGCAAAAATGACGGAGAGCACCATGGAAAACAGAACGAGCACCAGAATACCAAAACCCACAAGCACAGCTGTGTTCGCCATAGCTGAAAGCTGACGGTTCCAGACACGGTGATCATCCACCGACGCTGCACGAATATCCTGCTCAATCTGAGCCTTCATATCTGCCAGATTAAGTAGCTCAGGATCATCTATCTCCACCAGAACAAGACGCGGAACCGGAAGCTCTTCCAGTTCAAGCCCCTCCCCAAGCCAGGGCTGAAGCAATCCCTTGGTTTCTTCATCAGAAAGAGCGCGCGCGTCTCCAACACCGGGAAACTCGCGAACAAGAGCCAGCGTGCGATCAATCTCCTGCAGCATGTTCACGCCATCCGCAGGACGGATCTGCACAGTGACCTCGCGCACCAGATCATTGGTCCAGTCATTCGCCGCATCATTGACGATGGCCACAAACCCAACGGTCAGGCAGGCCAGAAAACTCATGATCGCCACAACAAGCATCAGGGCCTGACCGGAGATCGCCTGCGGCGGAACAATCGGGGCAGGTCTTTCTTTAAGCTTGAACCGTAACCCGGAAGGTTTCGCACCCGCCGCTTTTTTGACCGGGCGACCACCCTTGCCTTTTGGCGGTCCTTTCCGCGGCTTGCCAGGCCTTTTTTGTCCAGCTGGCGCACGTTTTGGCACGGACTTTGGGCCAGACATTGGCGGTTCTCTTCTTTGCTGAGTATCAGTCATGAACAGCCAACCGCCCGTCGTTGAGGATAAGATGCCGAGCTTCCACCTGTTCCAGCAAATGAAAATCGTGGGTTGCGATCACGACTGAGGTGCCGAGCCGGTTCAACTCAATGAACAAACGCAGCAAACGGCGGGCAAGCGGAGGATCCACGTTACCTGTCGGCTCATCCGCAAGCAAAACTTCAGGCCGTGTGATCAACGCCCGCGCAATAGCAGCACGCTGCTTTTCACCACCGGAAAGAACAGGCGGCAGCACATGCATACGGTCACCAAGTCCCACCCATTTCAGCAAATCAATCACATCAGGACGGTACTCTGCCTCGGATTTCCCCGCAACACGATGCGGCAGAGCCACGTTCTCGTAGGTGGTCAGGTGATCCAGCAATCGGAAATCCTGAAACACCACGCCAATCCGGCGGCGCATAGATGGCAGCTCAGCCTTTGCGATCTTGGTGGTGTCTTTGCCAAAAACAGAAATCAACCCACGAGTGGGGCGCATAGAAAGGAATAACAGGCGCAGCAAACTGGTTTTGCCCGCACCTGAAGGACCAGTGAGAAACTGAAAAGATTGCGGCTCAATGGAAAAGGTCAAATCCCGAAGTACTTCAGTGCCCATGCCATACCGAAGTCCCACATTCTCAAAGCGTATCACCGAAAATTCCCCTAGCAGACGTGAGGTTTCGCCTTATCAGAAAAATGAGGCCAAACTCGTGCAAATCACTCTAAAAAATAATTTTCTCGCGTTCAATTTTTGACTGAACTTACCCCTGCAAATTTATGCGAGCCTGTTCCTTTGGATATCCCTCGAATAAATTAACACTTCATTAAGGATATAGAGGTCCTCATACTTCAGATAGTATAAATTCTAGTCACTCAACCTGACGTGAAGCCCCAGTATTTAGGCTAGTCAAAGCCTACGCAGTTGAGTACTTGTGAGTATATTGCATATTTGGTGGCTCTGAGACGTGTTCCCGACAGCCTCCTTCGGCTCTCGAAGACGAATACGCTAGAAAATGAAGGATTTAAGCGGCTTGTCCATTCCTTTTAAAGACCGACCGCTTTTGGACCACGCTCGATGAAAATTATCTGCCCTCAATGTAATACTGCCTACGAGATTCCAACGGACAAAATTGGAGAGACTGGCCGCAAAGTAAAATGCGCCAGCTGCAATCATATCTGGCAGGTTACACCAGAGGTAGAGGACGATTGGGCCGCTGCACTCGATGCTGAGCCCGAAGTACACAACAATTCAACACCCGATGACGACCGCAAAGAGCCCTCGTTCTCCGAAAGCTTGGATGAAAACGATTGGGCTGGTCTCGGCGATAAAGCAGATCGTCACGAAGCATTTTCAGAAGACGACCTTGTAGGAAAACCCAAGGAAGAACCTTCAGATTCAAGCGGTTCTATGGGCAAGGACACCGGCACTCAGTCCAATGACAAGGCCGGCAACTCCTATGAGGCATCAGAAGAACCAACGGGTTCTGAAGAGGATAAACCCGACGATAAAAAGAAATCTGAAGGCACCTTTCAAAAGTCCAACCGAAGATCTAGAAAAAAAACCAAGTCATCCCGCAAATCAGGTGTTATAAGCGCGAAAGGCCTGCTGGGCGCAAGTCTTCTTGCTGCTTCACTCGCACTCTGTTTTTCAGCTGTGCACTACCGTGAATCAATCGTAAGAACCTTCCCCGATTTGGCTGGTCTTTACCAGTTGGCTGGTATGACCGTAAATCTGCGTGGTCTTGTATTTAAGGATCTGAGAACATTCCGTGAGGTGGACGACGGTTCCGTCGTGCTTGTTGTGGAAGGTTCTGTAGAAAATATTACAAGAAGCGAGACGTATATTCCGGCGATTAAGCTGGCGTTGCGCTCACTGGACACGCAAGAGATACACTCCTGGATTGTTGAGCCAAGAGAAGACTGGCTTGCACCAGGTGATAAAACCCGGTTCAGAGCTCGGCTAAACAATCCGCCAGAGCGAGCCGCCGACATTCAATTGCGCTTTGTTGAGCGCCAAAAGAAAAGAGCGAGCATTAGATGACCGGTAACCCGGAAATCCGCGTGCTGTTTGATGAAGAAGCAATCGCGGCACGCGTAAAAGCCGTCGCAGAAGCTATCTCACAGGACAAGCCTCACAATCTCCTCGTAGTAGCGGTCTTGAAAGGAAGCTTCATTTTTGCAGCTGACCTTGCCCGTGCTTTGCACAGAGCAGGTTCCGTTCCGGAAATGGAATTTTTACACCTTTCAAGTTATGGAAGTGGAACGGTGTCGTCAGGAGAGGTAAAAGTCCTCCGCGATATCGAAAGCGACGTGACCGGAAGAGACGTCATCTTGGTCGATGATATTCTTGAATCCGGCCGCACTCTGAAGTTTGCACGCGACATGATCGCCGCACGTGGAGCCAAGTCTGTCCGGATTGCTGCACTCCTGGACAAACCGAACCACAGAAAAGCCGATGTTAAATCGGATTATACGGGCTTTGATTGTCCGGATAAATTCGTCGTCGGCTACGGCATGGACATGGGGCATGCATGGAGACAGTTGCCATTCATCGGCTACGTGCCGCAGGAAGGTGACGACTAACTAGGGGGGCTATAATGGCTCACATACTTCTGACGGAAGACGATGATGCGGTCCGCGCCTTTGTAAAACGTGCATTGGAGCTGGACGGGCACAAAGTGACCGCCGTAGAAGATGGCGCCGAAGCCGCTCTTGTACTGCTGCAACAGCAGGGCAGGTTTGACCTTCTGCTCTCCGACATCAGAATGCCGGAGATGGATGGTATCGAACTTGCGATGCAAAGTAGCGCTCGCTATCCGGGCCTGCCAATCCTTTTGATGACCGGTTACGCAGACCAGCGTGAACGCTCTGAAGAAGTCGGTAAATGCGTGAAGGACGTTCTGACAAAACCATTTTCACTGGTGGAAGTCAGAAAAGCCGTCACCACTGCCTTGGCAGAAGAAGAAGGCTCTCAGCAAACCGCTTTTGCTTAAAGCCCTTCCCCAATAAAGTTTCAAGAAACGCGATCCCTCCTCCGAGCGGTCGCGTTTTGTTTTTTCAGTCTCAAGCGCCAAACCTAAATCCAACACGCTGTACAAAATCAGGGTTTCCTGATCTTCTATGCGCATATTTCATTGTTGGTTTTGAGTGAGCTTTCCCATGGAACAAGAGACTTCTGCCCTTCAACAAGCAATGATGCGCTTGGAAGACCCGGCAGCACCCCTTCCTCCTGTAGCAAAGTACTATGCAGCCAGCCGAATATATACAGCGGTAGAAAGCTGTTTCGCGCATTGGGAAAACATCCCGGAAACCAGCAACGCTGATCTCTACTTTCGCTATCTAGGTGCATTGGAAGACGTCGAAGATCGCCGTGGCTTCCTGCTCGCAACGCAAAGCTATCTGGCTCGCCTTAAGAACGCGCATACTCACTTCATTGATTTCACACTCTTACAAAACTCAGGCTTTGGGTTCTGGGCACGCCCGCTACCCGTATCAGCCTCAAAGCGCGCATGGACTGTTTGTGGCTCAACCCGCACAGACATCAAAGCCGGAGACGTCATTGAGCAGGTCAACAACCTTCCTGCTAATGAGTTCTTTGCGAGGTACATAAAGCTTGTCAGCGCCTCAAAGCCAGAAGCTGCAGAACGCAACCTGCTGCTATTCAATAGCTTTCTTTTGCCAAACCAACTCAACATCACTCTTCACGACGGGCAAAGCCTGCAGATCACCCGCGCAGGACACAAGCATCCACTTTCATGTCTCAAAGCATTTGAACTCGACACTTCGGGAAAGCATCCACGCCTGATCATCCGCAGCTTCTCAAAACCAGAGTACGAGGAACAAGCTCTCGCCTTCCTAAGCCAGATCGACAACCAGTCCCCACTCATCCTTGACTTACGTGGCAATGGCGGCGGCAACACACCCATGAAGCTCATGAAAAAACTCTGCCTGGAGCCGATCGCAATCTGGATGGAACGAACACCTCAGATCACCGGACTGGAGAAGGCTGAACAAGGCGTGGCTGCATGGCAAAACGGAGAACTCTCCGCACATCACACCCAGCCCAACGCTGAAACAACGCCCATGCATCTCCTCACAGACGGCGAGACCTTCCCAGCCAGTGCCACACCGTTTCGAGGAAAGCTGATTGTTCTGATTGATGTTGGCAGCGGCTCAGCAACCGAAGATCTCTTGATACCTCTAAAACATTCCGGACGCGCAACAATCGTTGGAGAAGCGTCCGCGGGCTCAACCGGACAACCCTATTTTGAGGCACCTCTGCCAAAAACACAGCTCACAATCTCAGCAAAGCGTACTGATTTTCCAGATGGGACAAGGTTCGAAGGAGTTGGGATACATCCGGATTATCCGGTTATGCCAACACCAGAAGACATCCGCCAAGGCAACGACCCCGCCCTCACACTTGCACAGCAACTGCTCAGACAAGCCGTGACCAGCTAAGCCAATCTCTAACGCCCTCATCCAGCTTCAGTTTCGCAGCCGGTGCCTGCGGACCTTTAATCAGCTGCCTTATCAGACGGGCGCTTTTCATAAAATTCCAGCGTGTGCAGGCTCATATCAGCATATTCAAAAAGCATGTTACGGGAGAACCCACGCCGGATCAGAACATAAAGCCCCTCAAGGATCATCACATAGAAGATCAGAAGCTTCTCAATGTCATCAGGGTCTTTAAGCTCACTCTTCAGATCCATGAACTTCAGGCGAAAATGCTTCACACCCTCCTGATAATACATCGCAAACTTCGCCAGCAGCTCCTCATCAAACAACGCCATATTGTCGAGCACACAAAACTTATCGCCGTGCTTGCTTTCACGATGACCGACACAGATATCGATGAACTCATATAGCACCGCTTCGATAGCCGAATGCAGATTGGAGTGCAGTGAAATGGTGCTTTTCAGCTCTGCAAAAATGCTGTTGAGCCACCACAGCAAAACCGCAGCGCAGAAGTCTTGCTTAGTCGTGAAATGCTCTTCCACATACGTCCGATGTGGTCCACAGGCCTCATAGAAGTCCTCCATGGAACAGGCTTGCAGCCCTTTAAGCACAAACACCCTGATGCAGTCATCCATCACCTCTTCGATGATGTGTGACAGAACTTCAGGTTTGTTTGGGTCTGTCTGGCTCATGGCGAAAGTATAGGAGCTAAAGCAGGCACGACAATGAAGGAGCCGCCAAATGGCAAAGAAAACTGGAAGGACCGACATCGCGATCAATCTAGTTTTCTAACTCTTCATTAAAGCATCCTGAAACCGCTGATCAGTAGCGCTTCATCAACCGTTCCAGATACTCCAGCTCAAGCTGCGGGCGGTCAGGATCGGAAAGCCGGCGGCGCAGCTCTTCCAGAATACGCCGCGCCCGCTGAACCTCAATCTCATCAGGCACTTTCACCTGACTGCCAAACTCCGGCCCCTCAACACGGCGCATACGGCCAAGCGGGTCCTCGTTCAGCGGAGAGTTGGTTGCTTGCCCTTGCCCACCAGCTTGACCAGCCAGTTGCTCTGCAAGCTGCTGAGCGCCTTTGCGCAAGGATTCCAGGGCCTGGCTCTGCTCAGACACAGCCTCATCCGCCTGCTGCGCACCAAGCGCATCACCAGCATCCTCCATGGAGTTACCAGCACTATCCAGATCCTTGCTCGGCTTGGCGCCGTTGTTTGCCATGCTGTCGAGCAGCTTCTGCAGGTCGTCAGAGAGATTGCGCTGCTGCTTCTGTAACTCGCGGAAGGCCTGCTGCGCCTCCTCATTGCTCATCTCACCACCCGGACCACGCTTATTCTGCTGGTCATTGCGCTGGCCGGGACGGCGCTGCTGGCTGTCCGGATCAAACTGGTGCGTTTCATCCATCAGGTTGCGCTGCTTCTGGATCATCTCGCCAAGGTCTTCCAGAGCCTGCAACATCTCTTGCTGTTGCTGGCTTGGCGCTTGCTGTTGTTGCTGCGCGTTCTGCATGTTCTCCAGCATCTGCTGCATCTGCGCCAACAGCTCACGCGCCGCCTCTAAAGAACCAGTTTTCGCCAGCTCTTCCATGCGACGCAGCATGTCATCCAGATCCCGAGGGGTAATCTGCTGAGAATTCTCATCCATCGGCATCTGACCAAGCTGCTGAGGGTTCTCGCGCATCTGCTGGGCCATGGATTTCAGGTAATCATCCAGTGCCTTACGCAGATCGCTCATCAGCTCAGCAATCTCTTGCTCTGATGCGCCCTGCTCCAACGCTCGCCGCAAAGCCTCCTGTGCCTCACGTAAAGCTCGCTCAGCGGCAGATAAGCCACCATCCTCAATCGTCAGCGCCACGTTCCACAACACGTCCAACATGTCTGTCAGCTGCTCATCCGTATTGGCTGCAACCAACTCGGCATAAGCAAAGCGCAACGGCAGGTAGGACCCGGCATCATCGATGAACCGCTCCGGCGCAATCATCAGCATATCCAGCGCATCCACCACCTGCGGATAGCTCTCAACGTTCATTGCCAGATTACGACGTTGCTCAACAACAGCCCGCGCCAACGGCTTATTAAAGCGGCGCTCTGGAAGCTTGATATAAACGGGCTGCGAGCGCCCCTCTTGCTCAGCCTCATCACGAGCCACAAGCACAAGAGCCACCTCAGAACCTGCCCATGGATGAGCCGTCAAATCCTGAAAGGTCTGCCCGACAGCCATCTTGGAATCTTTGGGCGGCAAGCTCAGGTTAAACCGTGGCGCCTCTACCAGAGATCGGCCTTGCTTCTCCTCATCTCCGCGCTGAACCTGCTCCATAATAGCCTCAGCAGAAACCACGCGGTAATCATCCTGCACCAGATAAGTCAGCTTGAGACTGCCGGAAAGCTGCTCTTCGGGATCATCAAACAAACGAATACGCGGCGGCAAGTCAGGGCGAATAGCAATCTTCCAGGAATATTTCGGAGAGTCATTTTGAAGGATCTGCAAGCGTCCGCTTGAGTTCAACGGAAACCGCCATTCGGTGGTTTTCAGCTCTGCAGAGCTTTCACCAACTCCCGGCTGAACACGTTCCGGTTCCAAAACTTCTTGTCCACGGCGCGAAAAATAAACAACGGAGAATTCACCAGTGCCCTGTGCCCGCACCAATACCTCACTGCCACTGGCAATCGAGAGCGCATCCCGGGAATCCCTCAGTTGATTGGCATCCCCGCTGAGGAAAACAGGAGCCTCACCCGTGTAAGCTGGCGGCGTCACCCACGCATCAATGCGCGCTGGCAACGCACTGCCAACACTCTGCACCCGAAAAGGAGCTAAAAGGCTGGACCACCGGTTCGCATCCGAAACGGAATACCCCACCACAAGCAACATAACGGCGAAAACACGCAGGGCATAAGGATCTTTGGCAAACCCACGCGGATTAACGCCCCCAACACGCAGGTTTTTAAGCCGCTCTCGTAATCGCTTTTGGTGTGCAGACCAAAGCGCAAGCGCCTCTTCGTCATCCATCCCGGTCGCCTGCTCATCTTTGTAAGAGAGCAAAGGTCGGTGCGGCAGATCACTGGCAAGCTCAACCTTGCGCAGCCCCTCCGCTTCATCAGGAAGCTTCAGGCGTAAAAGCGGGTAGCAACTCCAAATAAAAACAGCGAGAAACAGGATTGATCCCACCGCAGAGCCATAGAACCCAAGCAGCTGCCACAGCCCTAAAAAACTAACGGCAACATACAGGCAAGCCACGATAAGCGGCACCTGAATGGCAGGCCAAAACCGCTCCCAAAACAAATAAAGCTGCGCTTTAAAAGCCAGCCTTTTCAATCGATAGGATAATCTTTGAGAAAACAGGTACTGCCACAGGCCAAATAGCCCGGCCCCTTCGCCATAACGCGTCTTATGCTCTCGCAATTCACTTGCAGAAGCTATGGCATTCTTTAGGTTTTTATTGCCGCCATTCTCATTCTGATGGGTCACAAAGGCCTCGCTAATCGCCGCCTACTTTTTCTTTTGAGCATACGGCGATTAACGTAGATCAGCAATCTGGCAAACCTAAGGGGCTTTCAAACAGAGTTAAGCCTTTTCAACCCAGTTCGGCACAACGTCTTGATTTAGTAACTCATCGTAGCTCGGACGCTGACGGATGATCGCAAACTTGTCGCCATCAACCAACACTTCAGGCACCAGAAGACGCGTGTTGTAAGTGCCGGATTGGGTCGCGCCATAAGCACCAGCAGAGTAGACAGCCAGCAGGTCGCCTTCCTCAAACTTCGGCATTTCACGGTCGCGGGCCAAATAATCACCGGTTTCACAAACTGGCCCAACAATGTCCGCCATCATCTGCTCACCGTTCTGACGCTCTTCGCTCACCGCACCAATGTCATGGTGAGCTTCATAAAGAGTTGGGCGGATCAGATCGTTCATCGCAGCATCCACGATGACGAAGTTCTTCGCTTCACCTTCTTTACGGTAGATCGTTTCGGTAACGAGAATACCCGCATTTCCGGCAATCAAGCGGCCCGGTTCGGTAATCAGTGTCACGCCAAGGCGCTCAATGTGTTTACGAACAACCTTCGCATACTCAGTCGGCAGCGGCGCTTCAATTCCGCTTCCGTAAGGAATGCCAAGACCGCCACCCACATCAAGGTGGTCAATCTCAATGCCGTCTTCCTTCAGCATGCCAATCAGCACACCAAGGCGTTCCAAAGCATCATCAAAAGGCCCAAGCTCAGTAATCTGAGAGCCGATATGCATGTCCATACCGGTCACTTTCAGGCCCGGCAGCTGCGCAGCTTCGTTGTAAACAGCGCGCGCCCGGTCCCAGGCAATACCAAACTTGTTCGCAGCCAGACCGGTAGAGATCTTGGCATGGGTCTTCGCATCAACGTCCGGGTTGATGCGAAGAGAAATCGGCGCAACCTTACCCATCTCGGAAGCAACGGCAGAAAGCCGCTTCAGCTCAGGCTCGGATTCCACATTGAAGCACAGGATGCCAGCATCCAGCGCAAAACGCATTTCCTGACGGGTCTTGCCAACACCAGAAAACACAATCTTACTTGCAGGAATGCCCGCTTTCAGTGCACGGCGCAGTTCCCCTTCAGAAACAACATCCGCACCAGCGCCAAGTTTCGCCAACACCGTCAAAATAGCGATGTTGGAGTTCGCCTTCATTGCATAACAGGTCAGATGATCAATTCCATCAAACGCCCCGTCAAAAACCTTGAAGTGACGTTCAAATGTCGCGCGGGAATAGCAGTAAAATGGTGTTCCAACTTCCGCTGCAATTTCGCTCAGCGCAACATCTTCAGCGTGAAGCACGCCATCCTTAAACTCAAAGTAATGCAATGTAGGTCCTCTGCGCTGGCTCCGCCCCGGTGGGCTTAGCGAACCAGTCTAAAAATTGAAGTCGGGATCATCCTCATCCGCACCAATCAACGGATCCAGAAACAGACTTTCGTCCTTATCTCCAGGGATCTCTGGTACAGGAGCATCGTTCAGGGGTGGCGGTGCACCATCTGCAGTCGCCCGAGCTTGGCTTGGCGTTTCCAAACTGCCTTTACGCCCACAAGCGGAAACACTCAGACCGAGTGCAACAATTGTGAGGCCAATCAAAAGCTTGGAACTACGGCTTTTTGTAATGTCTTTCATGCCTTGCGAGCTCATGTTTTCTCTGCTCCAATCTGGATGATCTTACCAAACCAGAAATTCGACCTAAGGACTGACTCGGGCGAACCCGAGCCTACTCTCAGTTTTATTTCTGCACCGTAACAACGATGACTGCAAGATCATCCGAAGAACAGACTTACTTTTCCGTCTTCTGCTCACGCTCAAGCTGCTTAAGCCAACGGCGGGATTGCTTACGCACATTCACCGGGCTTGTGCCACCATAAGAGACACGGCTGCGAACAGATTTATCAACGGAAAGAACGCTGTAGACATCATCCGTGATCTTCGGTTCAACGCTCTGCATCTCTTCCAATGTCAGGCGATGCAGGTCTACACCTTTATCGACAGCCATCTTAACAAGTGCACCAGTCACATGGTGAGCATCACGGAATGGCATGCCAACCACACGCACACACCAGTCAGCCAGATCAGTCGCGGTAGAATAGCCGGAACCGGCAGCTTTCTTCAGCGTATTCACATTCGGCTCAAGGTCACGCATCATGCCGGTCATGGCTGCCAGAGCCAGAGACAGGTTCGGCAGAGCGTCAAACACCTGCTCTTTGTCTTCTTGCATGTCCTTGGAGTAGGTCAGCGGCAAACCCTTCATCATCACGAGAAGAGAGTTCAAAGCGCCATAAATACGGCCAGTCTTCGCACGGATCAGCTCAGCTGCATCCGGGTTCTTCTTCTGCGGCATGATGGAAGAACCGGTCGAAAACTTGTCGGAAAGCTTGATGAAGCCGAACTGGGCAGAACACCAGATCACAATCTCTTCTGCCAGACGAGACAAGTGCATCGCACAGATGGACGCATCCGCCAGCGCTTCAATGGCAAAGTCACGGTCAGAAACACCATCAAGAGAGTTTGCAGTCGGACGGTCAAACCCAAGTGAAGCCGCAGTCATCTCACGGTCAATCGGGAAAGATGTCCCAGCCAGTGCAGCACAGCCAAGAGGACTCTCATTCATACGCGCACGCGCATCCTGAAGACGGGAGCGGTCACGAGAGAACATCTCGACATAAGCCATCAGATGGTGACCGAAAGTCACCGGCTGCGCGGACTGAAGGTGTGTAAAGCCTGGCATCACAACCCCTGCATGCTCTTCTGCTTTTTCAGCAAGAGCCTGCATCAGGTCGGTCACCTGTGCCTCAAGATCGTCCAAAGAGTCGCGTACCCAAAGACGGAAATCTGTGGCAACTTGGTCGTTACGTGAACGAGCTGTGTGAAGACGGCCAGCGGTCGGGCCAATCAATTCAGCCAGACGCGCTTCGATATTCATGTGAATGTCTTCAAGCGCACGAGAGAAGGTAAAGGTGCCCTCTTCGATCTCTGACAGAATTGTGTCTAGACCCTGAGCTATCTTTTCGGCATCTTCTGCGCTAACGATGCCCTGTGCAGCCAACATGCTAACATGAGCCTTGGACCCGGCTATGTCTTGTCGGTAGAGCTTGCGATCAAAATCAATGGAAGCATTGATCTCTTCCATGATTGCATCTGGCCCTTCCGCAAAACGGCCCCCCCACATGCGGTTGCTCATGTCTAGCCTCATTATGATTTGGGTTTAATATGAAGAAACTGACAGTTACCGGAAAGTTCGGCCTCGGAAAAGGGCTTATTGCAGCATTAGCTGGATTTGTCGTCGTAGGCGGAGCCGTATGGGCGCTTAATCAGCAAAAAAGTGAGGATCCACAAGCCCTCGCCTGCTCTTCTTCAATGAATACCGCAAAAAATCTCAAGGGTTTGACCACAGGCGAAGTGGCCGCTTTCCTGCCTGCCGAGAAGCCTTTGAATCTCTCTGAGCTGAAATTTAATGATGCTGACGGCAACTTCATCACCATGGCAGACCTGAAAGGCACCAAGCTGCTCAACCTTTGGGCCACCTGGTGCGCTCCGTGCCGCAAAGAAATGCCGCATCTGGACAAACTGCAGCGTGAGGCAGGCAGCGAAGAGTTCAACGTCATCGCCGTCAACATGGACCGCGGCGAGAACAATCCAAAGCCACTGAAGTTCCTGAGCGATATCGGCGTGAAGGATCTGGCATACTTCTCAGACCACACCATGGACACCTTCAACAACCTGCGCACCAAAGGCAAAGCCCCAGGCCTGCCAAGCACAATCATGATTGGTGAAGACGGCTGCGAAATCGGCACCATGTTCGGCCCTGCCGACTGGGCAGCCCCAGAAGCCTTCGCACTGGTCAACGCCGCGCTGGCTGGACAGAAAAAGGTTCAGTGAATTGAAATTCACGTAGCGGCTACTTAGATACATCTCAAAATCCATTTATCAATTTGAGATATTTATTATGCGCTACGCTGGAAATGTAATCTGGTTTGTCCTTGGAGGCTGGTACCTGGCCCTGATGTGGCTTGTGTACGGCCTCCTGTTCGCACTCACAATCATTGGCCTCCCTTACACACGAGCAGCCTGGGAAATGGCCAAATTATCGGCATGGCCCTTTGGCAAGGACATTGTGCACATAAGAGATCTGGATAACAAAGGTGCAACGCCAACCACCGTCTTAACAGGGGTCCTGGGTTTCATCTTCAACATCCTATGGCTGCCGTTTGGCCTCTCGCTGTTCCTAGGCTATGTGATATCCGGCATTCTCACCTGCCTGACAATCATAGGCATTCCCTTTGGCCTTCAGTCCTTCAAACTCGCAGCAATTTCCTTCTGGCCCGTCGGACGCCGTGTTGTAACGACCCAAACAGCGGACTTGGCACGCCAATACAAAGCCAGAGAAACCCTAAACAGCTACAGATATTAGAGAAACCGGCACAGCGTGCCCTAACTCACATTGGTCGTATCAGTCGCGCACACCCGCAACCGATGCCCGTCAGGATCGGTCGCAACAAACGTGTAGCCAAAGTCCAGATCAGTGGGCTCCAGAACGATCGGAATGCCCTTCTCTTTCCAGAGACTGTAAACCTGATCAACCTCTTCCCGGCTCACATCACTCAGTGACAGTTCAAAGCCGCCAAAGGACGGTTGAGGTTTCGGGTCAATCCCCTGCGCAGACTGCAAGCCAAGTGTGACGTCGTCTCCCAAAGAAAACAGCGAAAATTCCCGAAACCTCTCAATCGGACTGCTTTGCAGAACATCAGTATAAAACTTGGTGCTTTTCTCCACGTCTTCGACATAGAGAATAACGCTATTGGGCTTAAACATGCTCACACCCCGTCATCTTAAAAATCAAAGAAACAAACAGATTGCTACAGACAAAGTATAGCTCTTGCACCAAGCAATATCTTTGATCTTACCCCTTACCCGGCACAGGACGCTCCCTCATCCGCATCAGGCCTTCCTGAACAGCGGAAGCCACCAACACACCATCCCGCGTGTAAAGGCTGCCACGACTGAAACCACGGCCACCCGCTGAACGCGGGCTGTCCTGCGTGTAAAGCAACCACTCATCAAAGCGGAAATCGCTGTGGAACCACATGGCGTGGTCCAGACTTGCCACCTGCAGATTTGGCACAAACACGTTGATGCCATGCGGGAATAGCGCCGTATCCAAAAGCGTCATGTCAGAGGCATAAGCCAGCACGCACTGGTGAATACGCGGATCATCCGGCAGCCTTGAAGCCGCCCGCACCCACACATGCTGCACCGGCTCTTGCTTCTTGCGAGAGAAATATTGCCCCAAATCCAATGGACGCAACTCAATCGGACGCTCCCGCTTCCAGTACTTCTGCACGGGCTCCGGTGCCTTTGAGATCAGCTCATCGGAGATTTCAGAGATCGGCATCAAATCTTCCGGCATCGGCACATCCGGCATCTCAATCTGATGCTCCATACCACTTTCAACACGTTGGTAAGAGGCGGACATAGAGAAGATTGCATGACCATGCTGGATCGCCACAACACGCCGTGTTGTAAAGCTGCCACCATCACGAATACGGTCAACCTCATAGATGATTGGCACCTTCGGATCGCCCGGACGCAGAAAATACCCATGCAGCGAATTGACCTGACGTTCTGCGCCAACCGTTCGGGAGGCAGCAACAAGGGCCTGACCAATCACCTGTCCACCAAAAACACGCTGCCACCCGCTTTGTGGGCTTGTGCCACGAAACAGATTTTCCTCTATTTTCTCCAGATCCAAAAGGTCCAGCAGATTTTCAACAGCCTTCGTCATTACAGACAAACCTATTTTTGTAGTGATTTCGATTGCATGTGAGTAGTGTGGCGCTATATCGGTAGTGTCAACGGTTAATTGGGCTAACCGAGCGATTACAGGGAAGAGTTCTATGAGCAAGAAACAGACCGCCACCGAAGACCTTTATGACGTCACCATTGGCGGCGGCGGGTATGTTGGGCTGTCGCTTGCGCTCGCTTTGAAGCAATCAGAACCGTCCATGAAAATCGCGCTTGTAGACCTGCGCCCACGCTCAGCCATCGAGAACGATCCGCGTTCCTCGGCCATCGCGGCAGGTGCCGTGCGCATGCTCGATCAACTCGGCATCTGGTACAAGCTTGAAGATGAATCCCAGCCGATCACCGAAATGATCGTCACAGACAGCAAGCTGCACGACAGCGTACGCCCAATCTTCCTGACATTTGCAGGCGATGTTGATGACGGTGAACCATTTGCCCACATGGTTCAGAACAATCATATGGTCGGCGCATTGCATGATGCAGCCACCGATGCAGGCGTTCACATCTTCGCACCCGACAGTGTCAAAGACTTTGCAGTTGAGCCAGCCCACGTCAACATCACACTCGGCAGCGGCAAAACCATCCAGTCACGCTTGATCGTGGCAGCTGATGGCGTGCGCTCCAAACTCCGCGATCTCGCAGGCATCCAATGCAATCGCTGGAGCTACAATCAGAGCGGCATCGTCACCACAATCGCACATGAACGCCCACACAATGGCCGCGCAGAAGAGCACTTCCTGCCCTCCGGTCCGTTCGCGATCCTGCCACTGAAAGGCAATCGCTCATCCATCGTCTGGACTGAAAAGACAGCAGAAGCCAATCGCTTGGTCAATGGCGATGAGTTCACCTTTGAAATCGAACTGGAACGCCGCTTCGGTCATCATCTGGGCGAGCTCAAACTGGACGGACCCCGCGCTGCGTTTCCTCTGAACCTCGTGCTGGCGCGCTCTTTCGTCTCCAACCGTTTCGCACTAGCAGGCGATGCTGCCCACGGTATCCACCCAATTGCCGGCCAGGGCCTCAACTTCGGCTTCAAGGACGTTGCTGCCCTCTCAGAGGTGCTTGTAGACGCCCACCGTCTCGGCCTCGATATCGGTGCAGCACACATTCTGGAGCGCTACCAGAGCTGGCGCCGTTTCGATACATGGCAGATGGGCATGACCACCGACGTGCTGAACCGCCTGTTCTCCAACAACATCGACCCGGTCCGTGCAGTTCGCGACCTCGGCCTCGGTCTTGTTGAGCGCATGCCGTTCCTGAAAAAACACTTCATCGGCGAAGCAGCAGGCCTGGCCGGCCCTTCCCCAAAACTTCTCCTCGGCAATCCGCTTTAACTCAGATTTAGGCCGCATACGTGAAAGACAAACGCTCCATCCTCATCACCGGATGTTCCACCGGCATTGGTTACTCTGCTGCACACATTTTGAGAGAAAGAGGATGGCAGGTCTTTCCCACCTGTCGCAAGCCAGAGGATGCAGAACGCCTGCGCTCAGAAGGCTTTGACGCCTTTCATTTAGATTATTGCGAAACCGAATCTATTCAGGCCGCCGTTGAGTCAGTTCTGGCAATCACAGGCGGACGCCTTGATGCGCTCTTCAACAACGGCGCTTACGGCCTCCCCGGCGCCATCGAAGACCTTCCCACGGATGCCTTGCGCCGTCAGTTCGAAACCAACTTCTTCGGCTGGCACGAACTCACCCGCCTTGTCATTCCGGTGATGCGCAACCAAGGCCATGGCCGCATCGTGCAATGCTCTTCCATTCTCGGCCTCGTCGCCATGGACTACCGCGGCGCCTACAACGCCACCAAGTTCGCACTGGAAGGCTACACCGACACCCTGCGGCTGGAATTGCATGGCTCAGGCATACAGGTGAGCTTAATCGAACCGGGTCCGATTCAATCCGAGTTCTCCAAAACAGCTGTCAAAATGTTCTATGAGGAAATCGGCGAGGAGACCAAGAACGCCTCCCACTTCCGCGAAAGCTACAACCGCCGTCTCTCCATGCTCGCCAAAGGCGGCACCACAAAATTCAAACTCCCACCTGACGCAGTCGTCCAAAAACTCACCCACGCCATTGAAGCCCCCAAGGCCAAGGCACGTTATTACGTAACCGTTCCAACCCACATCATGGGCACTCTGCGGCGCATCCTGCCAACCTCAATGATCGATATGATCCTGAGAAGGTCTGCAAAGTCGGAAGAGTAAGAGAACGAGACCCCTCGGTTTTCTTCAAAGCAAACTCCCAGTGCCCCGTATTGCGCGCACTTTGGATTTATGCCCCCAGCAAAAGAGATTCCCCATGGCACTATTTCATCCTGACAACTGCACAATGAGTGAGCGACATAAGCAAATTTATGCGTATTGCGAACTCGCTTATACTGCTGTTGATTTCTCTGCAGCAGCCTTGTTCGTCGTTGGCAGCATTCTCTTTTTTAAAGAGGCAACCACCTATTTAGGAACATGGCTATTTCTGGTTGGATCAATTTTATTCGGACTCCGCCCAACAATTAAGCTCTTTCGGGAAATTGCATATATCCGCCTTGGAAAATATGAGGGCCTGCCTGAAGGCACTGAGAATAATACGGGTTGGCTAAACCCCGATATGAAGTGAACCTAACCAACACGTTCGCCAACGATCAATCACAGGAATAAATTTCAACGCAACCGAGTTCAAATGACCTTCATACTAGTTTTCCATGTTCTATTAGTTTTGACGTTTACAATTCGAATTCTGCTGCGAGATGATTTGTCACCACCGGTTCGCCTCGCCTGGTTCATCGTTTTGAACGTGCTGCCCTATGTCGGCATCGCCATTTACTTCCTCTTTGGAGAAACGGATCTTGGCCATCGCGCAGACAAACGCCACAAAGAGATTTTTGATGAGATCCATGAAAACGCTAAGCAATTCATGGGCACGCCAGCTGATGTCGATCAGCTGATCAACCCGGAATACCGCAACAGCTTCCATTATGCTGGTTCAATAAACGGCTTTTATCCAGTTGCTGGAAACAGTGCCACACTCATGGAAGATGCCACAGCGACCCGCGACAGCTTGATAGCAGACATCGATGCCGCGCAGGACTATGTGCATGTTCTCTATTACATCTGGCTAAATGACCACACGGGCACAGCACTCGCCAACGCTTTGATCAGAGCAACCCAGCGAGGGGTCGTATGCCGCGCGATGGCAGATGGTCTCGGCTCACACCAGCTCATAAAGTCACAGCTATGGGAGAAGATGAAGGAGGCAGGCGTTCAACTGGCTGTCGCTCTGCCACTGGACAAACCAGTGCGAACGCTCCTGACCAGTAGATTGGACCTGCGCAACCACCGTAAAATCACTATTATCGACGGGAAAGTCACTTACTGCGGCAGTAGAAACTCAGCTGATCCGGAATTTCTGGTCAAAGCAAAATACGCTCCCTGGGTCGACATCATGCTACGCCTGACCGGGCCCATTGTGACGCAAAACCAGCTTCTGTTCATAAGCGATTGGATGCAAGCAACAGGCGAAAAGCTAAATGACTTTGAATTGAAGTCAGAACCGGCACAAGAAGGGTTCCCGGCACAGGTGATGGGCGATGGCCCAACGGAACGCAAAGGAGCAACCCCTCAGCTCTTTGCCTGCCTGATTGCAACCGCCCGCTTCGAACTCGCATTATCGACTCCCTACTTTGTCCCCGATGAAACTGTTCTGGAAGCCTTGCGCGCAGCGGCTTATCGAGGCGTAAAGGTCACCTTGATTTTCCCAAAGGTCAACGACAGCTGGATCGTGGCAGCTGCAAGTCGCAGCCACTATTTCAAACTTCTGGAGGCCGGTTGTGATCTCTTTGAATTCAAAGGCGGTCTATTGCACGCCAAGACACTCACAATGGATAACAAGATCACTTTGATCGGCTCTTCCAACCTTGATCTGCGAAGCTTTGACCTAAACTACGAAAACAACATTCTGTTGCAGGACAAGACAATAACGAACGCAGTTCTAGGCCGACAACAGCAATACCTCGACAGTTCAGATCAGGTCTTTTTTGAAACCGTTTCCAGTTGGTCATACCTCAAGCGAATAAAAAACAACATCATCGCAACAGTCAGCCCGATCTTGTAGTCCTGCAGCTAAACATAGCCTGTTTGGTGCTTAACCAGACTTAACAAAAATACCGGAAGGATCAGCAGCAAGGCCATGGCGCATCGTGTAATGCTCTTCCATCTTCTGCCTCATCGCCATGGACTACCGCAGCGCCCATAACACCACTAAGTCTGAATTAAAAGGCTACGCGTTAGCTCATAAAAAAGAGGCCAATGGGCCTCTTTTTCAGTACTCATTTATAGCTAACAGGATCAGATTACCGCGTGAGCGCTTGATAAAATGGCTTGTCTTTCAGGGCGTCTATATCCGCTTGGGAGATTGCCTTATCTCCAGACGCCGCTCCTCGTGAGCCAGACTCATTTCGGAAAGTCGCAAAAGAAAATCCGTCAATTCCCGCATCAGATTCCGGTATCACCCCCGGCGCAATGCCAGCATCCTGTAGAGCTTGCTCCAGCTTGCCAACAAAGTTCTTAAATGCATCAGCTCCATCAGCAAAACTTGGATCCTCAGCGTAAGGATACAGAGTGATCTGTGCCCCTTGTGTAATCCGATCAAACCCGGCACGCCGCTCTTCAAACTCAGCTGAAGCAACGTCTCCTCGCTTCTCGAGACGCGCTATCTCTTTGTCGTGGGTCTGCCGCGCACCCTCGGTGTTTGTCGCCTTAAAGCCAAGGAACGGATTGTCTTCAGACAGCAACAATGGCGTCAAAACATCATAAGCCTGTTCCAACTGATCTGCATTAATACTGAGGTGCAGCTTGTTGCCATCTCGTTGCAGCTCGGGGGCAGAGTTTGCAATCTTTCCATCAGAGGTCAGCCGCTCAAACGTTGTGAAAGTCGGAGAGCCAAATCCAGTCGAGATCGCAAAATCTTTATTGACCAGCTCACTTTTTTTCGCATCTAGTTGAGTTTTCAAGCCTGCCTGAGCTTCCTTGTCATCCCAAGGTGTTTGCGACTGCAGTTTTTGAATATCTTTAGTCTCCAAGATATTCTTATGAGCACCATTCAAAGAATGCTCACCATCATACGCGCGCACCACATGCCCTGTTGCGGTTGATGCTGCTAGATTTGCCAGAGCTTCAACATTTTCAACCTTCGCACCTTGTTCGACAGCCAAGCTGACAAGGTTTCTCTCAAAGGTCTGTTGTGCTGCAGGAGAAGAAAGCGGATACCGCTGTGCCAGCTTGGTAAACTCCGCACCACCTGGAATATAGGCCTTCAGTTCATCAGAGTTTCGAATAGCATCAAATACTTCGTGCAGTGTCGCATCTGCGGATCGCAACTCCTGTTTCGACACCGGAGTTGCATCCTGCCCCTGACGCAGCAAGGAAGCGCTGACTTGCGTGGCCAGCGTGGTCCCATATCGCTTCGAAGCGGCCTGAAAAAACTGAGCGCTCACATCGTCATTATGCTTTTGAACAGAAGCCTGTGTTGGCCCCAAGTGCACCAAGCCACGCAACACATTTACAACTTTTCCGCCAAAGCTGGAACCTGCACGAATAGCATCCACATCGATGCCAGCACCTGTTGTATGTTGAGGTTGTGTAGCTTGCGCTACATTAGAAGAAGAAACGCCATCAACCATGAGAATATTCCAAATTTTTATCGTTGGGATTACACGGGGAGAAAATCAGTAGTACCAAGACTCAGGACTTCAGATCGCACTGGCTCAGTGCCTTGCAACTTAGCTTGCCAGCTGCCAGCAACTTTCAGGATTTCCTCAACCCATTGCGAGAAAATTGTTAAGTTGAGAGAAGAAGTTGGCAACGACGCCAGCAACGCAGCCTGCCCCATCGGAGTGCGGGCAAAACTATAAGCATGCACTGCATGAAAATTCTCATGCAGCATCTTTGCCATCATGTTTGCAGGTACTTCGTCTTCGTCACTCAGCACGATCAGCGCCTTCAGCCAATCATCGCCGCAAAACAATTGCAACACCAACTCATCAAACTGAAGAACACATTCACCAGCCTCTGTCAGACACAAGTTGCTAAGGCCGATCTGCTCTCCAAAGAGCACCAATACATTTTCTGCATTCTGCTTAGACACGGGGCATATGCCTTTCTCGATTGAACACTGTGTCAATCCTAGAAGTACTCTTGCCGACCAGCTGTCTTATTTGTCACTTAAAAGAAAAACTAACTCACGCTATCAAGGCATTTGAGATTAAGGCCTGTTTTGCGTATTTCCCTGCCCCAACAGGTGAGCACCATACGAGACCGCCTCATCTCTAACTAAATGCTGCGCAACCGCAGCAATCTCAGCACAGGCACGTTGGTAATTCACTCCGAATTTCTCGAAGATATCCCCTTCAACCTTGAAACTTAAACGCTGATAGAATGAAACAGCATCTTCTCTTGCATCGCACCAGATGTTGTCTGCCTTTTGTAGGTCAGGCTGGTTTGCAGCAAAACGAATGAGGTTGCTTCCGATGCCGCGCCCTTGCTTTTCCGGCAACACCGCCAGTTTTCGCAGTCTCACAGAGGGCAGATCGAAGAAGAAAGACCCAACACCAATCAGGTTTTCTTCTTCAAAGGCTCCAATATGAAGGGCCTGGTGATCTTCTGGAACCATGACCCGTTCTATGGGAGATTCTGGCCAGAGCACTTGCTGACGTAGCTCGTATGTCAACGTTGCAGGAATGCTCCGAAAACTAATCTCTAGTTCTCTCATACTTCCCCTCACCGCTTAATCAGAGACCGGCTCATCAGCAAACTCAGCACAAGTGCCGGTAACATCAGCATAAAGCCGCCCTGGATACCGAGGTGATCAGCGGCGTAGCCGATGACGAGAGGACCGACGAGGAAACCGCCGAGAGCAATCTGCGTCATCAAGCCCACATTAACAGCAGCAGAGCGACCCGGTTTTTCAGCAGCAGCCGTAACAGCCAGCGGAAAGCCACCAGAAACACCCAGCCCAACCAGACCAAAACCAAGCAATGACACCGCGTAGTTTGGAGAAATCACCAGAATTCCGACACCAATGAGAGCAAGGATAACAATCCCGGCAGCTGCGATCTGAACGTCAACACGAGATCGCAACCAGTCTCCGGTTAAGCGCCCGAATGTCACCATCAGAGCAAAGGCACTATAAGCAATACCCGCGTAACCAGCTGATAGATCAAACAGATCAGTCACATAAATCGCAGACCAGTCCGCAATCGCCCCTTCTGTCATGGTGATACCAAACGCAAAGAAGCACACCGCAATCAGCGCTCCGCTCGGCATTTGGAAACCACTTTCAGACTTCTCAGCGACATCCGGCTCCCGGCCTTCTGTCAGGCTGTAGGAGGTAAACAGCGCTGGCAATAACGCCATACCACTTGCCATGAGAATGCTTTCAGATGGCCCATAGCCAACCCAGGAAAAGCCGGAGCTGATCAGACTTCCCACCAGCACACCAAGGCTCCACAAGCCATGACAGCCCGACATAATGAGCTGCCCGCTCTTCCGCTCGGTTTTATCCGCAATCACGTTCATGCACAGTTCCACAAACGCCAATGCGCTGCCAACAACTGCCAAATAAACAAACAGCTGCAGAATGGATTCGGCATACGTCGGCAATGGCATCAGACAGATGAACGCAAACAGACCCGCGATCAAAAGCTGGCGCGCTCCAAACTTCTCCGTTAGTCGCCCGGCAAACATCAGCATGAACAGCAGCCCAACCGGCATGCCAACCAGCGCAAGGGCAAACTCTCCTTCACTCACCTGAAGTCTTTGCTGAATTTCTGCGATGCGTGGAAACCAGGCACCCAGCGCGATGGGTTGAAGAAAGAAGACGCCGCGAATAAGATTCACATCGCGCGCACCAAGGACTGCTTGTTGTGTCATGGAAAATGCTTTGAAGAGAGAAAAACGACCTATTAAATATCTAGCGTGATATTTTAGAAAAATGCAAGCTGTGTAGAGCACCTAATACAACACAACGCCGTTTGCTGACGTAACAACGCAAATCAACGCGGAATATGCGCAAAAAACGCAATTCTGCGCAAAACCTTTCAAAAGGAATTTCCGTGCCCCTTAGCGACACCACAAAAGCGAAGTTAAAGAACAGAGTTGTCTGGAGTCGTCTCGTTGGATGGGGACTTTTATGTTATGCAACAGCAGCTTACGGCGGCATCGTTACTGCACCGGCCATCCCTGAATGGTATGCCTCTCTCAACAAACCATCCTTTAATCCACCTGATTGGATTTTCGCGCCGGTTTGGTCTGTTCTCTACACACTTCTCGGCATCAGCATCTGGCTGGCCACCGAATTTCAACAGACTGGCACCAACGAGGCAGCCAAACCACCTTCGAAAACCAGCATTCAGCTAACTTTCGTTATAGTGTTGTTTTTAAATGGCATTTGGTCCTGGGCATTCTTCGGACAGCAAAACCCGACACTTGGCCTTGTTGTCCTTATCATCTTGCTCGCGCTAAGTTTTTTCACTTTCCGCCTATTTTATAGAGCGCAAACCTTTGCAGCATGGCTATATCTGCCCTATCTCCTTTGGGTTAGCTTTGCAGCCGTCCTGAATGCCTCTATTGTGGTTCTGAATTAATCCAACACCTCAATCGAGACTTTTATTATTGGAGATTTTGATGAGCGGTATTGTTGCCACTCTAGTTCCTATTGCTCTATTCGCCGTCGCTCTGGTCCTCGCCCTCGGCCTTTGGAACATGATACGCGGTGGAGATCCAAACCGTTCGCAAAAGCTTATGAGATATCGTGTTCTGTTGCAGTTCGCAGCTATCATATTGATTATGCTTTCCGTTTACTTCGCAAGCACATCCTGATTTTGGTTTGAAACTAGTAGAAAATGGTCACTCTCAATAAGATCTATACAAAAACTGGCGACGACGGCACCACTGCACTTGGCAGCGGAGAGCGCAGGCAAAAGCATGATCTGCGCATTGAAGCCTACGGAACCGTTGATGAAACCAACTCAGTCGTCGGCATAGTCCGCCTGCACGCATCCAAAGAGATGCCAGTGCTGGATGAACTGCTTGGCCGTATTCAGAATGACTTGTTCGATCTCGGCGCCGATCTGGCAACACCAGACACCGGCGAAGACCTCGGATACGAACCGCTGCGCATCACAGATAATCAGGTCAACGCTCTGGAAGACGCAATCGACCAGATGAACGTTGAGCTTACACCGTTGAAATCATTTGTATTACCGGGTGGCACACCGCTGGCAACACACTTGCATCAAGCCAGAACCGTCTCTCGCCGCGCTGAGCGTCTCGTTGCTGCGCTCTCTCAAAAAGAGAAGGTCAACAAGCAAGCTTTGCAGTATCTCAACCGCCTCTCCGACCTCTTCTTTGTTGCATCACGCTATGCAAATTTGAAGGGCGAAGGCGATGTTTTGTGGGTAGCGGGCAAAAACAGATAGCGATTTTTTGATGAAGAATTTGATCAAAGGTGCTTGACGAATAGGTAAACTATCAACACTTATGGACAACTATCTTCACCATAAGGCCACTTGGCCTTATACATTGGTTGAAACCCAATACCTATTTACCCTAGGCGATCGTTGACAGCCCCAAAATTGCTCAGTACGGTCGCCGCAAATGTAATGCAATTTGCATTCCCTTTTGGCTCTGGTAGCCCGGCGGAAGCTGTGTCTTATCAACTTGGTGGCGACGCATACTCCCCTGCATTTCTAGTGGAGGTTCTAGGAACATGAAAATTCTCGTGCCCGTAAAACGGGTCGTTGACTATAACGTAAAAGTTCGCGTGAAAGCGGATGGCTCCGGCGTTGAACTCGCAAACGTCAAAATGTCCATGAACCCTTTCGACGAAATCGCCGTTGAAGAGGCTCTTCGCCTGAAAGAAGCTGGTAAAGCAACTGAGATCATTGTTGTTTCCATCGGCCCTAAGCAGGCGACTGAAACGATCCGCACCGGCCTCGCAATGGGCGCTGACCGCGGTATCCTCGTTCAGACCGACGACATTGCGGAGCCTCTCGCGGTAGCTAAGGTTCTCAAAGGCATCGTTGACGAAGAAGAGCCAGGTCTCGTTATCCTCGGCAAACAGGCGATCGATGACGACTGCAACCAGACTGGTCAGATGCTTGCTGCACTTCTCGGCTGGGCACAGGGCACATTCGCTTCCAAGGTTGACCTTGGCGATAACACAGTAGACGTCACCCGCGAAATCGACGGTGGTCTGCAGACTGTTAAGCTGAACATGCCAGCGATTGTCACCACTGACCTGCGTTTGAACGAGCCTCGCTACGCTTCTCTGCCAAACATCATGAAGGCAAAGAAAAAGCCGATTGCTGAGAAAACACTGGCAGACTATGGCGTAGACGCTACCCCTCGCCTCAAGGTTCTCAACACTGCTGAGCCTGATGCACGCAAGGCAGGCGTTAAGGTCGCTTCCGTTGATGAGCTGGTAGACAAGCTCAAAAACGAAGCTGGCGTTCTTTAAGATAGGTCAAGAGGAGTTAGCATTATGACCACGCTTCTTGTGGCTGAACATTCCAATTCTGCTTTGAACGAAGCAACGGCTAAGGCACTGACAGCAGCTGTAGAAATGGGCGGCGACGTTCATGTCCTCGTTGCTGGTAAAGACTGTGGCGCAGCAGCTGAAGCTGCTTCCAAACTGTCTGGCGTTGCTAAAGTTCTTGTTGCTGACGATGCAGCATATGAGCACCAGCTTGCTGAACCAGTTGGCGATCTGATCGTTGCACTTGCTGCTGATTACGACGCTGTTGTTGCTGCTGCGACAACCAATGGCAAAAACACTCTGCCACGCGTTGCTGCTAAGCTCGACGTGATGCAGATCTCTGAAATCATTGCCGTTGAATCTGCGGACACGTTCAAGCGTCCAATCTATGCAGGTAACGCAATCCAGACTGTACAGTCTGCTGATGCAAAGAAGGTTCTGACTGTTCGTACAGCATCCTTCGCCGCAACTGCTGAAGGTGGCTCTGCTCCGGTTGAAGCTGCTGCAGCTTCTGCTGATCCGGCAATTTCCTCCTTCGTGGGTGAAGAAATCGCAGCTTCTGATCGTCCAGAACTCGCAGGCGCTAAGATCATCATCTCCGGTGGTCGTGCTCTCGGTTCCGAAGAGAAGTTCAACGAAGTCATCACCCCTGTTGCTGATAAGCTCGGCGCAGCAATCGGTGCATCCCGTGCAGCTGTTGATGCTGGTTACGCACCAAACGATTGGCAGGTTGGCCAAACCGGTAAGGTTGTTGCACCTGATCTTTACATCGCTTGCGGCATTTCCGGTGCAATTCAGCACCTTGCAGGCATGAAAGATTCCAAGATCATCGTCGCAATTAACAAAGACGAAGAAGCACCAATCTTCCAGGTTGCTGATTACGGACTTGTCGCAGACCTGTTCGAGGCTCTTCCTGAACTGGAAAAAGCCCTCTAATCATATTTGATTAGCTTTTCAGGAACCCCGGGATGTTAATATTTCATTCTGGGGTTCTTGCTGTTTGAGGCAAGACTTGCGATGTATGTTGTTACGAGAACGTCAAAGCACGTTTAACCGATGCTTGTAAGAATTTGGATCTGACAATGGTGGTCGAAGTAAAGAAAGTCGGTGTTATTGGCGCCGGTCAAATGGGCAATGGCATCGCACACGTAAGTGCTTTGGCAGGATACGATATCGTGCTTCACGATATCGATCAGGATCGTATCGACAGAGGCCTGGCCAGCATCAATGGCAATATGGCACGTCAGATCTCAAAGGGCACGATCACTGAAGAAGATCGCGACCTCGCTCTTACCCGTATCAAAACATCTGACGATGTTAAATCCCTAAGCGATGCAGACCTCGTTGTTGAAGCTGTGAGTGAAAACGAGCAGGTCAAACGCAAGGTTTATCAAAGTGTTTGCCCGATTTTGAAGCCTGATGCCATCCTTGGCACAAACACTTCGTCTATTTCCATCACGCGTCTGGCATCTGCTACAGACCGTCCGGAAAAATTCATCGGCATCCACTTCATGAATCCGGTTCCGCTTATGGAACTCGTTGAGCTTGTTCGTGGCATTGCAACCAGCGATGAAACCTTTGAACTTTCCAAGGGCTACACCCTTGGCTTGCATAAGACGATTGCAGTTTCAGAAGACTTCCCAGCCTTTATGGTGAACCGTATTCTGCTGCCTATGATCAACGAAGCGATCTACACTCTTTATGAAGGTGTTGGCTCCGTTGAAGCAATCGACACAGCAATGCGCCTGGGTGCAAATCACCCGATGGGACCGCTGCAACTGGCTGATTTCATTGGCCTAGATATCTGCCTGTCCATCATGCAGGTGCTCTATGAAGGCCTCGCAGACAGCAAATACCGCCCATGCCCACTACTCGTGAAGTACGTTGAGGCTGGCTGGCTTGGGCGCAAAACCCAGCGTGGTTTCTATGACTACCGCGGTGAGGTTCCGGTCCCTACGCGCTAAAGCGTTTATAAGACACACAAAAGCCCGCCACATGAGCGGGCTTTTTTATTGCTGCGGTTCAGCTGGTTACTTAAACGTACCGCTGAATCCACCAATGGAAAGAGGATTATCCATCATCGCAGTGCGGTCAGGCGTGTCGGCAGCAACACCGCCGGTGAATGCATCAAACATTTTCTTCACAAAGCCCTCAGAAAGGCCTTTGGTAATGAAGACGAGCCGCGTTCTTTGATCAGCATCAGGCCACTCTGCAAGCCGTGCAGGTGGATGGAAGACATGCTGCACCCCATGGATCACTAAAGGCTGATCCGGGTGCTCTATGGTCTTTATAATCCCTTTAACGCGCAAAAGCTTAGGGCCATGTGCAGAGCGTAGCAGGTCCAGAAACATCTCTAGTGCAGCATTGGGGATCGCGCTGTCGGTCTCAAGTGTAAAGGCGCGAACATCTTTGCCATGGCGGTTTGGGTCATGATGATGGTGTCCATGATGATCATGCGAAGCGTGCTCATCTTTGTACGCCTCTTCCCTCAACCATTTCTGAACATCTGGGATTTTGCTTTCAGGATTGTACAGTCCGCAGTTGATGAGAGCTGCAGCCGTTGCAGAGCCATCTTGAGCATTGAGCACAGTTGCGCCAGGGTTCAGATGCTTCAGCTCAGCCAGTAAATCATCAGAAGGCTCCTGCAAATCCGTCTTCGTCATCACGATACGATCAGCAACAGCAACTTGTTTGACTGCTTCCTCATGAGAGTGGATCGTATCCAGACCGTTGACGGAATCGACCAATGTCACCACGCCATCAAGCCGATATCGCATAACCAAATACGGATGTAGCATCACAGTGTGCAACACAGGCGCTGGGTCGGCCAAACCTGTTGTTTCAATAATCACACGGTCGATTTTCTTCATGCGGCCATTGTCGATACGGCGCAGAATATCTTCCAGCGTGTTGATGAGATCACCACGAATAGTGCAGCACAAACAACCAGATGATAGCTCTATAATCCCATCATCAATGGTATCTACGAGCAAATGATCCAAACCGATCTCACCAAATTCATTGATGATGACCGCTGTATTTTCCAACACTGGCTCTTTGAGAATTCGATTAAGAAGCGTTGTTTTACCTGCTCCCAGAAAGCCAGTAATGACGCTCATTGGGATCGGGGTTGGCGGACTCCGCCTCTCTTGGGTACTAGCCATAATTCTGCACTGCCTGTAGCTACGGTGACTGCGTTTTACCGAAGGCAGACGTATTAGCATAGAGCCCACCCGGGCTGCCAAACAAATCTCGTTTAGAAGTCGATTTCAAAGGCCGCAAAGAAGTACCCTTGCCCACTGGCACATTAAGTTGCTGAATGCCTCCAATCGGCGCAGGCTCCAAACCTTTTTGCGACCCTGGTTTAGGCATTGGCAAAGGCACTGCATTTCCAAGCTTTTTCAGTGCGACAACCGGATGCTCATTGCCAATGCGCACAGTCACCGGTGCATATGACTTTAGCTGCGGGCCCAGAATTTCTTCATAGACCAAACCCCAGTTCACTTTCTTCTTGGAAAGACGAATGGACTTCCCGCGTGGGCTCGGACTGCCGGCATCGGCATAAGCCATCATGCTGGCAGAACCACGTTTTGTCCCAAAGCGATCAACAAGTTGCTGAGCCGTTGGCTTGGCATTGCGCTTACAATAGTGGTCCTTTGGTGGGTTGATATTCCCACTGCCGCGGAAAGCAGTAATTTTAGTTCCCGCTGTCTTCTTGAAACCACTATCAATAAGTTTCTTGGCAAAGGCTGAGCGCTCTAAACTGGAAGCTGCCCCCAGAACAACAGCGATAACTGTTTTTCCATTGCGTGTTGCAGAAGTCGCTACATTGAAACCGGAATTACAAATATATCCAGTTTTCAATCCGTTAGCGCCAGCAGTACGCAGAAGGAAGTCTCTGTTTCCAGACCGAAATGTTCTTCGGCCAAATCGAATTCCCGGGTGGCTCACATAAGAACGATACTGCGGAAACTGGCTCCACAGCGCACTTGCAAGCAGCGCCATATCACGTGCGGATGAAACCTGACGATTGTCTGGTAGCCCGTGAGGATTGACAAAATTAGTATGCGTCATCCCCAACCGACGCGCAGTCGCATTCATCTGGCTGATAAAGCTTTCTTCAGTGCCACCTACCCGTTCAGCAACAGCTACTGCAATGTCATTTGCCGACTTTACGAGGATCATTTTCAAGGCATTGTCGAGCGTGATTGTCGTCCCGACTTTGAAGCCCATCTTACTCGGTGGTTGATTGAGTGCGTTTTGAGAGACCATCACCATATCGCTCATGGCCATCTCTCCCTGAGAGATACTCTTGAAGGCAATATAGGCGGTCATCATCTTTGTTAGGGAAGCTGGGTACCAACGGTCGAAAGCGCCGTTCTGCTCCAAAACGTGTCCATTGTCGGCATCCATCAACAGCCATGCAGCAACATCTGCACGAGCATTTGTCAGCACGGAGGCAAAAGCTATTGCAAAAACAGCAAAAAATCGAAGTTTCTGGGCAATCCAATAAACCGAAAAATTCACGATCTTACCGCTCCACGCCTACCAGTTTATGCAGCAAACAACCATTGCATAGCTGTCTTCGATAGCTCAGTTGCTAGTTTAGTTTCATGAACAGCCCAAGCTACCGTTAGGAAATACAGTAGGGGTAAACAATAAAAACTATGTCACCAGACACCGGGAATAAAGATTGATGTCTCTCCTGAAATATTAGGGTGACAATATCAGTAAAAGACCGCCACTTCCAAACATTTCAAGGCATTTTCTTGAGATGGTTATTTTGTGAAATCAAACTACCAAAGAGACACTGTCGTAATCACCCCTTCAGTTGTAAGGGGCATTTCTTTTTACTCACCTCAGCATCGATCAACTTTGCCTATTTAACGCTGCACGCCTTGTAATTTGAAAGCTTATCCTCAAGTCGCACTCATTCTTGCTTTTCTTTTTCATAATCAACGCAGATGATCAGATCCAAGAGGAGGATCTTATGTACAAAGTTATTGGCCACCCACAATCAAGAACCATGCGGGTACTCTGGTTGCTGGAAGAACTGAACTTGCCTTACGAGGTTGTGCCTAGCAAACCTCATCAGGAAGATGTTTATGCCGTAAACCCATCAGGCAAGATCCCTGCCCTGATCGTTGATGGAGAAACCATCTACGATTCAACAGCAATCTGTACCTATTTGGCAGACAAACATTCCAGCCTGTCGTTCCCATCAGGAACTTTAGATCGTGCCCGGCAGGATAGTTTTACCAACTTTGCGCTCGATGAAATGGACTCCATTCTCTGGATGGCTGCAAAACACTCATTCATTCACCCGGAAGACCAACGCGTACCAGACATCAAACCCGCCTGCCGATTTGAGTGGAACAGATCGATGCAGCAGCTTGAAAAACGCCTTGGCGAAAACACTTGGGCAATGGGCGACACCTTCACAATTGCTGATATCATCATCGGTCATTGTGCAATCTGGGCCAAAGTCTCCAAGTTCGAATGGCCGGAAGGACCCGTTAGCAAATATTTTTCAAGAACTTTGAGTCGTCCAGCTCTTGCAAAGGCCAATGAAAAAGCTGCGGCAATGCAATAACCTACCTGAATTTTGAGGGTGGTCTTGTCCACCCTCTCCTATTGTTTCAACAGCCAGCTACAAATCCGCTGGGACTTGAAGCTACCAAAAATTTTCAATACATTTTTCGAATAATAAATACTCAAGTCATGTGCACACCATATCTTTTACAAGGTGTATTGATATGATTGAAGGAATTTACTTACCGGGTGTGCTTGCCGCGGGAATCGCTTCATATATTTTCGGATCTATCTGGTACTATGTGCTTTCATATTCTTGGATGAAAGCTGTCGGCATCTCAGAAGAAGACGTTCAAATGTCTCCTTCCACTTACGTCATAACTTTTCTCTGCGAAATGATCATGGCTTTCTTCCTTGCCGGGATCCTCGTTTACTCAGGCTCAGTCACCATTGCCAGTGGCGTGACCGCAGCAATCGTAATCTGGGGTGGCTTCGTACTCACAGGCCTGATCGTCAATCACAAATTCCAACGGGCTTCATGGATGCTGACGCTCATCGATGCTGGCCATTGGCTCGGTGTTTTGATGGTTCAAGGTGCAGTTTATGCGCTGATTTCTGGCTAATTCCGAGTAGCTCGATATCTCGTATTGCTGAATTTTCGTAGGCCAAACGAACCTAGAGACAACGGGACCTACGAAAGTTCGAAGCATATTCGCTAGACGCCCCAACGGCAGCTGCCCATAATACGCCACAGGAGTTGGGTATGTGATTACCCGTGGAGGAAATGGGGAGATTGACCATGACTGGTGATGTATATCCAGTACCGGCTGAGATTGCCGAAAACGCTCTGCTCAACAACGAGCAGTACTTGGAAATGTACAAGAAGTCCGTTGAGGATCCAGATGGGTTCTGGGGAGAGCACGGGAAACGGATTGACTGGATAAAGCCTTATTCCAAGGTCAAAAACACGTCCTATGACTACCACAATGTTTCCATCAAATGGTTTGAAGACGGCACGCTGAACGTAGCAGCCAACTGTATTGACCGTCATCTGGCAGAACGCGGTGATCAGCCTGCAATCATCTGGGAGGGTGATGAGCCGGATCAAAGCAAGACAATCACCTACAAACAGCTTTCTGAAGAAGTGAACCGTTTCGCAAACGTGATGTTGGCCAATGGCGTGCAAAAAGGCGATCGCGTCACTGTCTATATGCCAATGATCCCTGAAGCAGCCTACGCAATGCTTGCGTGTGCCCGGATCGGCGCAGTGCACTCTGTTGTGTTCGGCGGTTTCTCACCTGACAGCTTGGCCGGACGTATCGAAGACTGTAAATCACGCTTTGTCATCACAGCTGACGAAGGCGTCCGCGGTGGTCGAACTGTACCTTTGAAAGAAAACACTGACCGCGCAATCGAAAAATGCGGCAATGTCGACAAGGTCTTCGTTGTGAAACGCACCGGTGGCAACGTCAACATGATGGATGGCCGCGACCTCTGGTATCATGAAGAAACCGAGAAAGTTTCTGCAGATTGCCCGCCAGCAGAAATGGATGCTGAAGACCCACTCTTCATTCTCTATACGTCAGGCTCCACAGGCCAACCAAAAGGCGTGATGCACACCTCTGGTGGTTATCTCGTGTATGCCTCCATGACGCATCAATACGTTTTCGACTACCACCCAGGCGAGGTCTATTGGTGTACTGCTGATGTTGGTTGGGTCACAGGCCACAGCTACATCCTCTACGGTCCACTAGCAAACGGCGCAACAACACTCATGTTTGAGGGTGTACCTACCTACCCGACAGCAGGTCGTTTCTGGGAAGTTTGTGACAAACACAACGTCAACATCTTCTACACCGCCCCGACCGCAATCCGTGCATTGATGGGTGCTGGTGATGAATATGTAACCAACACATCCCGCAAATCATTGCGCGTTCTTGGATCAGTCGGCGAGCCAATTAATCCAGAAGCATGGCTATGGTACAACAACGTGGTCGGCGAGCAGCGTTGCCCAATCGTTGATACGTGGTGGCAAACCGAAACCGGCGGTATCTTGATCACGCCTCTACCAGGGGCAACCGATCTCAAGCCAGGCTCTGCAACACGCCCATTCTTCGGCATTCAGCCAGCTATTGTCGATGCTGAAGGCAACTTCCAGGAAGGCGCAACTGAAGGTAACCTCGTCATAACAGACAGCTGGCCGGGTCAAATGCGAACCGTCTACGGAGACCATGAGCGCTTCGTCCAAACCTACTTCGCCACCTACAAAGGCTTCTACTTCACTGGCGATGGCTGCCGTCGTGACGAAGATGGTTACTACTGGATCACAGGCCGGGTTGATGACGTGATCAACGTATCTGGTCACCGCATGGGGACTGCTGAAGTTGAAAGCGCCCTCGTCGCTCACCCAGAGGTCTCAGAAGCTGCTGTAGTTGGCTATCCGCATGATGTGAAGGGACAAGGCATCTACGCCTATGTCACCCTCATGGAAGGCTTGGAACCATCTGAAGAACTGAAGAAGAAACTGGTGAAGCACGTTCGCGCTGAAATCGGCCCAATTGCATCTCCAGACCTCATCCAGTTCGCCCCGGGCCTACCAAAGACCCGTAGCGGTAAAATCATGCGCCGCATCCTCCGCAAAATCGCAGAGGACAGCTTCGACAACCTGGGCGACACCTCAACCCTAGCCGACCCAACCGTCGTAGGCGACCTAATCGACAACCGCCAAAACAAAGCTGAAACCGTGTAGGCCACGCCTATTGAATTCAGCCCAGAAAACAAAACCCCGCTGATTTGGCGGGGTTTTTTATTACGCTAAAGCTACTGAGATAAATATATATTCTTAATATCATTAGCGATTTTTTCAAAGGCTTGAATCAGTTCACTTTCATTATCAGCTTTATAAAAGGTGCTGTTACTTGTTGCGCAAGACTGCATCACTCTTTTAGCAGCATAAGAACTCCCGAAATGAACAGAATACACCGTAATGTTCTTTTCCTTCATATTCTCACATATTTCTTTAGCACGAACAGATGAAATACCATACTCACCATATGAAGACGCGTACCTCCATTCAACTAAGTTAGCGAACTCTTCATGTTCATCTGAGGTGAACTTGTTAGACCCATCAGGATTCGGTCCCTCAGTCCAAGTATTATTTCGTTTTTTTTCTCTAATTTTCTCTTCGCGCGCCTGTTCTACGCGACTATAATTATAGTCATCTCGATAGTGTACGTTAAAGTCACCATCAGTCATAAACACCGCGTACTTTCGAATATTCTCTGTTTCATAAGGCAGTGGCTCACTATCAGAAGGCCAAAAATTCGACCATCTCGGAGATATTGTATACCACCCCCAAGCTATCCCGATTTGACCTGCTGTCCCGCCACCAGCAGATAATCTACTAATTGAGTTTTTAATCTTATTTCGATCTGCAGTCAGCGGAACTACTTTTGCATTCCGTGGGCAATAACTATAACCAGATCCGATATAATCTGTGTTGCCCTCATCATCTTCAAAGTCATATGGAACTTCACTTGTGGATTGATCCATAATCCGCTCATGTACGCAGCCATAGTAGCTGACATCAAAAGTCGCTTTTTCAGCAAGTGCCGTGTCTAGTTTCACCCCGTTGCTATATGGTATGAAAGATACACGAATACGGCTCTTCGCTATATCGGTGTCTTCAGGCAACAGTGCATCAAGCAAACTGGTTGAAGCCCTTTTTAGAGCACCAATGTGGGAGCTCATTGACCCAGTAACATCTACAATCACCGAGACTTCAACATTACTCCGTGGAAATCTTGCAGTTGAACTACTACCAACAGCAAGTTCACTAGCTTCATCGCCATTACCACCAGTGAGCAGGCCAATCATTGGAGAAAAGCTGTTATTGAGTTTTGCAGATGCACTCGCGGAGATCGTATCGCCACCAATCTCATACTTAACGATCGGCTTAGTTACTTCAACATCTTCACCGATTGAATCTTTAATATTAGCCTCGAAGTACTCTTCGGTCATCTCCTGCACTTCTGCTTTACTCATCTCCGTAATAGTGAGTTTGTTAGCAACAGCTAGCACTGCTGCATCCAATGCCTGATTTACCGCGCGGCGAGTGTTGAAGCCCATGCCGAAATCAATCGCCATTCCAGCGAACACAATCATCAAAACCATGAGCACTGCGACAAGAACCGCCACCATCCCGTCTTCGGAGCGGTTGAATCTTTTGAATAGTGTAGAGAATTGTCTGAAATAACCCATCGAGATGTCCACCATCGACGCCCATGTAATTATGCCTAGCATAATATAAGGGTAGTATCTCGGGTATTAATCACTCAACTTTACTGAAAGTTTTCGGGCTAATGGCTAACAAAACATTAACCGCGTTTCACGGCTCAAGCTCGCTGTCCCAGTAGAGGAAATCTAACCAGCTCTCGTGCAGGTAGTTGGGCGGGAACAGGCGGCCGTTGTTATGTAGGTCATGCACACGTGGGACAAACGGCATTTGCATGGGCTGCATATTCATTTCTTGCCAGGATTTGTTTGCCTTCCGTAAATTACAAGGAGAGCAAGCCGTGATGACGTTGTCCCAAGTGGTCAGGCCTCCTTTACTGCGCGGGATGAGGTGATCAAAAGTCAGATCCTTAAGGGAACCGCAATACTGGCATTGAAACCTGTCCCGCAGAAACACATTAAACCGCGTAAAGGCTGGGTTTCTCTCTGTCTCTACGAAGGACTTTAGTGCCACCACACTGGGGAGTTGAAACTCAAGACTTGGGCTTCTCACAACCTGATCGTATTCAGAGACGATACTAACTCGATCCAAAAACACAGCCTTCACCGCATCTTGCCACCCCCACAGAGATAAGGGGTAGTAAGACAGAGGCCGATAATCTGCATTCAACACAAGCGCCGGGAATGCGCCTTCTGAAACGACTGCGTTCACAACATGCTCCCGAGTCTCGCTCAGAACACAAGCGCCTGAGCGGAAATCATCTTGAGATGTTTTGATATTGTAGTCAGCAAATGACAGCTATGTGAAGTCTGACAATCTTCCTTACCCTAAGGAATTCGAAATACCGACAAAGCACATCAGCAGAAATCCGCTATAGATCAGACAATTAGCTTGTCACGACACACTTTGTCACAATGTCGGTCCCAAAATAAAAAAAGCGGGAATAGTCACCTACTCCCGCTCATCTGCAAAATTTTATCTGCGATTACTTCCAGTGACGCACATCAACAAAGTGTCCGGCAATCGCAGCCGCAGCCGCCATTCCTGGAGAAACAAGGTGCGTACGGCCCTTGAAGCCCTGACGGCCCTCAAAGTTACGGTTGGAAGTTGAAGCACAACGCTCACCCGGCTTCAATTTGTCAGCATTCATCGCCAGACACATGGAACACCCAGGCTCACGCCATTCGAAACCAGCGTCTTTGAAGATCTCATCCAGACCTTCCGCTTCAGCCTGTGCTTTCACCAGACCAGAACCCGGAACAATCATTGCGCTAACCGTGTCTGCAACCTTCTTGCCTTTAACAACGGCAGCAGCTTCGCGCAGATCTTCGATACGTCCGTTGGTGCAAGAACCAACAAACACACGGTCAACCTTGATGTCAGTGATCTTCTGACCCGCTTCAACACCCATGTACTCAAGCGCACGTTCTTTAGAAGCACGGCGGTTGTCGTCTTCGATCTCAGCCGGATTAGGAACAACACCGGTAACGGAAACAACATCTTCAGGAGAAGAGCCCCAGGTCACGATTGGAGGCAGGTTCGCAGCATCCAGAACGATTTCTGTATCGAACTCTGCATTGTCATCGGTAAACAGAGTTTCCCAATAAGCCTGTGCCTGTTCCCACGCAGCGCCCTTTGGTGATTTAGGACGGCCCTTCAGGTACTCAAAGGTTTTCTCATCCGGAGCAATCAGACCAGCACGTGCACCAGCTTCAATAGACATGTTACAGACGGTCATACGACCTTCCATAGACAGGTTGCGGATCGCCTCACCAGCGTATTCAATGACGTAACCGGTACCGCCAGCAGTACCCAGCTCTCCGATGATCGCCAGTACGATATCTTTCGCGGTCACACCTTCCGGCAGCTGACCATTCACAGTCACACGAAGGTTTTTCGCTTTCTTCTGAATCAGCGTCTGCGTCGCCAGAACGTGCTCAACTTCAGAAGTACCAATACCGTGTGCAAGAGAACCAAACGCGCCATGCGTGGATGTATGGCTGTCACCACAAACGATCGTCATGCCCGGCAGCGTAAAGCCCTGCTCTGGACCCACGATGTGCACCACGCCCTGACGCTGATCGAGCTCTGAATAGTATTCAACGCCAAACTCAGCAGCATTCTTCGCAAGTGTATCAACCTGCAACGCGCTTTCAGGATCATCAATACCTTTGGAGCGATCAGTGGTCGGCACGTTATGGTCAACAACAGCCAGTGTACGCTTTGGGTGACGCACCTGACGGCCAGCCATACGCAGGCCTTCAAATGCCTGCGGGCTCGTCACTTCGTGTACCAAGTGGCGGTCAATGTAAAGCAGGCAAGTGCCGTCTTCTTGCGTGTTGACCACGTGGTGGTCCCAGATCTTATCGTAAAGAGTTTTGGCCTGCGACATTGCGCTTGTCTCCTGGAAACGAATGATCCTTGTTTCAAATCCGGCTCTGATCGCACCTACCAAGCGCTCAAGATCCGAGAAAACAGGACCACTCACTTATTACCTGCAGCTCTCTGCGGCCGCATAAATCTTGAAAATACGGAAGCAACAATAAACGAAGCTCCCGCTATACTGGCTCTATTAATCGGCCCAGATCACCAAAATATCAAGCTTCTTTGCCTTGAGATTCTCTCAAGACGGAAAGGTAATGAAAGCAAGTTAGACGCAATCAAACAATCCCTTTGATGCGATCAATACCCTGTAGCCTAAGCATATATTTCTATGAGCAAAAGTTCTGGCGGACAAAGAAAACGGATTGGAAGTCCCGAGCATCCAAGCCCGCTGCCAACGATGAGAGTGCTTCCATTTTCCTCAAAAGCGCCCTTCGCATACTTCCGGTCAAGCCGCGATGGTATTGTCAATGCACCAATAAACGGCAAGCGAACTTGCCCTCCATGCGTATGCCCGCTCACTGTCAAATCTACGGATTTATTGGCCTCAAGAAAGATGTCCGGCTCATGGGCAAGCAAAATCCGCGGGGCGCTGTCATCTTCAACCTGACTTAAGGCCACCTCAAGATCATCCCGGCGTCCCGTCCCGTGCAACTGGCAGGCCTCGCCATACTGATCATCCAGTCCCAAAAGCCAGACATGAGAGTTGCCTCGTGTAGATACCCGCTGAGCCCTATTCTCGAGAACAGTCACTCCAGAAGCTTCCAATGCCTCTCTGGCGTCCTCACCACCTTCAAGCCAATCATGGTTGCCCAGCACACCAAAAACACCCAGAGGTGCCTTCAAATGCTGCATAGGCTGCGCCCAAGCTGCAGCAGAGGCTAACGGCTTTGCAAAAGGAGGATGCATGGCTGTGTGGTAGTCGCCTAAAAGCGCAATAAGGTCAGGCTCCAGACTGTTCACGCGCTCTACGATGCGCGTAATCCGTTCAGGACGCATCCATGGCCAGCAGGCATGCAGATCAGTCATAACAACAATTTGCAAAGGTTTTTGGTCAAGAGCTTCTGGAGAAACAACAACTTTATGCCGGGTAATTCTCGGTGGCAGCCAAGGCTCTACAAACACGGCATAAATACCGAGTAACATGATGAAAATGATGAAAATGATGATGAATGCGATCACCATTTGCCTTCAAGCCCTCTACTCATTGCATCTTTCAGAACCAACCTAACCCACTTGGATTAATTGTATTCTGACAGCTCCCCGGAATATCCCCCTGAAAACTTGCGCAAAGGATGCGCACCAGAACCTGTCACATTTATACTGCAAACACCAACAGCACCACATGGCAATCCATGCAGTGTTGAACCAGAGTTCCCGGAAGTCGGGATGAGCAAGGCGGCAGGCAATACCTGCGCTACTTGTTTAAAAATGTTTCTTCAGCATTGGCTACACGCCTTGCCCGGGCTTTTTATAATGAACTACGTCGCCTCTTTTGCCTATAAGGCACGATAGCCGGTTTCCCGGAAAGACAGTGGCTTATCCAGACACGTTTCCATGCCCAAACAGTTCCTCCGTCTTTGACTGATACCTTCGCAAAAGCAAGTCTCCCTGCCGGTGCTCTTGTATCTATCACCGCGTGATACCCTATAGTCCTGGGCCCTTCCCCTCAAACCATGCGGTCACGTTTGAAGTTCGGTTCACCGGACCACTGAAAGGTGCGTTACGTCTTCCAACAGCCCAACCCAACCTACGACAAACTGACGGTCGCTCCGCCAGCAGCCCGTTACGTAGGCATAGGTTCAGAGTATGGGAGGAATTCAGAAGGGGGATAAGTTTTTCTGCAACACCCCACCCACCGGTGTCTTCCCGGCCCCCGAGCCGGGATCCATAACCCCTTGCCTCAATCTTCCACTGAGGCGCTCAATCAATCTCTAACACGGGGAGTATGGGTCCCGGGTCTCCGCTATGCTCCGCCCGGGATGACAGTGGGGGAAACCAATTGGCTAAAGAGTAAGCCCACTTATCTGCGGGCAGATGATGAGCATCAGCCGAAAACTACGCCGACCACCTTCTCTTCACGCAATTCACCCATCGCCGTCCTCCCGGACAAGCAATGCGCAGATCCGGGAGCCAGAGCCACACCCACAATCGCTTCCACTCAAACGCACGAAGATGCTGGCCTGCGGGCACAATTCGCCCGGCCGCAGACCAGCAGGACACTCATGAAGGGCTGTGCAAGGGTAGTTGAGGCAGCCCTTGGAGTGCCGTTCACAGTGATCTAATCAAGAGACACCTTATCGGTATTGACCAGTGTTGGAGAGGCGACGCTGCGTGTCGCGTGACCGGAAAACCCTTTAGGGAAGGATCTGCCGGACAACGCATCGGTTAAAATTCCGCAGGTCTTATCAAGTGCCTCTAGGCGGTCAGATAATGCATGGTGCAAAGTGAAGAGAACGTCACGCTCACTGCTGTTCTTCATCCGCTCGCTCAGCACCAAATGCTGCATGTAAGCAAGGTTCTGAAGATCAGAAACAGCAAAGTTCACGTCATCAATTTCATTCTGAAGAGTATTTGTGGCGCCACAGGCGCATGCAGAGTCGTCCATATTCAAAGCCTTCTTTTCTGGCTGTTGAAGTTCCGCACGACAATGAGCTTGTGACGGCCCGCTGGCGAGCGGGAGGTTCACAACCTGGAAAAGACAGGCGAGTTTATTCCCTCCCGAAAGAGGTGTTGTATTCACCGCCCTCCCGCTCATAGCAAAGGGTTTGCGCCCTCAGAAAAAAGGCACAAAAAATCCGCTAGTTGACGGGAGCGGTTACCGCTTTTCAGAGGTTGTGAAGCCTCACATATGAATGTGGAATGGAACGCACCACCTGTCAACGAAAAGTTGCAGGATGATAAGAAGGTGTTGCTGCAAGGATACGCTGGTGAGACCCCACCACCGTCATCCAGCACAAGCGTAGCGCGATGCGGCCACCATCAACTGTTCAGGTTTGGTAAGACATGCGAGGCGGGGTCTGACCGCGTCACGATCTAAAGCCGTGCTCGGCTCTGATCTGGGACCCAACGACCTCCGCCTCGCTACCATTCAAGCACAAAACAAACACACAGGGATCCAGTTGAATGGCAAAAGCAAAAAGACAAGCAAGCAGCTATAAATTCGGGATCTTCGCTTAGGATGACACCGAGGGCGCTGCTATGCCTGAAGCCAACCAAACCGCAGAACCTGCAAAAAACCCGAGCATGAACACAAAAAACCCCGCTGATTTCTCAGCGGGGTTTTAGAAACCATAGAGGCCGAAGAGTAAATCTTACTCTGCAGAACCTTTAGCTTCAGCAGCTTTTTCAGCAGCTTTTGCAGCTTTTGCAGCATTAGCAGCCGCACGAGCTTCTTCGTTAAGACGCTTTGCGCGTACGTTGGTAGCTTCAACGATACGTGCGGACTTACCGCGACGCTCACGTAGGTAGTAAAGCTTCGCACGACGGACTTTACCGCGGCGAATGATTTCCACGCCTTCAAGCATTGGGCTGAAGATTGGGAATACACGCTCTACACCTTCGCCGTAAGAAATCTTACGAACGGTGAAGCTTTCGTTGATGCCGCCGCCGGAGCGTGCGATGCATACGCCTTCGTAGGCCTGCACACGAGTACGAGTACCTTCGGTAACGCGTACGAGAACACGTAGCGTATCACCTGGAGAGAACTCAGGAAGCGTACGCTTCTCTTCGATGCGAGCCATTTCTTCGGCGTCGAGCTGCTCAATGATATTCATGGCAGTTTCTTCCATTTTAAATATTGGTCAGAGCGTCCCTCAGTGGTCAAGCCACCGGGACGTGTTCACCAAACCTTGGCATTATGCCGGGAAGTGAAGTGGAACTAGGACCCTAGCGGCAAACGCCAGACAGAATCCACTCCAGTCGGCGCGGGTTTAGCCGATTTTTGAAGGTTTGTCATGAAAAAAGTGTAGAAAACCCGCTATCCACGGCTATTTTCTAGGTAATCCTTCCAAAGATCAGGCCGTCTTTCTTGAGTAATCTTTTCAGACATCTCAAGGCGCCACTGATCAATCAGTTTATGATTACCACTTTTAAGAATAGATGGGACTTCCTGTCCTTCAAACTCTACTGGGCGCGTATAATGTGGGTGCTCCAGTAAGCCATTCTCAAAGCTTTCAGATTCACCGCTCTCTTTGTTTCCCATAACACCGGGAAGAAGACGGACAATACTATCCAAAACCACATGAGCAGCAACTTCTCCTCCTGAGAGAATGTAGTCGCCAATAGACACTTCCTCGAGCTGACGTCCTTCTATGACGCGCTCATCAACACCTTCAAAACGACCACAGACGATAATCACACCCGGTCCATCAGCCAGTTCACGAGCCTTTGCCTGCGTAAATGGCTTACCGCGCGGGCTCATGAGCAACCGTGGACGTGTATCCTCATCCTCAGTCACATCATCGATAGCTTTGCCAAGAATATCAGGACGCAGAACCATGCCAGCACCACCGCCAGCAGGCGTATCATCAACAGAGCGATGCTTATCAGTCGCGTAATCGCGAATGTTGTTCGCTGTAAGAGACCAATCCCCGCGTTCCAACGCGCGTCCAGACATGCTCATTGCCAGATTTCCCGGAAACATTTCAGGGTACAGCGTCAAGATGGATGCACGAAAGGCCATAGGATACCCGTTGCTTAAGTAAGGTCAGTCTCTGGAATGTATTTTGATGCACAAACTGCAAAAATCACGCTGATGATCTCAGCAATGTCTGCATCTGATAATGCGAAAAATCAGCCTGCTTCTGGCTTAGAGCCATCTTCGGGTTCTTTTTCACCTTCATCATAAAAGCCTTCGGGAGCATGGACCTCCACATATCCCTCTTTGAGGTCAATGGTAGGAACAACAGCTTTTGTGAATGGGAACATAAGAGAATTGCCGCTCTTCGGGGCAACTTCAATCAAATCACCTGCGCCAAAGTTCAAAAGAGCCAACACAGTTCCAATTGCCTCACCCTTCTCATCAATGGCTTTCAGGCCAATGAGATCAGCGTGATAGAACTCGTCTTCGTCTTCCGTTTCAGGCAGTTTTTCGCGAGCAATATAAAGCTTCATCCCATTGAGGACTTCTGCTTCATTGCGGGTATTCACGCCCTCAAACTTGGTAACCACCACAGTTTTTTGAATGCGAGCCTTCTTAACTTTAAATTTGCGGCTACCGTCAGCATTTTCGAGCTTACCGTAATCGCCAAAAGAAAGCGGGTCATCACCAAATGGTTTGACCCGCACTTCTCCACGTATGCCGTGAGCAGCCCCGATCTGAGCCATTAGAATGCGGTCTTCAGGCTTGTTTGCCATTGCCGGCGTCTCCTTCTCAGATCGGGTATGCTTATATTATTCGGAAGCTGGTGCTTCAGCAGCTGCTTCTTCAGCAGCAGCTTTTGCTTCAGCTTCTGCAGCCAGCTTCTCGTCAAGACGCTCTTGAGCTTTCTTGCCGAGTTTCGCTTTATTTGGGTTGTTGCGTGGCTCACGCTTCATCAGGCCAGCAGCGTCCAGGAAACGCAGAACGCGGTCAGTAGGCTGTGCGCCATGACCAAGCCAATGCTTGATGCGCTCTTCATTCAGCTCAACGCGGTTGTCAGCATCTTTAGGAAGCATTGGGTTGTAACGACCAACGATTTCGATGAAACGACCGTCGCGTGGGGAGCGAACGTCTGCAATTACGACACGGTAGAAAGGACGCTTTTTAGTGCCACCGCGTGCGAGGCGAATTTTAGTAGCCATTGTTTATTTACTCCTAGGTATTCAGTCTGTGCTGTGTTCAGCAGCAATAGCTTCATGATGCCGAATGACTTCCTTCACGATGAAGTTCAGGAATTTTTCAGCAAAGTCAGGATCAAGATTGGCCTCAGCCGCGAGACGGCGCAGACGCTCAATCTGAAGTTTTTCACGGGCCGGGTCAGCCGGTGGAAGACCATGGGTTGCCTTCAGCTCCCCAACAGCCTGTGTGCAACGAAATCGTTCAGCCAACATATGCACCAGAGCAGCGTCAATGTTGTCAATGCTGGAGCGAAGTCCACCAAGGATCACCTTGGCTTCTTCAGTTTTGTCGATCTCGCTCAATTACTTTTTCCCCTTGCCGAGCCCTGGCAAACCAGATGCTCCACCAAGACCGGGCAATTTAGGGCCGCCAGCTCCTGGCAATCCCCCGGGAAGCCCACCACCCGGTAATCCTTTAGGCAATTCCATGCCGCCAGGCAGTTGGCCAGATTTAGCCATCTGCTCTAGCGCTTTAGGGTCGATGTTCGGCATTCCGCCGCCCATGCCTGGCATACCGCCACCCATAGCGCCCATCATCTTGCCGAGCATGCCCTTGCCTTTGCCCTTACCCATGGCCTTCATCATATCGGCCATCTGGCGGTGCATTTTCAAAAGCTTATTAACTTCAGCGACCTGCACACCAGAACCTGCAGCAATACGCTTTTTGCGACTTGCTTTAAGCAGTTCAGGCTTAGCACGCTCTTTCTTGGTCATAGAGGAGATGATCGCCATCTGACGTTTGAACATGTTCTCATCAAGGTTGGCGGAAGCAAGCTGCTTCTTCATTTTGCCAACACCTGGAAGCATGCCCATCATGCCGGACATTCCGCCCATCTTTTCCATCTGCTTCAGCTGTTCAGAAAGATCGTTCAGGTCAAAGTGACCCTTCTGCATCTTCCGAGCCATCTCTGCGGCTTTTTCCGCATCAATCGCTTCAGCAGCCTTTTCAACGAGCGAAACAATGTCGCCCATTCCAAGGATGCGATCAGCAATACGCTTTGGATGGAAATCTTCGAGTTCATCAGATTTTTCACCGGTACCAATCAGCTTGATCGGCTTGCCGGTAACAGCACGCATGGAAAGCGCCGCACCACCACGACCGTCACCATCCATACGGGTGAGCATGATACCTGTGATCGCGCAACGCTCATCAAAGCTCTTCGCCAGATTAACAGCGTCCTGACCAGTCAGAGCGTCGGCAACAAGAAGGACTTCATGCGGGTTGGACGCAGCTTTAATCTGCTCCATCTCAATCATGAGAGGCTCATCAATGTGACCACGACCCGCTGTATCGAGCATGACCACGTCATAACCGCCAAGCTTCGCTGCATTCAGCGCACGCTTTGCAATATCAACCGGCTGCTGCCCTTCAATGATAGGAAGCGTATCAATCTCGTTCTGTTCACCTAGAACTTTCAGCTGCTCCTGCGCTGCCGGACGGCGCGTATCAAGAGAAGCCATCAAAACTTTGCGCTTATCGCGCTGTGTCAGGCGACGTGCAATCTTGCCGGTTGCAGTGGTTTTACCCGCACCCTGCAGACCAACCATCATGATGCAAACCGGAGCCGGCGCATTCAGGTCGATCGGATGAGATTCCTCACCGAGCATCTCAATAAGTTGGTCATGCACGATCTTAACGACCATCTGACCCGGCTTAATGGACTTAACAACCTCTGCGCCAACAGCGCGGTGTTTCACCTTGTCGACAAAAGAACGCACGATCGGCAGCGCCACATCAGCCTCAATGAGCGCGCGGCGAACTTCGCGCAGCGCTTCATTAACATCGGATTCAGAAAGCGCACCGCGTTTTGTGAGCTTATCTAGAATGCCGCCTAGGCGATCTGACAGATTATCGAACATGTCGTTCCTTTAAAATCTCGTTTCTGCACAAACACCTGAAGAAAACCAACTGGTGCCGTACACTCGTTCCTAGTGAATTTGGTGTCACCAAGCCAAAATTGCCACGGCAAATCGATTGCACATAGCAAAAAATCACCCGAGGGCGCAACGCGCTGTCGGGTGTTGACTTCTGGGATCTCTTTACACCTTTTCGGGTCCCAGTCAGTGGCTCCGGTCTTCACATAGAAGGAGTTAGGTCGGGTATCTACGAGAATACAGGTGCCGAGTCAAGCAAAACCGCCATTTGTTGGAGATTGTATAAGCTTGGATAAAAAGGAAAACTCAAAGATGCACTAGGTTTCCTGCCAAGCTGACTCACTATCAGCAAAAAAAGAGGCGATTTAACGATGCTCTTCCGAAAGAACTATCTGTTTTTGCTGTCTCTTATTGTGCTGATCATCGGCTTCCTGCTCTACTGGGCCAACACCTATGTGTCTCCCTCTATCACATTCAACCCAAGCGACATTGGCGAAGACCCCGAAGAATACATCGCACGGGTAGAAAGCCGCTTTACAGACATTAAACCCGGTCTCGAAAAGCAAATCATCTGGCAAAACCCCGACACCAAAGCCAAAACCGAATTTGCCGTCGTCTACATGCACGGCTTTTCTGCCAGTAAAGATGAAATCAGGCCCGTTCCCGATCTCGTCGCCAGCTCCATTCAGGCCAACCTCTATTACACACGGCTTCCCGGTCACGCCCGTACACCTGCTGCTATGGGAGAACCGAAGGTCGATGACTACTTCAATGCTTTGGCAGAAGCGCTCACAATTGGGAAAGCCATTGGCAACAAAGTCATCGTTATCAGTACCTCATTCGGAGGTTCTCTAACAGCATGGATGGATCTGACTGATCATTCTCTAAAGGAGAACGTAGAAGCAATCGTCCTCATCTCTCCCGTTTTTGAACTGGCCGCAGCAGGAACCTCCCTGCTCACATATCCGCTTGCAGAGTACTACACACCAATCATCGTAGGCCGTTACCGGGTCGCTGATCCGAATGCCAACTTTGAGGAGATCTACGCCTGGACCAACGCCTATCCGGCAACCGCCCTGCTTCCTCTTGCTGAAACCGTCAAACTCGTGGGCAGTCTGGATGCAGCAAACGCAACCATCCCAACCATGTTCATCTACGATATCCGTGACGAAACCTCAGATGAGCACACCACAGCGAAGTTCTTCGAAAACTGGGGCGCACCAAAGCACCGCCTCCTCATAACCGAGTCCGCAGGCAACCATCACGTCATTGCAGGCGACATCATCAATCCGGAAAACAACCTCCTCGTCTCCAACGGTATCATCGAGTGGCTTGGGTCCAGAGGCGTACCCACTGTCTACTCACAATAAAACTTCCTGATGCTCTGATTTGATATTTCAACCCAAGCTGGAATAAGCTGGTGCCGCTAAGGAACAAAGGCACCCCATATGCTCTTTCGATATTTTATTTTTGTAGTACTGATTTTACTCGTAGGAGGCACAATTGCCTTCATGACAGGCCCAAGAGAACCACGCGATACAGAGATCACCTTCAAACCCGAAATTATGGGTGATGACCTCGAAGTGTATCTTTCAGAGAGTGAGGCCAGGTTTCAGGATATTCGTTCTGACACTGCCAAAGAGATCATCTGGCTCGATGGTAAGAAGAACAGCAAAACACCTCTTTCAATCATTTACGTTCACGGCTTTTCCGCCAGCAAACATGAGATCCGCCCTGTACCGGACCGCGTTGCAAATGAGATGGGCGCCAATCTTTTCTTCACCCGCCTGACTGGCCATGGCCGCTCGGGTGAAGCGATGGCAGAAGCCTCATTGAACGACTGGGTCAACGACCTCGCTGAAGCGGTCGAAATTGGCCGGCGCATTGGTGAAAAGACAATCATAATGTCCACCTCAACCGGTGGCTCACTTGCAGCTTGGCTCGCGATGCAGGACCACCCGCTGAAAGATGATGTGGCCGCGATGGTGTTTGTATCGCCAAATTTCGGAGTCAAAGCTGCGGGCGGCTTCCTGCTCGATATGCCGTTCGCAAGACACTATGTCCCTCTGATCATTGGCAAAACCCGCTCGTCTTCTAAAGCACCATCTAAAGAAGAGCAAATGGGATGGACCATCAGCTACCCAAGTGTAGCCCTCCTCCCAATGGCAACCACAATCTCAGTATTGCAGGAACAAGACCCCGCAAAAGCAAGCGTACCTGCCCTGTTCATCTACAGTGAAAAGGATGAAACCATCGACGCAGCACTCACCAATGTCGCCTATGACAAATGGGGCGCACCAAAACAGCGTCTGCTTATCGAAAGCTCAGGTGACGATAACAACCACGTCATCGCAGGCGACATCATCAGCCCACAAAACAACGACCTCGTGGTCTCCACCACAGTCCAATGGCTGAGCGATCAACTACTTTAATACAAACAAAAAACGGGCGAGAAATCCCTCGCCCGTTCAAAACTCAAAATACACTATGAGTTTATGTAGTTTCGCATAAACCTGCCTGATCTAATATTGCCAGCTGCAACCTGATGACCGCTATTTATATAGGATATCAGAAATGCCTTTTATTGTTGATTTTGGTTTTGCACACGGCCCTGAACTTTATGCCGTTTCTGATGGATTTGAGCCGCCTTTAACTCCTGATGTTGAGTTAACTACGATGTTAATGCGGGGACGCAACCGGTTTGACAAGCCGGGTGAACAAAGTCCCATGAATGCTGCCCGGATTGCCGAAATACCTCATACTTTGTATCTTAAAGAAGCTGATAAGCGTGGATTGCCGGATGTAATTTGCGGTACCTGGAATACGATTGTAGTAAGTGCTCGGCTGAAAGATAAGCTTGAGGAGCTGGAACCGAAGCGACATGGTTTTTATCCGGTGACTATCAAGCACAAAGGTACTGGGAAAATCTATGGCGCGGGACATTTGCTCTACCTGCATCAAAAACCCGACATTATTGACCATGACAACATCCTCTACGCTGGTGCCCGTAATTTCGGCGAACAACGTTACGGTGGCGGTTACGAACGTGCAGCATCCAACGACTTCTGTCTTCGAAAGGTCACCTCTTCGGGGAAACAACCCCATAGCAATGACGCATACCTGATACATTTTAAGGAAGGCGGGCTAAAAGACCGCCATCTTTGGCGTGGTACCGTCGGTAAACCAGAGTATTTCAAAAGTGCACCGTTTCATCCGGATTCAAAACGAACAACATATGTTGATCCACTATGTCAGACAATATTTATCAGTGACGAACTAGCTGAGTGGATCCGGGCTGAGAAGATTATGGGCTGGGATCTATTCCCGATTCTGGACAAACCCGTTGACTGGGGCGCCGCACAGTTCAATAAGTAGCGCCCAATCGAACACCCGTGCTTACTGCGAATAGTCGCGCGCACCAAATACCGCAGAACCGACACGCACATGTGTTGCGCCATGTTGAACAGCAATCGGATAATCAGAGGACATTCCCATTGAGAGCTTCTCAAGGCCGTTCCGCTTTGCGATTTTCTCAAGCAACGCGAAATGCATGCCCGGTGCTTCGTCAACTGGCGGAATGCACATCAGGCCTTCAATCTCCAGCCCGTATTCATCACGACACTTCGCGATAAACGCATCCGCTTCCTTTGGAGGAATACCAGCCTTCTGGTCTTCTTCCCCGGTATTAACCTGAATGAACAGCTTTGGCGCCTTGCCTTGCTTATCCATCTCAACTTTCAGCGCTTTAGCAATCTTATCCCGGTCCACAGTGTGGATCACGTCAAAGGTCTGAATAGCTTCTTTCGCCTTGTTGGACTGAAGCGGGCCGATCAGATGTAACTCAACACCCTCAAACTCCTCACGAAGCCCAGGCCATTTGCCCATTGCTTCCTGAACCCGGTTTTCACCAAACACACGCTGTCCAGCTTCTAAAACTCTCTTAATTGCTGAAGCTTCGAAGGTTTTTGAGACTGCAATCAACGTTACAGAACCGCTCGGACGTTCAACATCCGTCTCAGCTTTTCCGATGTTTTCCTTAACCTCTTTAAGGCGAAGTGCAGCAGCGTCACTCATTCCTAACTCCAGCGAAAAATCCATATTGGAGACATGAAATGCGCTCCCTAAGGTCTAAATGCAAGAGTAGTTGCACTTCATTGAGAAATTTCTGACAAATCTTCTTGGTTTTTCCTCTGTCTACCGCTTGACCAAGCTGGCAATTTCTGGTGACAGTCCGAGCAAACCTAATTTGCTTGATCAGGGCAAAAATCAAACACACGGCGGAATAAATGGCTACGGATAGGTATAATGCACGCGCAACGGAAGCGCGCTGGCAAAAAGTATGGGACGAAAAGAACGTCTTCGAGACGGACAACGATGATCCGCGCGAAAAATACTACGTACTAGAGATGTTCCCTTACCCATCCGGTCGTCTACACATGGGGCACGTGCGTAACTACTCCATGGGTGACGTGGTTGCACGCTTCAAACGTGCACGCGGCTACAATGTTTTGCACCCGATGGGTTGGGATGCATTCGGCATGCCTGCGGAAAACGCGGCAGCTGAAAAGAAGGTACACCCAAAGGGCTGGACCTACGACAACATTGCTGCAATGCGCGGTCAGCTGAAAACAATCGGCCTGTCTTTTGACTGGAGCCGTGAATTCGCAACCTGCGATGAAAGTTATTACGCACAGCAGCAGGCCCTGTTCCTGGACTTCCTGGAAGCTGGCTTGGTTTACCGCAAAAACGCGAAGGTAAACTGGGATCCAGTCGACATGACCGTTCTGGCAAACGAACAGGTGATCGACGGCAAAGGCTGGCGCTCTGGCGCAGAAGTTGAGCAGAAAGACCTGACCCAGTGGTTCTTCAAGATCTCTGATCATTCCGAAGAGCTGTTGGAAGCAATCGACACTCTGACTGAATGGCCTGAAAAAGTTCGTCTCATGCAGAAGAACTGGATCGGCAAATCTGTTGGTCTGAAAGTCAATTTCGAGTTCACCGAAACCGCTCCAACCGGTGATGAGACTCTGGAAATCTTCACGACCCGTCCAGACACGCTGTACGGCGCGTCCTTCATGGGCCTGTCACCAGATCATCCGATCACGCAGAAACTGGCTGAAGACAACGCAGAACTGCAGGAGTTCATTGCTGAATGTCGCCGTATCGGCACGACAGCTGAAGCAATTGAAACCGCAGAAAAGCTTGGCTTCGATACCGGCCTGCGCGTCAAACACCCGCTGAACCCATCCTGGGAACTGCCAGTCTATGTGGCAAACTTCATCCTGATGGATTACGGCACGGGCGCTATTTTCGCATGTCCTGCGCACGACCAGCGCGATCTGGACTTCGCTCACAAGTACAAACTGCCAGTCAAAGCAGTTGTGTTGCCAGAAGGTGAAGACCCGGCCACATTCGACGTTGGCACCGAAGCTTACACCGGCGAAGGCTCCATCTTTAATTCCGAGTTCATGGACGGCATGTCCATCGAGGATGCAAAGAATGCTGTTTCTGACAAGCTGGAAGCGCAGGAAGCCAAAGGAAAACAGCAGGCGCACCGCGAAACCAACTACCGTTTGCGTGACTGGGGTATCTCCCGTCAGCGCTACTGGGGTTGTCCGATCCCTGTCATCCACTGTGATGACTGTGGTGTTCAGCCAGCGCCAAAAGAAAGCCTGCCAATCGTTCTGCCGGAAGATGTCACTTTCGACCGTCCGGGCAACCCGTTGGATCGTCATCCAACATGGCGCAATGTGAAATGCCCATGCTGTGGCAAGGATGCTCAGCGTGAAACCGATACCATGGACACCTTCGTGGATTCCTCCTGGTACTTCGCACGCTTCACTGATCCGAAGAACAGCAATCCGACCGATCCAAAGGCTGCTTCTGAGTGGCTGCCAGTTGATCAGTACATCGGTGGCATCGAGCACGCGATCCTGCACCTGCTCTATTCCCGCTTCTTTGCACGCGCCATGCAGATCACCAAGCATCTGGATGTGAAAGAGCCGTTCAAAGGCCTCTTCACACAGGGCATGGTGAACCATGAGACCTACAAAGACCCTGATGGGAAATGGGTAACACCAGCTGAGATCAACATCATCAGCACCGAAGGCGACAGAAAAGCGGTTCACGCAGAAACCGGCGCTCCAGTCACCATTGGTTCCATCGAGAAGATGTCCAAGTCGAAGAAGAACGTTGTTGACCCAACCGACATCATCGACACCTACGGCGCTGATACAGCGCGTCTCTTCGTTCTGTCTGACAGCCCGCCAGAGCGTGACATCATCTGGACAGAAGACGGTGTCATCGGTGCATGGCGTCACGTACAGCGCGTATGGCGTATCATTGGTGAAGTCTCAGAAAAGACCGAAGCCAACATCGCAAAGCCTGCTGAGTTCAGTGATGAAGCAACAGCCCTGCGCCGTGCTTCTCATAAAACTCTGGCTGCCATCACAAAAGACTTTGATGGCCTTGGCTTCAACCGTGCTGTTGCCCGTCTTTATGAGTTCACCAACGCGATCAGCAAGGCGCTTCAATCAGACCTGTCCAAACCGGACATGGCGTATGCTCTGCGCGAAGCAACTGGCTTCCTCCTGCAGCTCATGGAACCAATCACGCCTCATCTTTCTGAGGAATGCTGGTCCATGCTCGGCAATGAAGGACTGGTATCCACATCAAACTGGCCAGTTGTCCAAGAGGATCTGCTGGTAGAAAACACCATTACGCTTCCGATTCAAATCAATGGGAAGAAAAAAGGTGAGCTTTCTGTAGCAAGAGACTCTTCCAAAGAGCAGGTAGAAGAAGCTACTCTGGCACATGAGGCTGTTCAGAAAGCTCTGGATGGCAAGGCCCCACGTAAAATCATCGTGGTACCTCAGAGGATTGTAAATGTCGTTGTTTGATCGCCCTGCTAAATCAGGTCGCCCTTCCCGCCGGGTTCTACTCGGCGGGGCAACAATTGTTGCGGGTGCCCTTCTTCTTTCTGGCTGCCAGTTCCGTCCGCTCTATGGCGTTAGCCCAACGCTGTTAGGCGATGGCTCGGAGCAGACTCAGACCGTCCAGGCTCAAATGGCGGCAATTTCCATGAAGTTCCCAAGCTATGGGGATTCAGGGTCAATCAAGCGCATCAATCAGGTCCTGCGCAATCAGCTGATTTTCGCATTCACACGTGGTGGTGATGCTCTGCCGCCAAAGTATCGTTTGGAAATCCTGACAGACAAGCGCCGTGCTGAAGTGGGCGTTGAGCAGCTGGCCGACGTGCCAACCGCTTACAACATCACCGTCAACACCAGCTTCGTTCTGGCAGATATCCAGACAGATCGTACGCTCTACACTGGCCGCTCCTTTGCCTCTGCATCCTTTGACTTTTCCAGTCAGCGCTTTGCAAACCTGAGAGCAGAACGAGATGCAGAAGACCGTGCTACCAAGGTTGTCGCTGCTGACATCAACACCCGCATAGCAAGCTTCTTTGCAACACATCCTGTAGAGCCTGTAGAATAGGACCACTATGGTAGCCCTCAAAGCTGCTGAAATTGACCGGTACATCGCCAACCCGCCAGACTCCGTAAACCTCATTCTTGTTTATGGGCCAGACACCGGGTTGGTGAATGAGCGAGCGCAAGCACTGATCTCCAAAGCAGCCTCCGAGAATGATGACCCATTCTCCCAAGTCAAACTGGACGCTGCTGACATCGCTGCAGACCCGAGCAGATTGATCGATGAGGCCCTGACTATTCCCCTCTTTGGTGGCCGTCGCACAATCTGGGTCCGCGAAAACGGCACCAAGAGCGTGCTGCCAGCCGTCGAACCGCTCCTCAAAAACAACGACTTTTCTGCCTTCATCGTGATTGAAGCCGGAGACCTGAAGAAGACAGCAGGCCTGCGCAAAAAGATCGAAGCCAGCAAAACCGCGGTTGCCATCCCCTGCTTTGCAGACACAGCACGCGATGTAGATCGTCTGATTGATGAAGAAACCCAGTCAGCAAACCTGCAAATCAGCAAAGAAGCCCGCATGGCGCTTCACACTTTGCTCGGCGCTGACCGCATTGCTAGCCGCGGAGAACTCAAGAAGCTGTGCCTCTACGCGATGAATGACAATCGCATTGAGGTCCATCATGTCGAAGAGATCATTGGTGATGCTTCAGCATTCGCCATGGATGAACTAATCGATGCTGCAGCTTTGGGTGACACGATCACATTGGACCACGGCCTGGAGCGCCTCTCAGCCTCAGGGACGGACGTTGGCGTGATAGCCTCTCAAGCCCTCAGACACTTCCAGATGCTTCACCTGTGCCGCTTAAAAGCCAATCAACGCATTGCTGTAGAAGATGTTATTGGCGGCGTCCGCCCTCCGATCTTCTGGAAGCGTCGCTCGAAGATTGTCAGTCAGGTTGAGATCTGGAATGAAGACTTTCTGGAACGCGCTCTGACCCGTCTCAACGATGCTGTCAAAGAGGCCCGCTTCAACGCCAATCTCTCAACTGCAATTGTGTCTCATACCCTTTTGGCAATTGCTCAGGTAGCTAAAGCCTCAAACAGACGACGATAAACACGCGGAAGGTGGGTCGCCACCTTCCTCACAAACAACAACAATATTCGCACAAAGCGAAATCACAGGCACTCCTATGTCTCACTCACTCATCCATTGGATCAGGCTGAAGTTCGCTCAACATGAACTTTGGGCAATCAACTTCGCGCTCCTTCGCCCCCAATTGTCGCTTTTTGGAGCAGCATCATTGTGGGCCTGGATTTTCCCGCCATTGCTCAGCTTTGGTGTCTTAATCGGCTACCTCGTGCAGAACTACGCGGCACTGGGATCAGTCATAAATCTGATCATAGGCCTGCCCGTGCTGATCCTCTTAGCTTATTGGGTTTTCCGTTGGTACTTCATTTGCCTGGGCTTGATGTTCGGCCGTCGCAATATGGCTGAGAAGAAGAGAGCAGAAGTCAGTGCACGCATTGAAAAACTGCTTCCAGTCGTAGGCTAAGTCTGCTGGTCAAAAAAATCATTTCTTCTCCGAATCTAAAAAGGCCGCGCCTCAGTTAAGAGACGCGGCCTTTTCTAAATTTCCGAAAGCAGAAACAATCAGTTCTGAATGCCCAACAAGCGACAGACTTCGTCCAGTTGCTCTACATTCTTGTACTTGATCTTAAGCTCACCAGTGCCCTTATCAGTCTTATGAGCAATAGCCACCTTAAGACCCAGACCATCGGCCAGACGCTTCTCTAAAGCGCGTGTATCCGCATCCTTTTCAGGCTTTGGTGCTGCCTCTTTTTTCTGGAACAAGTCCGGGTTCTGAGCCAGACGCTCTGCATCACGAACTGTAAGCCCCTTCTCCACGATCAGCTCAGCCAAAGCCGCAGGATCTTCCGCAGTGATCAACGCACGCGCATGACCAGCAGTGAGAAGCCCTTCTGCAAGATAGTCCTTCACTGAATTTGGCAGTTTCAGCAAACGCAGTGTGTTGGCCACATGGCTCCGGCTCTTACCGATAACCTTGGAGAGTTCAACCTGGCTGTAAGAAAACTCTTCGATCAGCTGATCATAACCCAACGCCTCTTCAATCGGGTTCAGGTCTGCACGCTGAACATTCTCGATAATCGCAAGTTCCAGCGCTTCCTGATCAGTCACCTCACGGATGACAACAGGCGCATCATGCAAACCAGCCTTTTGAGCTGCACGCCAACGACGCTCACCGGCAATGATCTCGAAATGACCAGGCTTATTCGGACGAGGACGCACCAGAATTGGCTGCACAATCCCCTTCTGACGAACGGATTCGGTCAGGTTGTTCAGATCATCTTCTACAAATGATTTGCGTGGGTTACGTGGGTTCGGCTGAAGGTACTCAATCGGCACCTTCCGCACATCACGGTTACGTTCTGGAGTGGAGACAGCTGGCTCTGAGTTTACGTCACCCAACAGCGTTGCAAGGCCGCGCCCTAGTCGCTTATTGGTACGCCCTGCTTCCTCAGTTTTCGCCATTTCAATTCCACCTATCTACATTCTAGGAGCTCGGGAGTCAGCAGCCCCTTCCCGCACGCTCTGCGGGTCAAATAACAAATCTCTTTAAAGTAGAAGCGGCAGCCAGATCAGGCAGCCGCCATCCGCATGTCACGCTCTCGCTGAATAATTTCGGAAGCGAGTCGTAAATAAGCCTGCGAACCGGAACACTTCAAATCATAAAGCAAAGCAGGCTTGCCATAAGATGGAGCCTCGGAAACACGTACGTTCCGTGGAATCACAGTCTCATAAACTGCATCACCCATCGTCTCACGCACATCCTGTACAACCTGACTGGAGAGATTGTTACGGCTGTCATACATGGTCAACACAATGCCATGGATGCTCAGCTCTGAATTGAGAGACTGCTTCACCTGCTCAACGGTGCTAAGCAGCTGGCTTAGACCTTCCAGAGCAAAAAACTCGCACTGCAACGGTACAAGAATGCTGTGAGATGCTGATAAGGCATTGATAGTCAAGAGGTTTAACGACGGCGGACAGTCCACTAGAATATATGAATACCCTTGTGCCCTACCCATCTCAGCTGCCTGCGCCATACCTGAAATTGCATTCCGTAATCGGAATGTCCGGTCAGGTGCAGAAGAAATCTCCAACTCAACACCCAGCAAATCCATCGTTGATGGAGCAATCCATAAACGCGGAACAGCGGTTTCCAGAACAGTTTGCTCTAGCGTCGAATCTCCGCTCAAAACATCATAGGTAGAATATTCACGATCGACGCGATCAATCCCTAACCCTGTCGACGCATTGCCTTGCGGATCCAGGTCAATAATTAGGACGCGTTCGCCAATTGCGGCAAGCGCTGTGCCAAGATTAATGGCTGTTGTCGTCTTGCCTACGCCACCCTTCTGGTTGGCGATAGTCAATACACGTGGAGATTGCGGCAGTAAGCTCATCCGACAGCACCCTAGTTAGCGGTTTTCGGGTCAATTTTAGATAGAACCAAAACGCGACTTAGCGGATCTACTAGACTTACTTTTTCTACCAGATCAATTGACCAATCGGCAGATGCTTCTTCAATTTCGCGGCGAAAATCTTGACCTTTGTGGAAAACAGCAGTCGCGCCACGCTGTACAAATTGCGAAGAAAACCCGCAGAGAACCTGTAAAGAAGCTAGTGCACGCGCCGAAACACCCTCAATCGGAGCCTGCCAGTCTTTCGTAACGGCTTCGATTCTACCCGCATGAACTTTGACGTTACAGCCAGTCTCACGTGCCACAGTCCGAAGGAAAGCTGCTTTGCGCTGGTTGCTCTCAACCATATGCACAATGCCCTCTTCCCCTTCCTGCCTCAGCAACATCGCAGTCACCAATCCAGGGAAACCTGCGCCGCTTCCGAAATCAATCCAGGAACGTGCATCCGGCAAACTACGCTGAATCTGAATAGAATCGGCCACATGCCGCATCCAGATATCATTCATCGTAGATGGTGCAATCAGATTCTGTGCAGGTTGCCACTTGAGAACGAGGTCCACGTAGATACTTAGACGTTCAAACGTTTCACGTGAAACATCCTCATACATACGCATGACAGGTGTAATCTGGCTGTAATCAGCCCTTTTTTCGAATGACATACTAAACAGCACCAGCAATGTTTTTGCCTGAGCGGCGAATATACGCAAGCAGCAAAGTCAGCGCCGCTGGGGTAATCCCATCCATGCGCGATGCTTGCCCGATGGTTGAAGGGCGCAAAGCTTCAAGCTTCTGGCGCACCTCGTTGGAAAGTCCGGTCAGTGAGGAATAGTCAATCCGCTCAGGAATAACCAAGTCCTCATCCCGTTTCAGAGCGGCGATATCAGCTGCCTGACGTTCCAGATAGACGGCATACATCGCATCTATAGAAACTTGTTCAGCACATTTGATATCGACATCCTTCATCTCATCAAAGATCTCAATGAGGTCTTCAAGAGTAATATTTGGATAGGCCAACAAATCAAACACTGAGCGCTTCACACCATCCTGATTGATCGGCAAGCCATGCTTACGCCCCTCGTTGGGTGTAATTTTGACGGACTGCATCAAATCCTTGGTTTTCCGCAGTTTTTCCATCTTCGTTTCGAAAGCGACTCGACGCGTATCACCAATACATCCCCACTCAAGACCAAGTGGTGTGAGGCGCTGGTCCGCATTGTCTGCACGTAGTGTGAGACGATACTCAGCGCGGGATGTGAACATGCGATACGGCTCAGAAACGCCCCGTGTGATGAGATCATCCACCATCACGCCAATGTACCCGTCAGCACGTCCAACCGTCACCGCAGCGCCGTCTTGAGACGTTCTGGCAGCATTCAAGCCAGCCAGCAGACCTTGAGCGCCAGCCTCTTCATAGCCGGTCGTGCCATTGATCTGACCCGCGAGGTAAAGGCCCTTCTGCTTCTTCACCTCAAGCGTGTTTGTCAGTTCAGTCGGATCGATGTGATCGTACTCAATCGCATAAGCCGGTTTGAAGTACTCAACCTTCTCCAAACCCGGAATCGTGCGCAGAAACTGGATCTGAACATCCTCAGGCAGCGAGGTCGAAATACCATTCGGATAGACCGTCGGGTCATCCAGCCCTTCTGGCTCAAGGAAGATCTGATGACCATCGCGATCACCAAAGCGAACGATCTTATCTTCAATAGACGGACAATACCGAGGACCCACGCCCTGGATCTCGCCCGAATACATCGCTGAACGTTTAATGTTGTCGCGAATGATCTGATGCGTCTCTGGCGTCGTGCGTGTGATGTAACACGGCACCTGACGGATCTGGATTTTGTCGGTCAGTGTTGAAAATGGAATTGGCTCTTCATCACCTGGCTGCTGCTGAAGGATATCCCAATTGATCGTGCGCCCATCCAGACGTGCCGGAGTGCCTGTCTTCAAACGACCAAGACGCAGACCAATCTCTTCCAAAGATACAGACAAACCAAGCGCTGGCGCTTCACCGTCACGACCCGCAGGAATTTGCTTATCGCCGATATGGATTAGACCACGCAGGAACGTGCCGGTCGTGATCACAATCGCCTTGGCCGAAACCCGACGACCATCACCAAGCACGACGCCTTTGAGGATATCACCTTCACGGATCAGCGTGTCAGCTTCGCCTTCCACCACATCGAGATTATCAATCGCTTTAATCTCAGCCTGCATCGCTTCGCGATAAAGCTTGCGGTCAGCCTGAGAGCGCGGCCCTTGCACAGCTGGCCCTTTGCGGCGATTGAGCATACGGAATTGAATACCGGAAGCATCAGCCACCCGGCCCATCAATCCATCCAGTGCATCGATTTCTCGAACCAGATGCCCCTTCCCCAAACCGCCAATAGCTGGGTTACACGACATCACACCAATGGTGTCAAAGCGATGAGTTATAAGCGCTGTATAGGCACTCATGCGCGCAGCTGCAGCCGCGGCTTCACAGCCTGCATGGCCGCCGCCAATCACGACAACGTCAAACTCAAGATCAAAATTATCAGACATTTCGGTCCTGCATTTCGCCCATCTAAAAACAGAGAAAGGACAAGCCACACTCTCTGCGAGCCTCTGGACCAGATGAAGGCCGCAGATAAAACTTGGGGGAACTAGAAGGGCAACTACCTATTTTCTTGAAGACTTGATACAACAGGTCGCGCGCTGGGTCAAAGAAAACAGCGCAGTGAGTCGCCAATGCCGCAGCATTAGTTATCCACGAGACTCACCAGCTTTTCCCCACTGACTCACGATTCCCAATAAATGTTTCACGTGAAACATGGCACTTCTACATCTTTTATTTACCAACGCAGAAATCACGGAAGATGACATCGAGCAAATCTTCAACGTCGATTCGACCTGTAATACGCCCCAGCTGATCAGCTGCTCGTCTCAAATCCTCACCTCTCAATTCAATCGGAAAGCCCTCCGCTTGAATACCGTGGTTCAGGTCTTCCACACATTGGGTCAGATGAGAACGATGACGTTCACGAGTGATAAGCGGATTTTCGATCAATCCGATATTTCGTTCCGCAAACGACTCGAGGCTTGATAGCAGCGTGTTCATACCGCCCTCTTCGCGAACGGAGACATTGATCTCTTCTGTCGTTTCGAAGGAGTCATGATCAGCATAAGAACCCAGATCACTCTTGGTATTGAGACGCCAGATCTCTGCACCATTCTTCAGCAAGCTCTCCGGCAACTCCTCAGCAGTCACATTCGGCGCATGAGTCCAGAGAATGAGATCCGCTTTTTCAGCATGAACAAGAGCACGGCGAATGCCCTCTTTCTCGATCATGCCAGCACTCTCACGAATGCCTGCTGTGTCAATCAGCGTGACCGGATAACCGCCAAGGTCCAGATGCACCTCAAGCACATCGCGGGTCGTTCCAGCTTCCGGCGTCACGATCGCCACATCACGCTGAGCCAGTTTATTCATCAAGCTGGACTTACCCGCATTCGGTGGACCAAGCAGAACAACCTGCAGACCTGAGCGCAGACGCTCCCCTCTCCGCGCATCAGAAAGGTGGGCGACAATCTGGTCCCGAAGCTTCGCCAGCTCCACCCATATTTCATCGGCCACAGAATCTGGAATGTCATCTTCATCAGAGAAGTCGAGCTCAGCCTCAATCATCGCACGGCTGCGGATCAGTGTTTCCCGCCACTGCGAATAGAGGTCACCAAGCGCCCCATCCATCTGACGCTGAGCCTGTCGACGTTGCGCATCAGTCTCTGCATCAATCAGATCAGCGAGACCCTCAACCTCAGTCAGGTCGAGTTTGTTGTTGTGAAATGCCCGGCGCGTGAACTCACCCTGTTCAGCTGGTCGTGTCTTTTCAAAGGTGGAAAGTGCGCGTAGCACCGCCGCAACAACAGCTCGCCCGCCATGGCAATGTAGCTCGACAGTGTCTTCACCGGTGAAACTTCCAGGGCCTTCGAACCACAAAATCAGCGCGTGATCCAAAACAGAACCATCTACAGGGTCCCATAATTTCTTAAGGCATGATTCACGTGAAACGGGGAATTTACCCTTAATCAGCTTTCTCAGGATTGGCCCGGACTGTGGACCTGATAAACGGATAACAGCAACGCCTGAAGGAAGTGCGCCGCTAGAAACTGCGTAGATGGTTTCCTGTTGTGTATTCATTCCACGTCCGGTTCTTTAACTGTATGATCTCGTATGAACTGCGTTAAACCTAGCCTTTACGCCAAGCAATACCTTGAACTCAGGATCACCTCTTTATGAGCAGAAATCGCTTAACGAACGCTTCAAGCCCTTACCTTCTTCAACACCAAAATAACCCTGTCCACTGGTGGGAGTGGAGTAAGGAAGCACTGGAAGAAGCGCAAAAAACAAACAAGCCAATTCTGCTGTCTGTTGGCTACTCCGCCTGCCATTGGTGCCACGTTATGGCCCATGAAAGTTTTGAGGATGAAGCAACAGCGGCTCTCATGAATGAGCATTTCGTCAACATCAAGGTAGACCGCGAAGAGCGCCCGGACATTGATCAGATCTATATGCAAGCACTCCATATGCTTGGTCAACAGGGTGGCTGGCCACTGACCATGTTCCTCACTCCAGAGGGTGATCCATTCTGGGGTGGTACCTATTTCCCGAATGAAGCACGACACGGCTCTCCTGCCTTCAAGGATATTCTGACCGCAATTTCACAAAGTTTCATTGCTGATCGCGACACTATTGAAGAGAACCGGCAAGCCATCAGCCAGGCTCTCAACAAGCCGCCATCAGAGGCCTCCCCTCTATCTGGCTTCCTGATCACCGCTGCCGGCAAGCAACTCTTCAACATACAGGATGAGGAAGAAGGCGGCATGAAGGGTGCACCAAAGTTCCCTCAAGCCTCCGTTCAGGAGCTCATCTTCAGAACCGCCAAGGCGCAAAAAAACACCTTCATGCGTGAGCAGTTTTTGAAAACCACGCGAGCGATTTCGCAAGGTGGAATCTATGATCATGTGGGAGGTGGCCTGGCTCGTTACGCAGTCGACTCTATTTGGCTGGTCCCTCATTTCGAAAAGATGCTCTACGACAACGCGCAGTTTATCGAACACCTGTGCTTGGCTTATCAGGAAACGGGCGATGAACTGTTTCACATCCGAATCCAGGAAGTCGCCGATTGGCTTGAGCGTGACATGAAGCTTCCTGAAGGTGGCTTTGCATCTTCCATGGATGCAGACAGTGAAGGTGTCGAAGGCAAGTTTTATGTCTGGGCCTATGATGAGTTGAAGAACCTCGTTCTGGCAGAACACTTCGAGCTGTTCTCTAATGTCTACGACGTCACCCCGGATGGAAACTGGGAAGGCAACATCATCCTCAACCGACGCCACTCCCCTACTCTTCTGGAAGCTGCTGAAGAAGAAGCTCTGGCAACCTGCAAAGCAATCCTGTTGGATCACAGAAGCAAACGCATTCCGCCTCACAAAGACGACAAGGTACTGGCCGACTGGAACAGTATGCTCATCTGTGCGCTGGTAAAAGCAAGTGCTCTTACCTCACATGAAACTATGCGCACTTCCGCCAAGGCCGCTTTCGCCTTCATCACAGAGCATATGTTTGTTGATGGAAAGCTCAGTCATTCCTGGCGTCAGGGCCAACGACTGGAAGTCGGTTTTGCCGCTGACTATGCATGGGCCGCTAGAGCAGCTCTTGCCTTGTACAGATCGGAACCGAATCCATCCGAAAAGCAGAGCTACCTGCAACAGGCAGAAGAGTTCCTGAATATTCTGAAAGAGCGCTTCACCCATTCCAACGGTGCGTTCTACATGACAGATAAGGACGCCGACGATCTCATCCTCCGCCCCTACCACGCCTATGATGAAGCAACACCAAACTACAACGCCGTGGCAGCTTTTGCCTTCTCAGAACATTGGATCCTGACAGGTGACGCATCTTCTCGTGATGTCGCCGATGGAACCTTGAATGCATTTGCAGCGGATGTTCCAAACAACATCTTCGGCACAGCATCACTGCTTACAGCACTTGATGCACGTACCCGATTCAAGAAAGCGCTTGTGGTTCTGGGAACTGGTTCGGACGCGAATCCAATAATGCAGGCTCTACATTCTCAAGCTGATCCTGCCCTCTATGTGGATGTTATTCCTGCTGGTGTGGCTAAGCCGGTGGAGTTGGAAAACTCATCCTGGAACACGGATGAAACCACTGTCTTCATCTGCTCCGAAAAAGGATGCTCTCTGCCAACAACAGCACCTGAACAGGTGAAAGAGCAGATCTGATCCGCAAATGAACTAAACGCTGACTCACAGTTTCACGTGAGTCAGCGCTCATAAATATACTTTTGAAAACATGGGTGATTCACGTGAAACATCACATAATTCACAGATCACCCATACACGAGCATTCAATTACGTTCAGCTCTTAGATACGCTTTCAAAACGATCCTTCATCAATCGGTAAAGCACATGACGCACCAACGGGTGGTCATCCTCCAACATTTGATGATTAAAATCATCAGCTGGGTTCCTCATCATACCCAACCGTTGCATCAACTTTTGCGAACGCAAGTTTGTCTCCGTCGTGAAGCTGACGATCTCATCAACCTCAAGAGTTTCGAAACCGAATCCAAGCCAGATACGAGCTGCTTCCTGCGCTATCCCCTTCCCCCAGGCATCAGGGATAAGCCGCCAACCAATCTCCACACACGGATCAAACGGAAGTGGTTTTGGATAGGTCGGAATGTTCAAACCACAAAAACCAAGAAACCTACCAGAAGCCCGATCCTCAACAACAGGACATGCAAAACCCAGATCAGTCTGCTTAGCCATCATACGCTCAAGCATATGGGCACTCTCATCGCGAGACATCACATCTGGGAAAAACTCCATGACGCGCGGATCTGAGTTCATCTCATCCATACCGTCCAGATCACGCTCTTCCCACTTTCGCAACACGAGACGCTCGGTCTCAATACGTGGGCACTTATCAATTAATGTCTCAACCATTTTTCCGTTCCAAATATTTCTCTTTAGAAAGGCGGTACAAAACATGCCGCCTCAATGGATGCCCCTCTTCAATCAAAGGGTGATCAAAGTCTGCCGAAGCATCCCTCACCATTCCCAGCCTCTGCATTACTTTTTCAAAACGCTGATTGATAGCAGAAGTGAAACTTACAATCTCGTCCAAACGAAGAGTTTCAAATCCGAATCTAAGCCAGATCCGCGAGGCTTCCTGAGCAATCCCCCTCCCCCATGCACCGGGTATAAAACGCCATCCGATTTCCACACACGGGTCGAAGGGCAGCGGTTCTGGGTAGGTCGGTACACCGAGCCCACAAAACCCTAAGAACCTCCCTGACGCCCGTTCCTCAACAACTGGAGTACCAAACCCATACTTCACCTGCTTCGCCATGAGCCGCTCAAACATCCGCTCACTGTCCTGCCGGGACATCACCGCCGGAAAGAACTCCATCACCTGTGGGTCTGCATTCATCTGAACAAGCCCTTCCAAATCCCGCTCTTCCCATCTCCGCAACACGAGCCGCTCAGTCTCAATACGCGGACATTTGTCGATGACGTCTTCAATCATAGCCCTGCCCCAATTACCGTTGTCGCGTCATTTTATAGAGCACTTGGCGTTTAAGCCGGTGCCCATCCTCAAGCATGGGATGCGCAAACTCTTCAACACGAACCATACCAAGACGCTGCATTACCTTCTCGGAGCGAGAGTTTTGCACGGGTGTAAAGCTGACAATCTCATTGAGCTTAAGAGTTTCGAGTCCGAATCCAAGCCACATTTGTGCGGCTTCAGTAGCAAAGCCCTTTCCCCACTCACTGCGTAAGAGCCGCCAGCCTATCTCAACGCAGGGACCAAATAAAAGATGCTCCTGATATCCCGAAACCTTCAACCCACAATATCCAAGAAACCGCCCACTCCGTTTTTCAGAGGCAACCGAAAAGCAAAATCCATGCTGCTGTTGCGCATCCATGTAACGCGCCAACATCTTTTCACTCTCAGCACGAGACAGCACCGATGGATAGAACTCCATCACCCGCGGATCAGCATTCATCTCGACAAGACCATCCAGATCAGCAAGCTCCCACTTCCGCAGCACCAATCGCTCAGTCTCAATGCGCGAACACCGATCAATCGCGATATCAACCATTAGCTTGCTCAACGAACTGAGCTGCAGAGAGCCTGTACAAAACATGCCGGCACAAAGGATGGTCAACCAAAACATTCGGAAAATCAAAGTCCTCAGCAGGATCATGTGTCATGCCAACCTTCTCCATCACTCTCCGGGACTTGTGATTTTGCACGACCGTGATGGCAACAATTTCATCAAGCTGAAGCGTTTCGAATCCGAATCCAAGCCAGAACTTAGCCGCTTCGACAGCAATGCCCTTGCCCCATGTCTCAGGGGTAAGCCGCCAACCAATCTCAACACAGGGCTCACATGGCAAAGGCCCACTGTACGCAGGAACATTGAGCCCACAAAAACCGAGAAAGGCACCAGTCTTTTTGTCTTCCACCACGGGAAAACAGAAACCATGCTTTTCTTCCTGCCTCATCATAATATCAAGAAACTGCCGCGCTTCATCTGGCGTATTCAGAGATCGGAAAAACTCCATCACTCTCGGGTCACCATTCATGCGAATGACACCATCCAGATCACGCTCTTCCCATCTACGAAGAACAAGCCTTTCGGTTTCAACACGCGGGCATTTATCGATTAAAGTTTCCATCATTCAATTGCCTAAAATAATGCTCTTTGGAAAGCCGGTATAAAGCATGCCGACATAACGGATCATCAGTTTCAACACCAGGAAAGTCAAAATTTTCGGCAGGATCATTAATCATGCCAAGCTTCTCCATTACACGTCGCGATCGATGATTTTGAACAACAGTAAAAGATACAATCTCTTCTAATTGAAGAGTTTCAAATCCGAATTTAAGCCAGATGTTAGCTGCCTCAACTGCAATCCCCTTCCCCCAGGCTTCAGGGATAAGACACCAGCCCATTTCAGTGCACGGCTCAAAAAACATCGGCTCTTGGTACAGAGGGACGTTAAACCCGCAGAACCCGAGAAAAGCTCCTGTGGCTCTATCTTCGATCACAGGAAAGCAGAAGCCATCTTTCTGTTGTTTGAGCAAATGCACTTCGAGCAGCAAAGGTGTTTCTTCCGGAGAGTTTAGTGTGCGGAAAAACTCTCCTACCTTTGGATCGGTATTTAGGCGATAGAGACCATCTAAATCCCGTGGCTCCCACTTCCGCAGAACAAGTCGATCAGTTTCAATCCGCGGACATTTATCCAAAGCTACTACTTTCATGAGTGTCTCATCTAATCTTGCTGCCAAGGTCCTCAGATAAAAAACCGCATCTCTCTGAGAACACAACCACATTTGCAAAAGATATTAAGCTTTGTACCCTTCCCAGAAGTTGCAGATGCTTCATCAGTAGACATTTTTATTCAAATACATTGGCTTGAAAAATAAAAAAGCCCCGCTCACCGAATTGGCGAGCGGGGCCGAAAAATTCGGTAGGCAGTAAACCTAGGTATTCATAGAGTCAAAGAAGTCATCATTGGACTTGGTCTGACGCAGCTTGTCGAGCAGGAACTCAACAGCATCAACAGTACCCATCTGGCTGAGAATACGGCGCAGAACGAAAGTCTTCTTGAGCTTATCAGCAGGAACAAGAAGTTCTTCCTTACGAGTACCAGAGCGTTGAATATCAACTGCTGGGAAGACGCGCTTATCAGAGATCTTACGATCAAGGATGATTTCAGAGTTACCAGTACCTTTGAATTCTTCGAAGATAACTTCATCCATACGGCTACCGGTATCGATCAGTGCCGTTGCGATGATGGTCAAAGAACCACCCTCTTCAATGTTACGCGCAGCACCAAAGAAGCGCTTAGGGCGCTGCAAGGCGTTCGCATCAACACCACCGGTCAAAACCTTACCGGAGGAAGGAACAACGGTGTTGTAAGCACGGCCAAGGCGAGTAATGGAATCCAGAAGGATAACAACGTCGCGACCATGTTCGGTCAAACGCTTTGCCTTCTCAATAACCATCTCAGCAACCTGAACGTGACGAGTAGCTGGCTCATCAAAGGTTGAAGATACAACTTCACCATCAACTGTACGTTGCATGTCCGTTACTTCTTCCGGACGTTCATCGATCAACAGAACGATGAGGTAACATTCAGGATGATTGGTGGTAATAGATTTCGCAATATTCTGAAGGAATACTGTTTTACCTGTCCGAGGAGGCGCAGTGATCAAAGCACGCTGGCCTTTGCCGAGCGGAGCTACAAGATCAATAATGCGAGAAGAAATATCCTTGGAGGTAGAATTCTCGATTTCAAGATTGAAGCGCTCATCTGGATAAAGCGGTGTCAGGTTATCAAAGTGAACCTTATGTCTCGCTTTTTCAGGGTCTTCAAAGTTGATTTTATTGACTTTTAGAAGGGCGAAATAACGCTCACCTTCTTTAGGACTACGGATCTGGCCTTCAACAGTATCACCGGTGCGCAGAGAAAAGCGACGGATCTGTGAAGGTGAAACGTAAATATCGTCTGGGCCTGGCAAGTAGTTCGCATCAGGGGAGCGGAGGAATCCAAATCCATCTTGGAGGACCTCTACGACACCTTCGCCGATGATCTCAATATCTTGCTCTGCAAGTCTCTTCAAAATCGCAAACATAAGTTCCTGTTTGCGCATGGTGCTTGCATTTTCAACGTCATGTTCCTCAGCAAAAGCAAGGAGTTCAGTTGCGCTCTTAGTTTTCAGGTCTCTGAGTTTCATTTCCCGCATCAATAGGGATCGTCTTTACTATGGGTTCTGGACTTGATTTAGCTTTAGAAGGATCAAGAACTTTCGAACACAAAACGTTAGGGGGGAATAGCAGCTCATCTAGATACGATATTTATCGACCTTCGAAAATCGCTAGGAGATCAGCGATCACATAAGCTACATCGTGAAGTTGCGGGGACAATAACTAATCGAATTGAATTCGGCAAGTGCTTATTGCCCACTAATTCTCCTAATTTTCCAATATTAAAATTCGAATGTTCGGATCACCTAGGGTTTAAAGATCACCAGGAACACAATTGCAACCATTAATAGTGTCGGTAGTTCATTAATAATTCTAAAGTAGCGCTCACTATTCTTATTTTGATCCTGCGCAAACTTAGTGACATGACGTGAAAGCATCACGTGATATATCGTCATCAGTATAACCAGTGAAAACTTCAGCATAAACCAAAGATCAAAATAAGCATCAAGCAGATAAACCAGCCACAAGCCAAAAATCCAGGTGGCCATCATGGATGGAGCCATAATCGCTTTAAGCAATCGGCGCTCCATGATCTTGAAGGTCTCGCTCTTATCAGAACCGATTTCAGCGTTCGTGTGATAAACGAAAAGGCGCGGCAAGTAGAACAATCCCGCCATCCAGGCAATCACAGAAATTATGTGGAGGGACTTCGCCCAGGAATATGCATCTTCCATGATCCGCGCCTTATCTAATTCGCAGTGTCTGCTTACAGGCCTTTAACCCGCTTCACCATCTCAGCAACATGTTCTGGCGGAGTTTGCGGAACAACGCCATGACCAAGGTTAAAGATGTGCGGACCATTACCCAAAACTTCGAGAGCGTGATCTATTCCAGTTTCCAGCGCACGTCCACCAGCAACTAGGCGCATTGGATCCATATTGCCCTGTACAGGAACAATTTTCTGAATTTCCTGCGCCACTTCTGCCGGAACAGTCCAGTCCAGACCAACTGCATCAACACCAGTGGCTTCAACATAGCGCTTCAAGCGAGCAGCTGATGCTTTCGGGAAACCAATGATCTTCGCGTTTGGACGCTGAGCTTTCACACCATCAACGATCTTGCGGGTTGGACCAACGGACCACTGCTCAAAACCTATGTCATCCAGAACACCTGCCCAGGTGTCAAAGATCTGCAGCGCATCTGCACCACCATCAAACTGAGCCACCAGGTACGTGATCGAAGCTTCAACCAGCTGATCAATGAATGCAGTCAGAAGCTCAGGATCCTGATAGGAGCCGATACGAGCGGCAAACTGGTCCTGGGTGGTATGACCAGCCACAGAATAGCAAGCAACCGTCCACGGGGCTCCGCAGAAGCCCAGAAGGGTGGTTTCAGTCGGTAACTCCGCTCTCAAACGCTCGACTGTGGCAATAACAGGAGCCAAATGCTCCATCGTCCTAGCTTGATCAAGCTTATCAACGAGTTCTGTCGAAAGTGGTTCGAGAACTGGTCCTCGACCCTCCTCAAAATTTACAGGGTAGCCAAGCGCATCTGGAACAACGAAGATGTCAGAAAATAGGATGGCAGCATCAAAGCCATACCGGCGAATGGGTTGGAGAGTAACTTCTGTCGCAAGATCGGTATTGTAGCAGAAGTCGAGAAAATTCGGTGCTTGAGCTCGTACAGCTCTGTACTCAGGCAAATACCGTCCTGCCTGGCGCATCATCCAGATTGGTGGGCGCTCTAGTTTCTCGCCTGCCAAAACGCGCATTACCGCTCTTTCATGAGATTCCATAAATCGCCTCTTTTTCCCAAGCCTGCTTAAAAAGAATCTTCTTATTTGGAAGTTTCTATTTCTATTAGTGAGTGAATAGCAGGGATCAATTTAATTCCACAATTCCTAACTGAGAAAACCCTAATAGGAAAAGTCACAGATCAAAAACAAGCAAGACTCTCAACAGGAGTCGAAAACAAATTGTTTTTTCTAAAGATTCAATAGGTTACAATCTGGAAAATAACCACAGATCACAGTTTATCCCGTATGCTGTGCTGTGAATCTTTTGCGTGGGCAATGTGCAATCCCGTTTATCCAAGTCGTTTCGAAATCAGTATTCTCAAAATATGGAATTGTTGACGGATTAGGGTCAGCGGGCATTAATTTGAAAGCACAGTGAGATTTGGCTAGTTTTTCCAAGTCTCTTAGGAATGTTGAGGATGATACCTTGGGTAACCACTCTAACTACTTCCATTTACACATGGTTTCGGACTCAACAGGCGAAACTTTGATGACAATTGTGCGTGCTGCGACCGCGCAATATGAGAATATTCAGCCCATCGAGCATGTTTACCCGCTGATCCGGCATGACAAACAGTTGAGTAGAGTCTTGGAAGAGATTGAATCTGCACCAGGAATTGTTCTCTACACCCTTGTGGAACAATCCTATGCCCGCCGTCTGGAGCGTAAATGCCAGGATTTGGGGCTGCCATGCGTTAATGTTCTCAAGCCCGTCTATCAGGTCTTCCATAGCTATCTGAACGTCACAGAAACGTGGCGTGTGGGCGGACAGCACGTGATGGATGAGGAATACTTCCAGCGCATGGAAGCGATGAACTACACCATGCTGCATGATGACGGCCAAATCGCAGGGGCTTTGGACGAAGCAGACGTTATTCTCGTCGGCATTAGCCGAACCTCTAAGACGCCAACCTCTATCTATCTGGCAAATAGAGGTATTAAGGCGGCTAACATCCCGCTTATTCCCAATATGCGCCCTCCCCGTCAGCTCCTGAAAGCCAAAAGACCTCTCGTGGTCGGTCTGATGGCCACGGCCGAACGTATTCGGGATATCCGCCAGAACCGCATATTGTCGCTGGATGCCAAAACAGACAACGACACCTACGTTGATCGCAAATCAATTGCTCAGGAGATTGCGATGTCGAAACGGTTGTGTGCTGAAAATGGCTGGCCGCTCATCGATGTAACGCGCCGTTCAATCGAAGAAACGGCAGCTGAGATCATGGATTTGCTCCGAAAACATAAAAATGAGCAAAAAGAGACAGAAGAATATTGAGAAGCATCGCGCTTTATCCCAATAAACAGCACAAGAAATCCTCAGATTGAGAAAGCAGAGTATGACTCGACTGATTTTAGCGAGCGGAAGTAAAATTCGCGCGACTCTCTTAGAAAACGCAGGCTTAATTTTTGATCGTATTCCAGCAAATGTTGATGAACGACAGATAGAAGAGCCATTGCTTTCCACTGGTGTGGACCCAGAAGTGATTGCAGCTAAATTATCCGTTGCGAAAGCGAAAGAAGTTTCCGCCCGAAATCATGGTGCTTACGTCGTTGGCGCTGATCAGATCCTGGCATTCGAAGGGAAACGCCTCGTTAAGCCAGAAGATCTGAACGCAGCCCGCAAGCAACTCATGAGCTTTTCCGGCAAAAGCCACGCGCTTCATTCTGCGGCATGTGTTGTTAAAGACGGTGAAGTTGTCTGGGAAGGTATTTCGACGGCAATTCTGAATGTACGTGAGTTATCAGAAGATTTTCTGGACTGGTACATTGAGCGAACCGGGTCCGAAATTCTCTCCAGCGTTGGTGCGTATCAGCTGGAAGCCGAAGGCGTACAGCTCTTTGATAAGATTGAGGGTGATTACTTTACAGTGTTGGGCCTGCCTCTCCTGAGCCTCCTCTCATTCTTGCGCGAGATTGAGGTTTTGAAGAAATGAGGAATGCAGCTGTCACAGGACATCCAATTGGCCACTCAAAATCTCCTCTGATACATGGTTATTGGCTCAAGCAGCACGGCATAAAAGGCAGCTACATTGCACAGGATGTACCTCCTGAGACTGCCGAAAGCTTTTACAGCGCACTGGCCGAGCATGGGTTTGTTGGCTGTAACGTGACAATTCCAAACAAAGAGCATGCGTATAAATCTGCTGAGATGTTGGATGATGCAGCCAAAATGATTGGAGCTGTGAATACGCTTTGGTTGGATGATGAAGGTGTCTTGAATGGCTCAAACACCGACGGTCTTGGCTTTCTGGGAAATCTCGACCAAATGCTGCCCAACTGGGATAACAACGGGAATAAAGCCGTTGTTCTGGGTGCTGGCGGGGCCTCCCGAGCGATTATCTGGGCGTTGCTGTCCAGAGGATACACAGAAGTGTATATCGCCAATAGAACACTAGAAAAAGCGCAGAAACTTGCAGATCATTTTGGCCTAAATACCATCGCAATTGAATGGGATAGTCTGGGGGAAAAGCTTGGAGAAGCGGATTTTCTGGTGAACACGACCTCTCTTGGTATGCCTGGACAACCAGAATTAAACATTGATCTTGATAACCTGTCGAAATCAGCAGTTGTGACGGATATAGTTTACTCTCCGTTACAAACCAAACTGCTTCGTGATGCTGCTCAGCGTGGCAATTCGACGGTTGATGGTCTGGGAATGCTACTTCACCAAGCTGTACCGGGTTTTGAAAAATGGTTTGGAGTTCGTCCGGAAGTCACCGACGAGCTTCGTGAGATGATCCTGAGAGAAATGGGACTTACCTGAATGGTTATTCTCGGTCTGACTGGCTCGATTGGAATGGGGAAATCAACCACCTCAAAGCTCTTCGCAGAGGCTGGAGCCGCTGTTTATGATGCAGATGCTGCGGTCCATGCACTTTACACTGGCAAAGCTGTTGAACCTGTTGGCAGCGCCTTTCCCGGCACTGCTAAAGATGGTCGGATTGACCGCGAAGCCCTCGGTAAAATCGTCCTCCACGACAAAGCAAAGATGATGCTTCTGGAAAGCCTCATCCACCCGCTCGTTCAGGAAGTTGAAACTGAGTTTCTGCATCAAGCAAAACTAGATCGTCGTAAGGTCGTTGTTCTCGACGTCCCTCTCCTCTTCGAGGTCGGCAAACACAAGGCCGTTGATGCAGTCGTCGTGGTTTCTGCACCATATGATGTGCAGCGTCAGCGTGTTCTTGAAAGACCAGGCATGACAGAAGAGAAATTTGAGGCTATCTACGCAAAACAGTTAAACGACGCAGAAAAACGCAAAAAAGCGCATTTTATTGTCGACACTGGCCGAGGCGTTGAGCCGGCCCGTCGTGCAGTGGGTGCCATTATGCGCGCTGTGTCTTCGATCGCTTCTAGAACGGTGTAATTATGCGCGAAATCTCCTTCGATACTGAAACCACAGGCCTGAATCCGCTTGATGGGGATAGGCTGGTTGAAATCGGCGGAGTGGAACTCATAAATTTCATTCCAACGGGCCGGACCTGCCATCTTTACGTCAACCCGCAACGAGATATGCCAGAAGAAGCGTTCCGTATTCACGGCCTCTCTGCTGAGTTCCTCTCCGATAAACCGCTGTTTGTCGATGTAGCTGACGAATTTCTTGATTTTGTTGGAGATTCACGCCTGGTTATTCACAACGCTCCATTCGATATGGGCTTCATCAATATGGAGCTTGGACGTTGTAATAAACCGAAAATCCCAAATACGCAGGTGCTGGATACTCTAAAGCTCGCCCGCAGAAAGTTCCCGACCGGATCGGTTTCTCTGGATGCTTTGTGTTCGCGCTACGGCGTGGATAACACAAAGCGCGTATACCACGGCGCGTTGCTCGATGCGGAACTGCTGGCTGAAGTTTATCTGGAGATGAACGGCGGTAAGCAGAAAAATCTTGGTCTGATGCCAGACGATGAAGCGATCGATCTGGATAAACTCAATGATGAGCCCAAAAAGCGCGTCGCAGCCAAACAACGCCCAAACCCTCTCTCCCCTTCCCTGTCAGAGGAAGAAATTGAGGCGCACGCCAAATTCCTTGCTGGAATGAAATCTGACCCTGCCTGGAACAAGTATCTGAAGTAGGTTCCAAACAAAAAGCGCTCCAGATTTCTGAAGCGCTTCAAACTGTTATCAGAGCATAGATGGCAAAACGCGATCCGGTGGACGATGCCCGTCCATAAAGGCTTTGATATTGATGATGACCTTCTCACCCATATCAATACGCCCTTCGATTGTTGCCGACCCCATGTGAGGCAGCACAACCACCTTGTCGGATGCCACAAGCTTCGGATTGATCGCAGGCTCGTGCTCAAACACGTCCAGCGCAGCCCCTGCAAGTTCACCTGATTCAATCTGACGGATCAGCGCGTTTTCATCCACGATCTCACCGCGAGCGGTGTTCACGATGTACGCATCAGGCTTCATCAGCTTCAAACGGCGTGCGGAAAGCAAGTGGTAGGTACCCGGTGTATGCGGACAATGGATGGAGACGACATCCATGCGCGCAAGCATCTGATCCAGGCTCTCCCAGAAAGTAGCCTCCAGCTGCTCTTCAAGCTCCAGAGGCTCACGAATTCGATTGTGGTAATGGATAGACATACCAAACGCTTTTGCGCGTCTGGCGACCGCCTGACCGATCCTGCCCATGCCGATGATACCGAGACGTTTACCCCAGATACGGCGACCAAGCATCCAGGTTGGAGACCAGCCGTCCCATTCCTTGTTCTCAATCTTCTTCATGCCTTCAGAAAGGCGACGTGGAACAGCGAGAATAAGCGCCATGGTCATGTCTGCGGTGTCTTCGGTCATCACACCAGCAGTATTGGTAACTGCAATACCGCGATTGTTGGCAGAGATAACGTCAATATTGTCAACGCCATTACCGAAGTTGGCAATCATTTTCAGATTAGGGCCAGCCTGAGCCAAAACCGAAGCGTCAATGCGGTCTGTAACAGTGGGGACAAGAACATCAGCAATTTTGACGGCTTCCACAAGCTCAGCCTGTGTGAACGGCTTATCTTGCTCATTCAACCGTGTGTCGAAAAGCTCGCGCATGCGTGTTTCAACAACATCCGGCAGTTTCCGCGTCACAACCACAATAGGCTTCTTTTTTGGCATCGTCCCCGCCTTCTGTCAAAAATTCGAAGTTTTTTAACCCTGCCCTAATCACCATATGAGTCAATGACTCAAAGGTCTTACAGGCTGTCAAAGTTTCATTACCAAATGTTCCGGTGAAAACAAGACTTGTCAAACACGTCTACATCTAATAGCAGCCACTATCGGAAATCGCGAGATCTAAGGTATGATACTTGTGTCTCGATTTTAGTGAAAATTACGGATTAGCCTACGGGAAGTTTTGGTATCACTATGAAAAATAAAAGCTTTCGTACTCTTAGTGCCCTTGCAGCTACTTTTCTATTATTCCTTTTTGTTTCCCCATTCGTAATCACCGCTCAGGCCCAGTCTGCAGGTTCTGGTGTATCTGGTCTTCCAGTTCCGCGTTTTGTCAGTCTTAAATCTGATAGAGTGAACGTTCGCAAAGGTCCAAGCAGAAACCACGACATTGGTTGGACTTTCGTTCGCAGCAGGCTGCCGGTTGAAGTCATTCAGGAATATGACGACTGGCGCCGCATTCGCGATTGGGAAGGCAAAGACGGCTGGGTTTTCAAAACCTTGCTGACTGGCTACCGCTCTGCACTGGTAACGCCTTGGCTGGAAAACACCGTTGAAACCACCCCTCTCCGTAAGCGGCCTGGTCCGAATGAAGAGATCATCGCGTTTCTTGAGCCTTTGGTTCTTGCTGGTGTTGTCGAATGCACGGATGGTTACTGCCGCGTTTCCGGCAAAGATTTTGAAGGTTGGATTGATCAGAGCAGATTGTTTGGTGTTTATAAAAACGAGACAATCAATAATTGATCTCAGTTCCAACAACAGTTTAACGAAAAGCCTCTGAGGAAACTTGGAGGCTTTTTGCTATTCACCTGAACAATCAAAGAAATCTAGACAGTTTCCTTTTCTCGCATCAGCTTGTCGGCGGTCTTCAACTCTTTCATGCGTGGCATGGAAACGATGTTGTAACCAGAATCCACAAAGTGAACCTCACCAGTCACTCCGCCAGATAACTCTGAGAGAAGATAAAGACCAGAACCACCAAGCTGTTCGGTTGTAACAGTCTGCTTCAGCGGAGAGTTTGCCTGCTGGAAGTTGAACATCAAACGAGCGTCAGAGATACCTGCGCCAGCCAGCGTGCGAACAGGCCCTGCAGATATAGCATTCACGCGGATGCCTTGCTCTCCAAAGTCCATAGCCAGATAGCGCACAGATGCTTCCAGTGCGGCCTTGGCAACGCCCATGACGTTATAGTTTGGCATAACGCTTGTCGCGCCGCCATACGTTAGTGTCAGGATGGAACCGCCATTCGGCATCAAATCAGCCGCTCGCTTTGCAATCTCTGTGAATGAGAAGCAGGAGATCTGCATGGTGCGGGCAAAATTATCGCGGGTAGTGTCTGCATAACGGCCACGCAGTTCAGACTTGTCTGAAAACGCGATCGCGTGCACGAGGAAATCAATGCTCCCCCATTTTTCTTGGAGCTGAGCGAAAACCTTGTCCACGCTATCAATGTCTTCCACATCACATGGAAGAAGCATATCGCATCCAACACTGTCTGTCAGTGGTTTTACGCGTCGGGCGAAGGCGTCACCTTGATAGGTAAACGCCATTTCTGCACCCTGTTCTGCAAGAGTTTTGGCTATGCTCCAGGCAATGCTGTGGTCATTGGCAACGCCCATAATCAGACCACGCTTGCCTTGCATAAGCTTGCTCATAGAAAACTCCTTTAATCAAAAGTTAAAGGAGCTGAGCAAGCTCAGAACCTCAAACTCAGTCTTTGTATCGCTTAAACACGACGGTCGCGTTGGTGCCGCCAAATCCAAAGCCGTTTGAAAGAACGCAATTCAATTCTGCATTATCTACGCGTTCTCTTACGATTGGCATATCCTCAAAATCCGGATCCAATTCTTCAATATGAGCAGAAGCCGCAATGAAGTTGCCTTCCATCATAAGCAAAGAGTAGATCGCTTCATGAACGCCAGCAGCACCCAAAGAGTGACCAGAAAGCGCTTTAGTCGCAGAAATTGGCGGAACCTTGTCGCCGAACACAGCGCGGATCGCTTCAATCTCTTTGATGTCACCAACAGGTGTAGAGGTTGCATGTGGATTGATGTAGTCAATGTCACAATCAACGTCTTTAAGCGCAATCTTCATGCAGCGAGCGGCGCCTTCACCACTTGGTGCAACCATGTCGTGACCATCAGAAGTCTGACCGTAACCCACGATTTCCGCGTAGATTTTTGCACCGCGTGCTTTTGCATGCTCAAGTTCTTCAAGAACCAGCACACCGCCACCACCAGCAATAACAAAGCCATCACGGTTCTTGTCATATGGACGGGAAGCCGTAGACGGAGTGTCGTTATACTTGGATGACATTGCGCCCATAGCATCAAACAGGTTGGAGAGTGTCCAGTCCAGTTCTTCGCCACCGCCTGCAAAAACCATGTCTTGTTTACCCCATTGGATCAGCTCATAGGCATTACCAATACAGATATTGGTTGTCGCACAAGCTGCGGAAATGGAGTAGTTGACGCCGTGAATTTTAAATGGCGTTGCAAGCGTTGCAGAGTTCGTGGAGCTCATTGCCTTCGGAACAGCGGTCGGCCCGATACGGCGTGGGCCTTTTTCACGGGTGATATCCGCAGCTTCAACGATCGCTTTAGTGGATGGTCCACCAGAACCCATGATCAGGCCAGTGCGGTCATTGGTAACCAGATCTTCGGAAAGACCAGCATCTTCAATGGCCTGCTCCATGGCAATGTAATTCCATGCAGCGCCTTCACCCATAAAGCGAGAGGTACGACGGCCAAGTTTTTCCAATGGATCCAAGGTAGGTGCGCCATGAACCTGACAACGGAAGCCGAGCTTCTCGTAGTCTTCAGCTGCAACAATACCGGACTTACCTTCGTAAAGGCTTGCTTTCACTTCTTCAGCATTGTTGCCAAGAGGAGAAACAATACCCATACCAGTAACAACCACACGCCTCATCTAAGGTCTCCCGTGGGTTAAGCGGTCCAATCGGACCCAATTCCAAAAAAGGGTTCGTCATTCCACATGACAAACCCTCGCATAATTTGATTACTTATTTTGCTTCGTCTTGAAACAGACCAACGCGCAGGTCTTTCGCAACAAAAATAGTCTCGCCGTCAGCTTTTACCCAGCCATCAGCAATTGCCAGTTTCAGGCGGGAGCGCATAACGCGCTTCATATCAACACCGAATTCCAGCATTTTTACGTCAGGAGTAACCTGACCTGTGAATTTAACTTCACCGGTAGAAAGTGCACGACCACGACCTGGCTCGCCGAGCCAGCCAAGATAGAAGCCAGTCATCTGCCACAGAGCGTCCAAACCAAGACAGCCAGGCATTACAGGATCGCCCTGGAAGTGACATTCGAAGAACCAGAGATCCGGATTAATGTCGAATTCAGAACGAATTACGCCTTTGCCGTACTCGCCGCCTTCCTCAGAAATTTCGGTGACGCGATCAAACATCAGCATAGGAGGAAGTGGCAGCTGTGCATTGCCTTGGCCAAACAGCTCACCGCGACCACAGGCCAGCAGAGCTTCTTTATCGTAGCTTGAACGCTTCTCGTGCATTCTATTCCCGCATAATTTGTCGTTTGTTTGAGGCCAGAAAAACGTAGGGTTCACCTTACCTAAACGTAACGATGGTTCTAAGTATTAACTGTTCGGGCCTTCCTAGCACACGAGCCCGAATATCGAAAGAGCGATGTATGTGAGTTTGCGTGTGCTCAATGTACGCAGTTGTGTTAAACTTATACTATTCTTATTATTGTTATAAGCAGTCCGATTAATCCTGCTTGGTTTTAGCTTGATGTATCAAGGGTTATGCTCCCTTATATTGAGAGTGCTTGGGTGCAGGTCAATAGGTTGCTTTTAATCTAATGCTGGTAGAATTGGTGCGTAGGTGTTAAAACATCAGCACCCTAAAGAACTAAAGTAGGAAAAAATGAGCTCGCAGATTGCTAACGAACATCAAGATGTAACAGGGATGCTAAGAGACGCAGGTCTGCGCCCTACACGTCAGCGCGTGGCACTGGCTGAGCTTCTTTATTCTCAGGGTAATCGCCACATCTCGGCGGAAGTCCTTCACGAAGAAGCTATCCTAGCGAATGTGCCCGTCTCTCTGGCGACAGTTTACAACACACTTCATCAGTTCACTGAAGTTGGTTTGCTGCGTGAAGTTGCTGTTGAAGGAACAAAGACTTACTTCGACACCAACACTTCTGAGCATCACCATTTCTTCCTGGAAGATGAGAACCGTGTAATCGATATTCCAGACAGTGGCCTGACACTAGACAACTTGCCAGTCCCACCTGAAGGAATGGAAATTTCCCGCGTGGAAGTGGTTGTTCGTCTCCGTAAAAAGCAGATGCATTAAGAGCCTCTGCTTTTACTTAGGCAACTTCCTTCAAGATTTTCTCTTTGCTTTTGCAAAGATCATAGATGATGCAGCGATCGCACGCCGGCTTGCGCGCCTTACAGATGTAACGGCCATGTAGGATCAGCCAGTGGTGTGCGTGCTGCATAAAGTCTTGCGGAATTATCTTTTCCAGTTTCAACTCAACATCCAGCGGTGTTTTGCCGGGGGCAAGCCCTAACCTGTTTGCAATCCTGAAGAGATGCGTGTCTACCGCAATCGTCGGCTGCCCAAAAGCAATATTCAGCACCACATTAGCTGTTTTACGGCCAACACCCGGCAAAGCTTCCAACTCTTCACGGGTTTGCGGAACCTGTCCACCATGATGCTCAATCAGCATTTGAGAGAGCAAAAACGTGTTCTTTGCTTTGTTTTTATAGAGCCCGATTGTGCGGATCTCTTCACGGATCTTATCTTCTCCAAGAGCAACCATCTTCTCTGGCGTATCTGCAATCTGGAAGAGATGTTTCGTTGCTTTGTTCACCCCGGCATCTGTTGCTTGAGCGGAAAGCACAACAGCAACCAGCAGTGTGAACTCGTTGGAATGATTAAGTTCCCCTTCCGGTTCTGGATTGTCTTTTTCAAATGCCGCAAAGATTTCGTAGATCTCGGCTTTAGAATACCTTGATCTGGAAACCGGCTTTTTGCGTGTACTGGAAGAAGATGCAACCTTCTTTGTTTTGGTAGCGTCAACCATAGGACTCTCGAAGGAAATAAGTGACTTTGCGTAGGCTATGAAAGCTCTATACTCTTAAGCGATAAAGAGTAGCAATGAAACAGAGTGCGAAATAGCACCAATGCCCCATGATCTTCAAAAGCGGGAGCCTTATCCCCCTTTCTTTCAGGCTGTTCTGACCCCGCACCGCTCACTGTCCCGCCGGGGCGTGAACATCGTTCTTTGGTGCGCTGGCTTGATTGCTGGCTTTTATTCGCTCGTGCTTGTTCTTATGGGATTATGGCCTGCACCTATCCTCCTATCATTACCTGTTCTCTTTCTCTGGCTCGCGTTCAGGCACAACTTTGCGACGGCTGAAACCTATGAGGAAATCAGCGTTTCCCCGCTTGAGGTCAGATTGAAACACGTCACGTACAAAGGCGACGTGCAGGAGTATGTGCTCAATCCGTTTCACATGAAACTCCATATCGAACGGGATGATGATGTTGGAGTTACGCGCATTTTGGTGCGTTCTGATCAACTTTTCCTCATTGTTGGTGCGTTTTTGAACCCGGATGACCGGACAAGTTTCGCCTCTGCGTTTTCTCAGGCAATCCACTCCGCACGCAATCGTGGGTTTGATCACGCCTAAGCCTGAAATACTCTGTTCCCATGTACTCGCGTTTCGGGTGGCTCTCAGGCTGAGGATCATTTAGATTCCACTCAATGAGAAACGAAATCTAAGAGCCGTGAATCAAGATGTTTAATGCAGCCAATCTCGCAAATGGCACGTTTGTAGAAGACAGTTCTGCTCTTGAGGACTATCGTGTCGTCCAGAAAACCCTTCAAGGCATCTCCGAGAATTGGAGGGAACAACCCTCCCTTGAAGAGCTTGCCTACAGCGTTGGCCTTCAGCCAATTCAGCTTCAACGGGTGTTTTCAAGATGGGCAGGCATTACTCCTAAACAGTTCCTGCAAGCCATCACCATCGATCACGCACGCGCTCTTTTACAAGATTCCGCTAGCATTCTGGAAGCCTCGCTCGAAGTTGGCCTCTCAGGCCCTGCCCGTTTGCACGACTTGTTTGTAACCCATGAGGCGATGACGCCTGGCGACTACAAACGGCGTGGTGCAGGCGTAAAGATCAGTTGGGGCTTTCACCCCTGCCCGTTTGGGATCGTCCTGTTGATGGTAACAGAGCGTGGTCTGGCAGGTCTTGCCTTTGCTGATGCTGGTGAAGAGGCAAAAGCGCTTACTGACATGAGCGAACGCTGGCCAGCTGCTGAGTTTGAAGAGAACCAGCAACTCACCGCTCCTTACGTCTCCCGCATCTTCGAACCAAATAAATGGAAGGAAGATCAGCCGCTTCGTGTTGTCTTCATCGGAACGGACTTTGAAATCCGTGTTTGGCAAACACTTCTGAAAATTCCTTTAGGCAAGGCTACCACATATTCGGAGATCGCGAATAACCTCGGCAATCCCAAAGCCTCTCGTGCTGTTGGAACAGCCGTTGGAAAGAACCCGCTGTCCTTCGTCGTTCCATGTCACCGCGTCCTCGGGGCAAAGGGCAATATGTGTGGTTACCATTGGGGTATCACTCGTAAGCGCGCCATTTTGGGCTGGGAAGCTGGCGTTTCCGGCGTTCTGGATGGTATTGCTGCCACGGGCTAATCGTTTCACGTCCGATTCAATCTCAGGCAACAAAAAAGGCGAGCACAAGGCCCGCCTTTTTCATTTGAAAATCAAATGACTTACAGGTCAAATCCAAGGATCTTGCCAACAGTGAAGACATCCTTGTCACCACGACCACAAAGGTTCATGACGATCACTTTGTCTTTGTCCATCTTCGGCGCCATCTTGATCACCTGAGCAAGCGCATGGCTTGGCTCCAGAGCTGGAATGATACCTTCAACGCGGGTCAGCATCTGGAATGCATCCAGAGCTTCCTCATCGGTCGCAGGCACGTAGTTCACACGGCCTGTATCTTTCAGCCAGGAGTGCTCTGGGCCGATACCAGGATAATCCAGACCTGCAGAAACGGAATGTCCTTCAAGGATCTGTCCGTCATCATCCTGCAGCAAATAGGTGCGGTTACCATGCAGTACACCCGGCTTACCTGCGTTCAGCGAGGCACAGTGTTCTTCACCCTGAAGGCCTTTACCACCAGCTTCAACGCCGTAAATCTCAACGGATGGATCGTCAAGGAACGGGTGGAATAGACCAATCGCATTAGAGCCACCACCAACTGCAGCAACGAGAGCATCTGGCAATTTGCCTTCTGCTTTCATCAGCTGTTCTTTGGTCTCTTCCCCAATCACAGACTGGAAATCACGAACCATCTCTGGATAAGGATGCGGGCCAGCAGCTGTGCCGATCAGGTAATACGTGTCATCCACGTTGGTTACCCAGTCACGTAGCGCTTCATTCATCGCGTCCTTAAGTGTACCAGCACCCGCAGTAACGGGAACAATTTCAGCCCCCAGAAGCTTCATGCGGAACACGTTTGGTTTCTGACGCTCAACGTCGGTAGCACCCATGTAAACAACGCATGGCAAACCAAAGCGCGCACAAACTGTTGCGGTCGCAACACCGTGTTGACCAGCGCCGGTTTCTGCGATGATGCGGGTTTTGCCCATACGTTTAGCCAGCAGGATCTGACCAATACAGTTGTTGATCTTATGGGATCCTGTGTGGTTCAGCTCATCGCGCTTAAAGTAAATCTTCGCGCCGCCCAGCTCTTCTGTCAGGCGTTCAGCGAAATAAAGCGCAGATGGGCGACCAGTATAGTGGGTGTTCAGGTTTTCCAGCTCTGCCGCATATGCTGGGTCAGCCTTTGCGTCATTGTAAGCCTTTTCCAGATCCAGGATCAAAGGCATGAGCGTTTCAGCTACGAAACGACCTCCAAAATCACCAAAGTGGCCGCGATCATCCGGACCGGAACGCAATGTGTTGGCTTGCTGGTTCATTAATTCTTCCCAAATTCACTCGGCAACGCTGCGCGCTTCACGCACAAAAGCCTCAATCAACTCGATGTCTTTAACGCCCTTCTCGCGTTCGACGCCGGATGAAACATCGACATCACTCACTCCGGAGATTGCCAAAGCTTCGCGGACGTTATCAGGGCTTAAGCCGCCAGAAAGCATGATAGGCTTTCCAAGTTCTAGGCCTTGTAGCAGTTTCCAGTCAAAGCTGACACCATTTCCTCCCGGAATATCGGAATTTTTTGGTGGTTTTGCATCTAGAAGAAATCTGTCTACGTGCGGAATATAGGGCGTAAGTGCCTCCACGTCTTCTGCAGAGGAAATCCCGCAGGCTTTCATCACAGGAACGCCAAAACTCTCGCGAATTTCAGAGCAGCGCTCAGGGGTTTCACTCCCGTGCAGCTGCAAAACATCTGGTGAGATAGTGTCGACAATTTCCTTCAGGCCTGCATCATCCATGTTTACAGTAAGTGCAACAATTTGCGTCTTACCGCGCACGTGGTCTGCCAGCTCTTTGGCTTTAGCCATGGAAACATAGCGCGGACTTTTCGGAAAAAAGACAAATCCGATCATATCGACTTGTTCTTTCGTAACCGCGTCCGCAGTTTCCTTCGTAGAGATGCCGCAGATTTTTATCATAGCGGAAGAGACCATATTTGCACCGTGTTCAAGCAATACCAGAATGACCGTTAGACCAAAAATATCGGGGTTTGTCACCCTGTTCTGGTCATTTATGGAACCTGAACTGGACGGGACCAATGAGAAAATCTGGAGTTTATCGCGGTCATCTGATGACCCTTGGTATATGTGGAGCACTCGTTGCTTTTGCAAGCAGCTCCCCAGCACAGACAGTCTACCAGCACCAACCAAAAGTGCCCATCGGGTTTGATCAGGCATGTGCAGGCACGTATGCAGTTAAGCCATTGAAGTCAGGCGTGCTTAACCTTCGTACCGGCCCCGGAACCAATTACAACGTCATTGGCCGCCTCATCCCAAATCAAGCAATCAACATCGCCGACTGCAAAGGCAACTGGCTCGGCATCCGCGACGCCCAAACCTCCGAACAAATCGGCTGGGTCTACAAAGGCTATATGCGACGCGTCTAACCCACGCGCGCACCTCCCTGTCAGCTTCTCAACTCACCTCCTCGGTTGAGAAGCTCCCTTGGTGGCATCAGCGTTCACATCCCCATCAAAGTGCATAATTGTGATTGCTTCATCCTTGTGTTGCTTAGCTTTCAGTCTAACATATTCTTCTAGTTCAACTTTTCTCGCCGTGGGGGATTTACTATCCACTTCAAACCACTCACCTTCAGTATTCCTTCGAAGAGCAATAAAATGAGCTCCTGCTCCTACAATCAATCGATCTACGGTGCCGTCTTTCGTAAGGTCTGTGACTTTCTTCACATTAGCTTGAAGGTCTGCTTCTGAGTTAGGCTTATCAAGATGGGTATCCTTTAGGTTAGGCACTCCGAGTTGTTGTTGTTTTGATTTTATTATAGCCATACCAGTATGAGGATCTGCTCCACGTTCTCGAATATAGTCTTCAGGTGTCATTCCCTCGTAGAGCAACTCGAATTGCTTTTTTGCGGATTTAAGGAAAAAGCCATCAGCGTCTTCTGAAATCTGACGGCGCATCTCTTCGATTGTTAAGCCAGGATAATACTCGCGTACTTCCCCAAAAGTTATGATATCGGACTGGTTTTTGTAACCTTCACAGGTATTTTGTAAAAGAGCATCTTCCATGTCTTGCGGAGATACTGCTCCAAAACCCAAACACGCATTAAGAGCATGCTTCAGACAAAACTTACCGTCTTGTTCCTCGCAGTAGAGTTCTGGATTAGGGCCGCTAGGCGTTTTGCGAGAGTCGACGTTGTTCAGAATGCCCGGGGCTGCATGCTTGTAAGGTACAAGAATATACTTCTTTTCCGACATTATTTCTTGAACTTCACGCATTAAGCCAGCAACTTGCTCAAGGAGAGCCTCTGCTTCTGCCATGTTACCTGATCTAATTGAACGTTCAATCATCGGTATCAATTCTGAACTCAACAGTTGGCAATTCTCAAAAACTGGGATTTTGTCTTCATTAGGTATGCTTGCTTTCAACCCCTTCAAGGATTTTGCCCATTTTTTGGCCTCAGCGATATTTGGAGTAGTGATGGGTTCTGGTTCAGCGCGCTTTTCTTCTTGTGCCGGTCCCAGCTGCTGCTTTACACAGGCCTGAAGGTTTTTGCTGACATCTTGAAGTTGCTGCAGAGTATCTCGGGCAGCTTTTGTGTCATTGTTTTCCAGGTACAATTCAATCTGACTAACCATCTGATCAGAAAGCATTTTATAGGTTGCAATTTCATCCAGGATTTTTGGATCTGAAATCGTGGATTCATTCGCTACCGAGACTGCAATCACATTTTTTAACTGTTTCAGTTGATCAGTTAAGGCCTGTTTTGCTCCATCATCACTAGTTTTTTGAGCACCCTGCGTTTTGGGGTGTTGTTGAGGAGTATTATTCAGATCAAGGATTTCCTGGGCTCTTTGATAGAGCTGATCAATCAAGGGTAAGCGTTGCTCAGAGTATTCGATACGACCGTCACGTCTTGAAGAAAGCATAACGCCTACATCTCGGATTGTTTTGTCTGCTTGCTCAATCATCGAGACAAATTGTGCCATTAGCTGCTGGTCAGTGATCGATGCCTGTTGCTGCTTCAGACGCTTTTCCCTCTTTCTTGCTTCTTTCAATGCGTTGCGAATAGAGCTAGCTCTTTGCCTTGTTTCTTCTAAAAGACGTTCTTCATTAAGCTGAGCTTCTTGGTGCGAAGCTATGGGATCTGATTGACTAGGTGAGGCAGTTTGATCGTGAGGCGATGGTTGCTGCTCTGACGCCTGCAAATCGGGAGAACCTTGAGCGGATTCTAAGAAGAACCGCATTGAGTTGATTGCATCCTCACAAGTAGCAAGTTTGCCTCGTGCTTCCTGAAGTTTCCGATCCGCTACATACTGCTTGCCTTCGGTGATATAGGTCTGCGCCGCACTGTTATACTGAGCAAAGCTGCTGGCAAGAGCAGCATCTTTGATCTCGGACCCAGACCTCAAAAGCTCGTTGAGATTTTCTTGAGCCACATCCAAAGATCCTGTGCAATCGGAAAGAGCTTTATTTAGCGCATTTTGAGCTGCATTCTTCGAAGCTGAGTTTGGCCGCGACCGTCTTCCTGTCGGTTGATTAGTTGCTTGTTTTTTTGCAGCTTCTTTTGTGCTGACCACGCAATCTATCAATGCTTCAGTTAAGGTCTTAAGTGTAGCTAAATTGGCTGCAATATCTTCCTCAGAGGAACGTCCATGCCCTTCAATCAGATCCTCTGTCTCTGCAAGTAAGTTGATCGCGACTTGATAGTTCTTTTCAAAATCCCGTTTGAGAGTTTTATCAGGAACTTCATTTACCTGCTGATAGCAAGATTGGATTTCAATCCGTGTCGTTTTCAATTGTTTGCTAAGACTCGGATCAACGGGAACAAATTTGACGTAACTCTCTGCTTTTTCAACTAGGTTATTAAGGACTTTCAACTCAGCCTGACAGGCATCAAATTCATGTCGTTTAAGTAAGCCCTCAACCTGCTTAATTTGCCCTTTTGCTTGCTTTGAAGAATCCGTGAACGCTTTCTGCTCCTGAGGGGATTTAATGGTTTTGCGAAGCCCATTGACTCCTGAAAGCCGAGCATTTGCATCCTTTAGAGCGGCTTTGATACTTTCCGAATCGCGAACAGTTTGCTTCTGTATTTCAAGTACTTGCTGCACACCTTGCAATTGCGCTTCAGCATCAAAAAGTCGCTGATCAGCACCATCTGCATCTCTATTTTTTACCAAACTGGTGACGAATGTCATTGTTGAAGCAGCTTGTTTGAAGAGTTGATCGAACAAGGTTTTCTGATCTTTAGAGACCAGTATCTTCCTCTCAGCTTTGTAGCCTTTCAACTTTGCAGAAAACTCCGCTACTCGTTGTTGTACAGCGAGTAGAGGATCAACGCGTGTAGCTGCTTTATCAGCAGTTTGCTTGCCATCTACACCGTTTTTCTGCTGCTCTGAAGCCCTGCTCTTCCCTACTAAAATTCCAACACCATCAACAAGTGCTGCTATGTCATCCAGTGTGCTATCCGCATCAAGAAAATTGCCAGTTTGCGATAGATAGTCTGCATTCTTCATGCGACTTTGAGTTTGCTCGCAAAGACTATCAAATGTTTGCATTTGAGCGTCTGTTTGGAGAGTGGGTTTTAGCGCCTTGTAGCTCTTAAGTTCTGCTTTGTATTGAGCAGAACGACTTTTGCAGTGAGTCTCAATCGAAGCAGGAGTGGGGTCGCCGTCATATGCATCGAACGGCCATGAGTTTTGCTTGTAAACCTTCTGCGCCCATTGGTACTCAGTAACTTCGAGCGTACCCTTAACCATAGATCGACTCCCAACTTTCCCAGGCCCTTAAGGCTATCAATGTTGAGGCCAACAATATCTATAAATACGGACCCAATTCGCATGCATTTAGATAGCAAGGTGAAGAGAGGTTTGAGACTGTTTGGCCATTTTTGAGAGATCTGTAATTAATATAATTTCTTTCAGATAGAAGTGTAGTTTCATCAGAGGCTTAGGGAATAAAAAAGCACCGCAGAAGCGACGCTTTTCCTGATCTCACAATTCCGTCAGACCTAAGTGATGTTGTAGGCCGCAATAGCTGCCATATTGAAGATCTCGCTATCCTTGGCACCCATCGGTACAATCTGAACCGGCTTGTCCATGCCAACCAGCAATGGGCCAATAAGCGTTGATCCGCCAAGCTCTTCCAACAATTTCGTCGCGATGGAAGCGGAGTGGAACGCAGGCATAATGAGCACGTTTGCAGGTCCATTCAGACGGCAGAACGGATAAGCCGCCATCTTCTCCATGTTAAGTGCAATATCTGCACCCATCTCACCATCATACTCAAAGTCCACACGGCGACGATCAAGGATCTTAACGGCTTCCTGAAGACGCTCAGTCCGTTCACCTTTCGGGTGACCAAATGTAGAGTACGCCAGCATAGCAACGCGAGGCTCGGACCCAAGACGGCGGGCAACATGCGCTGCTTCTTCCGCAATATCCGCCAGTTCCTCTGAGGTCGGCATGTCATGAACAGCCGTATCGGCCACAAGAACGGTTTTGCCCGGTGTCACAACAAGTGAAACACCAATCACGCGGTGCCCCGGTTTGGTATCAATACAGCGGCTGACGGTTTCCAGCGCAACTGAATAGTTTCGTGTTGTTCCCGTTACAACGCCATCAGCATCGCCACGCGCAACCATAATGGACGCCCAGTAGTTACGGTCATTGTTGACGAGACGCTGACAATCACGTTGCAGGTAGCCTTTACGTTGCAGGCGAGAGTACAGATATTCCGCGTAATCCGCATTGCGGGTGGAGGATCGCGCACTTTCAAGGCGAATGCCCGGGCGGTTTACATCAATACCGGCAGATGTCGCATTGGCGCGGATCTCATCTTCACGGCCAACAAGAATCGCTTCACCCAGCCCTTGCGCAACAAAGGCGGAAGCTGCGCGAATAACCGCTGGCTCTTCCCCTTCCGCAAACACAATGCGCTTCGGATTTTGACGCACTTTGGAGATGATCCGCTGCAAAGTGCCGGCAATTGGGTCACGACGACCCTGCAGCTGCGCACCATAAGCATCCATGTCCACGATTGGGCGACGTGCCACACCGCTGTCCATAGCAGCTTGTGCAACTGCTTGAGGAATACGGGAAATCAGACGAGGATCAAACGGAACCGGAATGATGTATTCGGGGCCGAAACGAGGACGGCTGCCACGATAAGCTGCTGCCACTTCATCAGGAACATCTTCACGAGCCAGTTCTGCAAGCGCTCGAGCGCAGGCAACTTTCATCTCATCATTAATGGTTGTTGCATGAACGTCCAACGCCCCGCGGAAGATATACGGGAACCCGAGAACGTTGTTCACCTGGTTCGGGTAGTCAGAACGACCCGTTGCAACAATCGCATCCGGGCGAACTTCCTTCGCTTCTTCTGGCGTAATCTCAGGATCCGGATTCGCCATCGCAAAGATAATTGGGTCCGGCGCCATGGTCTTCACCATGTCAGGTGTCAAAGCACCCTTCACGGAAACTCCAAAGAATACATCTGCACCATCCAGCGCGTCTTCAAGAGCGCGCTTGTCTGTCTTCACAGCATGGGCGCTCTTCCACTGGTTCATTCCAGCTTCACGGCCCTGATAAATCACGCCTTTTGTATCGCAGAGAAGAACGTTCTCATGCGGAACACCCATCGCTTTAACAAGCTCGATACAAGCAATGCCAGCCGCGCCCGCGCCATTACAGACCACTTTCACATCTTTGATGTCGCGATCTGTCATATGAACTGCGTTGATCAAGCCTGCAGCAGCGATAATAGCTGTGCCGTGTTGATCATCGTGGAACACCGGAATATCCATGATCTCACGAAGACGCTGCTCGATGATAAAGCAATCCGGCGCTTTAATGTCTTCAAGGTTGATGCCACCGAAGGAAGGGCCGAGATGCTTTACAGAGTCGATGAACTCCTCAACGTCGGAAGTGTCCACTTCAAGGTCAATGGAATCCACATCAGCAAAGCGCTTGAAGAGAACTGATTTGCCTTCCATCACCGGCTTGGAAGCCAATGCGCCAAGGTTTCCGAGGCCAAGAATGGCAGTGCCGTTGGAGATAACCGCAACCATGTTGCCTTTGGTGGTGTAGTCGTAAGCCTTGCTTGCGTCTTCTGCAATTGCCAGCACAGGAACAGCAACGCCAGGAGAATAGGCCAGGCTCAGGTCGCGCTGAGTGGCCATTGGCTTGGTTGGCGAGATTTCAAGCTTGCCCGGTTTGCCTTCGTTATGGAAGGCTAACGCGTCTTGGTCAGTAAAGCTGACCTGCGAGCTTGCTGTTTTATCAGTGGTTGGCATGCGAAAAATTCCTCACCCTTAAGCGCAGTGTTCTTTTCAAATATCACTGGACGACATTATCCCCGTAAAATCTCGTTCTCAAGCTGTGAACTAAACTGACACGGGTGAAACACATAGAACCATTTGCTAGTGTCTGCGCCATGACTACAGCAGATATCGAAAAGCCTTCCCCAGCAAAAGGCCGCGTCACACCCATGATGGCGCAATATATTGAGATTAAGACGGCTAATCCGGACAGTCTCCTGTTCTACCGAATGGGCGATTTCTACGAGCTGTTTTTTGAAGATGCAGAAGTTGCATCTCAGTCTCTAGGAATTACGCTCACCAAACGCGGCAAGCATAATGGTGATGATATTCCCATGTGCGGCGTTCCTGTGCATGCCGCTGATGACTATCTGCAAAAACTGATCGGTCTTGGCCACCGCGTTTCTGTCTGTGAGCAGACGGAAAACCCGGCAGAAGCCAAAAAGCGTGGCTCCAAATCTGTTGTTCGCCGCGATGTGGTGCGCTTGGTGACACCGGGTACGATCACGGAAGATCGCCTTCTGGATGCCAGACGAAACAACTTCCTTGCCTCGTTAGCGCGGGTCAAAGGTGGAAGCACGGCTGACGGAAACCTCTATGGTCTCGCCTGGATTGATATGTCCACGGGCATGTTCCGTGTGGCTGAAAGTGACGATGTGCGCCTTGCTGCTGATCTGGCGCGCATTGATCCATCAGAGTTAGTGCTTGCTGACGCACTTCTTCAGGAAACCGAGTTGCGAGCGACAGTCGAAGGACTTGGCGCTGCCCTCTCACCTGTTCCTCGCACGTTTTTTGATGGCGCAAACGCTCAGGAACGCCTCTCCACTTACTTCTCCGTCGGTACGCTGGACGGGTTCGCCAACTACACCCGTGCTGAACTGATCGCAGCCAGCGGCATTCTGGCTTACATCGACAAAACCCAGCTCGGCGAGCGCCCTCCTCTCGACCCACCAGTCAAAGAAGCCGCTGCAGGACAGTTGCTGATTGATCCGGCAACCCGCGCAAACCTTGAGCTGACCCGTACCCTGTCCGGCGAGCGTCGAGGCAGCTTGCTGTCTGCCATTGATAAAACCGTGACCGGAGCGGGTTCCCGCCTGCTCGCCAGTCGCCTGTCAGGTCCCCTTACGGATCCGGAACAAATCCGTCATCGTCAGGACACCATTGCGTTTTTTGCATCCGACACCATGCAGCGCGAGGATATCCGCAGCCTGCTGAAGTCCGCGCCGGATATGTCTCGTGCACTGTCCCGTCTTGCAGTGGACCGTGGTGGCCCGCGTGATTTGCAGTCCATCGCGTCTGCAATGAAATCTGCGCGGGAAATCGCAGGTTTGCTCGCCTCTGGCGGTGCCTTCCCTCAGGAAGTTGGCTTTGCCGTGCAAAAGCTGGAGCAAGCACCGCATGCGCTGGGTGAAAAGCTTAGCGTCGCAATTGCAGAAGAACCGCCGCTTCTCAAGCGGGATGGCGGTTTTATTGCTCCTGACTATCATCCAGACCTCGATGAGCTCAAAGCACTTCGCGATCAGAGCCGAAAAGTCATCGCACAGATGCAGGCGGATCTGGCTGAAGAGCTTGGCATCCGCTCACTGAAGATCAAGCACAACAACGTGCTTGGCTGGTTTATGGAAGCGCCGACCGCGCAGTGTGATCCGATGAAGGATGACTCTGCCCGCTTCATTCACCGTCAGTCTATGGCTGGTGCCATGCGCTTCACGACCACCGATCTTGCTGATCTGGAAAGCAAAATTGCAAGCGCAGGAGAACGCGCCCTTGCGATTGAACTGGAAATCTTCAACGAGCTGACCAAGGCCGTTGTTGAGGCCGGTGGCCTGATTAAAGCTGCGGCTGAAGCTCTTGCTGTCCTTGATGTTTCAACCTCTCTCGCGGTTTTGGCGGAAGCGGAAAACTACATCCGTCCAATCGTTGATGGTTCGCTCGCCTTCACGATTGAAGGTGGCCGTCACCCGGTGGTGGAGCAAGCTCTTCGCAAATCTGGCGAACCGTTTGTGGCAAACAATGCCAACCTCGGCCCGCAGGAAAGCTATGAAAACGGCCAGATCTGGCTGATCACCGGCCCTAACATGGCTGGTAAATCAACCTTCCTGCGCCAGAATGCATTGATCGCAGTGCTGGCTCAAATGGGTAGTTTCGTTCCTGCAACGACTGCCCACATTGGCATCGTCGATCGCTTGTTCTCTCGTGTTGGCGCGGCTGATGACCTTGCCAGAGGCCGCTCAACCTTCATGGTTGAGATGGTGGAAACGGCGGCCATTCTCAATCAGGCCACGGACCGCTCTCTGGTTATTTTGGATGAAATCGGACGCGGAACGGCGACCTTTGACGGTCTTTCCATTGCATGGGCTGCCATTGAGCATCTGCATGAAACCAATCGCTCGCGCTCGCTCTTCGCGACGCACTACCATGAAATCACAGCACTCTCACAGCGTTTGGAGCGTCTCAACAACGCGACCGTGCGTGTGAAAGAGTGGAAAGGCGATGTTGTCTTCCTTCACGAAATCGTCGAAGGCGCTGCTGATCGGTCCTATGGTATTCAGGTCGCAAAACTGGCTGGTCTGCCGAAGACTGTTGTCAGCCGCGCGCAAAAGATCCTGACTCAGCTGGAAGAGCAAGACACCAACAAGCCTGCTGAGACACTTTTGGATGATCTGCCGCTCTTTGCATCCTTCTCGCAACCTCTGGAAACCATTCCGGAGCCGGAAGAGCATGAGGAAGCCTCTGTTTCCAATGAGCTTGTTGAACTGTTGGAGACCCTTGATCCTGATGATATGACGCCTCGTCAGGCTCAGGAAGCGCTCTACGCTCTCAAGCAAAAGCACAAAGAGCTCAGCTCAAACTGAGCTGAGTACAGAAAGCACAAACAGTTTTAGCACCGCTGGAGATTTCCGGCGGTGTTTTCATGTGAAACCCGAAAGTCGGGATGAGCAAGGCGGCAGGCAATACCTGCGCTGTTTGTTAAGTTAGTTTCTTCGGCATTGGCTGCACGCCTTGCCCGGGCTTTTTTGGAATGAACTACGTCGCCTCTTTTGCCTATAAGGTACGATAGTCAGTTTCCTGAAAAGACAATGGCTTATCCAGACACGTTTCCATGCCCAAACAGTTCCTCCGTCTTTGACAGATCCATTTGCAAAAGCAGGTTTTACTGCCGGTGCACTTGTATCTGTCACCGCGTGATACCCTATAGTCCTGGGCCCTTCCCCTCAAACCATGCGGTCACGTTTGAAGTTCGGTTCACCGGACCACTGAAAGGTGCGTTACGTCTTCCAATAGCCCCGCCCAACCTACGACAAACTGACGGTCGCTCCGCCAGCAGCCCGTTACGTAGGCATAGGTTCAGAATATGGGAGGATTTCAGAAGGGGAATAAGTTTTTTAAGACAGTCTTTGCCCCACCCACCGGTGTCATCCCGCATCAAGTGTACATACCGGAGACATAGGTGACAGGTGTTCGGAGAGATGGTTGACACATTAACATGGCATTCAGGGAGGGACCGGGATGCCTTGGAAAGAGTGTTCAACAATGAAACTTCGA